>NZ_QXNY01000004.1:300547-600547 GCF_003572205.1 Algihabitans albus
GGCGTGGGGCATGGTGCCGATGCCCCGCTCCTTGCCTAGGAAATGGGCCGTGGCGTCCGTCGCCGTGCCGACGAAACCGAGAGCACCGACCTTACGCTTGGCCCGCGCGGAGCCGACCGACGCGGCATAGACCATCAGCTCGGTCATTTCGGTACCGGCACAATGCCGTGCCTCCATCGCGAGGAAGCCGACCTTCGGCAAGTCCGCGCACATCGTATAGGCGTTGTAGGCCGCGACGCAGGGCGGCCCCAGCTTCTGCAGCATCAGCGTTTCGAGATCGGAGAGATGATAGAGCGGGCCAGTGACATAGAGGATCGGCTCGCCGGCGCCGACCCACTTGCCCTCGGGATAGCGCAGCTCGATCTCGACCTGAAACCCACGCTGCGCCGCCATGTCCTCCAACCACTCCACGACAAGTCGCGGCGCACAGATCACCGGCCGGCGCATGAAGAGCGCGTAGGTCACCTCGCAATCGCCGAAAGTTTCGACGATCCGCTTGGTCCGCTTGAAGTAGGTGTCGGTCCAGGCCGCCACGCCGGCCTCGTCGCGCGGGCCGTACCCGAGCCGCTGAGCGAGGGATCTGCTTGTCTTAGGATCGTCCGGCATGGCTGTCTCCCGCGTCTGGCGCGCGCACCGCGACCGCTTCTGCCGGCTAGAGCATGTGTGATCGCTCTAGGCGCCAGCAACCTGTTTCAACGGCATGTCCCGGCCGGCCCGCTCGGCCTTCAGTTCAGCCGCGATCAGAAAGGCCAGTTCCAGCGCCTGATTGGCATTCAGGCGCGGGTCGCAATGGGTGTGATAGCGATCGCCCAAGCGCTCCTCGCTGATGGCCTGAGCGCCGCCGATGCACTCCGTCACGTCCTGGCCGGTCATCTCGAAATGCACACCGCCCGCATGGGTGCCCTCACCGCGGTGAACGGCGAAGAACCCTTGCACCTCCTTCAGGATGCGGTCGAACGGCCGGGTCTTGTAGCCGGAGACCGACTTGATGGTGTTACCGTGCATGGGATCGCAGGCCCAGACGATTTGTCGGCCCTCACGGGCCACGGCACGGACCAGCGGCGGCAGTTTCTCCAGCACTTGATCGTGACCCATCCGGCAGATCAAGGTCAGGCGGCCCGGCTCGTTCTCCGGGTTCAAGCGATCGATGAGACGCAGCAGATCATCGACCTCGAGGCTCGGTCCGCACTTCATGCCAATGGGATTCTTCACACCGGAGAGGAACTCGACGTGTCCCCCGTCGAGCTGTCGGGTGCGGTCACCGATCCAAAGAAAGTGGGCGGAGGTGTCGTACCACTCGCCGGTCAGGCTATCGACACGGGTGAAAGCCTGCTCATAGTGCAGCAGCAGCGCCTCGTGGCTGGTGTAGAAGTCGGTCTCGCGGAGCTGCGGCACGGTCTCTGGCGTCAGGCCGCAAGCCGCCATGAAAGCCAAAGCCTCGTCGATCCGGCCCGCCAGCTCGTCGTAGCGCGCGCCCTGAGGAGACCCGGCGACGAAGCGCAGGTTCCAGGCGTGCACCTTATGGAGATCGGCAAAGCCACCTTGCGCGAAGGCACGCAGCAGGTTGAGAGTCGCCGCGGCCTGATTGTAGGCGCGCACCAATCGTTCGGGATCGGGCTGCCGGGCCTCGGCGTCGAACTCGATGCCGTTCACGATGTCGCCGCGATAGCTTGGCAGCTCAACGCCGTCGATGGTTTCGGTCAGCGCGGAGCGGGGCTTCGCGAACTGGCCGGCCATCCGGCCGACCTTCACCATCGGCAAGGAGGCGCCGAAGGTCAACGCCACGGACATCTGCAACAGGACGCGGAAGGTGTCGCGGATGTTGTTGGGATGGAACTCCGCAAAGCTCTCGGCGCAATCGCCACCCTGCAGCAGAAAGGCCTGGCCGGCCGCAACCTTGGCAAGATCCGCCTTCAACTTTCGCGCTTCGCCCGCAAAAACGAGAGGCGGATAGGTGCGCAAGCTCTCCTCGACGCGGCGAAGCGCCTCCGGGTCGGGATAGTCGGGCACCTGCTGTACCGGCTTGGCGCGCCAGCTGTCAGGTGTCCAGGTGGTGGTCTGAGTGGCGGACATCGCCTCGGTTCCTGCCTTTACCTTGCGGGACCGCCGGTTCTAGCGCTTGCCGTCGGACGAATCCAGGGTCTTGGTGGGTGACCCCCACTACCTTCACTCGAAATACGTGCTCTTTCTCGGATTTTATGCAAAAATCTGTCGCGATAGTGGTTTTTCCCATCGCTTTGGCACAACGCTGCAGGTGCGGTTTAAGGCGGCCGGATGTTCGATGCTCTCCAGACTCTGGACGACGGAAGCCAACTGGCGCATCCGGTCTTGAAGAAAATCTACAGCTACTGGGCGCAGCGCTGCGCGGGGCGCTGGGCACCCTCGCGCGCCGACATCGATCCCGCCGATCTAGGTCCCCTGCTGCCGTACATCGCCTTGGTGGAGCCCTTGGACGGCGGTCGTGACTATCGGCTGCGATTGATGGGCGAGCATATTCTGCAGGGTTACCGCTTCGCGCCCGTGCCGCGTCTGCTGTCCGACATCAAAGACCAGACAGTGACGGACCTGATGCGCGCGCAGTACGAGCGACTGGCGCGAGAGCGCAAGGCCCTGAGGTTCGGACCCGAGTTCAGTCGAATGCCGGAACGCGAGCATGTCGTGACGGAACATATCGACCTGCCGCTCTCGAGCGACGGGCTTGAGATCGACATGATCCTGGCGGGAGCCGTGCTGCTTTCCGAACGCGACTGGACCGATCAGGCCGGCGCTTCTCCGGTGGCGTGAGTCGAACGGCGCTTCGCGATCTATCCGGGAGCGGCCTATTCCGCCGCGCGCGCCTCCTCCGGCTCCGGAACCGTCTCGCGCATGGTGACGAACTCCTCGGCCGCAGTCGGATGGATACCGATCGTTCGATCGAAATCGGCCTTCGTCGCGCCGGCTTTCAGGGCGATGCTGATGCCCTGAATGATCTCGGGGCTGTCCTGTCCAAGCATGTGGGCGCCGACGACCTTCTGGCTGTCGCGCGCCACCACCAGCTTCATGAGGGTCTTCTCGTCACGGTCGGTCATGCTGTGCTTCATCGGCGTGAAGCGGGAGCGGTAGATATCGACCGCGCCAAAGGTTTTACGCGCCTGCTCTTCGGTCAGGCCGACGGTCGCGAGGGGCGGTTGGCTGAAGACCGCCGTCGGGATGTCCGTGTAGTCGACCGCCGTGTCCAGGCCGCCGAAGAGATGGCGGGCAACCACCATGCCTTCCGCAAGCGCGACCGGCGTGAGTTGCATCCGGTCGATGACATCGCCGATCGCAAAGATCGAGGGTACCGAGGTCCGATAGAAACCGTCGACCTCGATGCCGCCGTTCCTGCCCAGAGCGACGCCCGCACTGTGCAGGCCCAACCCGGCAATGTTGGGGCGTCGGCCAATGGCATAGAGAACTTGATCGACCTCCAGCTTGTCGCCGCCCGAAAGGTGGGCCAGCAGACCGTTGGACGTCCTCTCGGTCTTGTCGATGATGGTGTGGAAGCGCAGATCGATGCCTTTCTTCTGCATCTCCTCGGCCAGGCCGTGGCGCAGATCGTCGTCGAAACCGCGCATGAAGAGGTTTCCACGGTAAAGCTGCGTCACTTGGCTGCCCAAACCGCCGAAGACCCCGGCGAACTCCACCGCGATATAGCCGCCGCCGGCAACCAGAACTCGTTCCGGCTGTTCTTCGAGATAGAAGACGTCGTCCGAGACGATACCCAGGTCCTGCCCGGGCTCGCTCGGGCGCGACGGCACGCCGCCGGTTGCGATCAGAATGTAGCGGGCCCGGATCTCCCGACCGGAGACGACGACGGTGTGGGCATCCTCGATAGCGGCCGTGCCTTCGACGATCTCGACGCCCGAGTTGATCAGGAGCCGCTCGTAGATGCCGTTGAGCCGCGCGATTTCGCTGTTCTTGTTGGCAATCAACTTGGACCAGTCGAAGCGGCGCTCGCCCACCGTCCAGCCATAGCCGGCGGCGTCCTCGAAATCTTCGGAGAAGTGACTGGCATAGACCATCAGCTTCTTCGGCACACAGCCGATGTTCACGCAGGTCCCGCCCAGATGGCGTTCCTCGGCAACGGCGACCTTGGCCCCGAAGCCGGCGGCGAAGCGCGCCGCGCGCACACCGCCGGATCCCGCACCGATGACAAAGAGATCGTAATCGTAGTCGTCCATGGCTCGCTCAAAGATCCTCTCGCCGTTGCGCCTGGATCTAGGTATCAGCAGCGCCGTTGCTACAGTCTGAAGATCGCAGCAGCCATGCCGCAAGGGCGCAGATCGCCGAACGACGGCGACGGTTACTCGGCCAGTTTCACCAGCACCTTGCCCCGATTGCTGCCGTCGAGCAGCGTCATCAGGGCGAGTGGCGCCCGCTCCAGGCCCTCGGTCACATCTTCGCGATACTGCAGCCGGCCCTCGCGATACCAAGCAGCCAGAGCCGTCACCGCCTCCTCGAGCCGGTCGAAATGATCAAGCACCAGGAAGCCGGTCATGGTCGCACGCTTGACCAGCATCTGGCGGCTGTACCTTGGGCCGACAGGCGGAGGACCGCTGGGAAGCGCCATGGTGCCGACGAGGACCACCCGCGCGCCGAGATTGATCTGACCCATGACCGCATCGGAGATCCAACCCGCGGTCATGTCGTAGTAGATATCGACGCCCGCCGGACAGGCGTCGGCCAGGGCCTCGGCGGTCTCGTAGTCCTTATAGTTCAGCGCCGCGTCGTAGCCGTAGCGGTCGAGGCAGTCGGCCACCTTCTCGGGGCTTCCGGTGATCCCGACCGTGCGGCAGCCAAGAATCCCGGCGATCTGCCCCACCAGCGCGCCGACCGCACCCGCGGCCGTCGAGACCACCACGGTCTCGCCGGGCTTCGGGCGGCCGACGTCGGACAGGCCCAGGTAGGCGGTCAGACCGGTCATGCCGAACAGGTGGAGGTTGGCCGACAGCGGCCCCTGCTCCGGATCCACGATCCGGTCGATGTCGCTGCCGTCGCTGATCGCCCAGTTCTGCCAGCCTTGGCGACCGAGAACGTAAACCCCAACGGGATAGTCGGGATGATCGCTCGCCTCGACCCGACCGAGGGTGAAGCTGCGCATGACGCCGCCCAGAGGCACCGGCTCGCTGTAGTTGGGACCTTCGGCGATCCAGCCGCGCATCGCGGGATCGCAGGACAGCCAGAGGACCCGGATCAGCACCTGGCCGGCACCAGCGGCCGGAGCCGGCGCCTCTTCCAGCCGGAAGCAGTCCGGCGCGACCCCCTTCGGGACCCGGACGCCGGGCGAGCACAAGACGACGATTGACTGGGCCTGGCATGGGCTCAGGCCGCCGCCAGAACGATGCTGTCCAGGTCCTTGGGCGCATGGGTCAGCACCTCGGGCACCTCGCCCACCACCACGGTGTCGTCGATCCGAAACCCCCCGAGACCGTAAAGATAGATCCCCGGTTCGGCGGAGTAGACCTCGCCCGCCATCAACGGTCGGTCGTTGAAGGCCATGTCCTCCGGATACTCATGGCCGATCAGTCCCATGCCATGTCCGGTGCGGTGGCGAATCTCGGCCCCGTAGCCGGCCGCCTCGATCTGCGTCCGTGCCGCATCCTCGATGGCGCGGACAGGATTGCCGGCCTGTGCCGCCGCGATCGCGGCCTCGTTGGCCGCCAGCGCGGCTTCGTAAGCCTTGACCTGTTCGTCGTTCGGCGTCCCGCAAAAGAAGGTGCGCTCGTTCTCGATCACCAGACCGTTGAGCCGAGGAATCACGATGTTGACGATGCCGTGACCTTCCTCAACGCGCAGGCCGGTCAGGGCACCGTTGCCGTGCGGCGAGGCCGAGGCGGGCCCGGTCAGGGTGTAGCCGCGCATTTCCAGATGCTCGCCCGGAAAGCGCTGAGCGGCCTCCTCGAAGATCTTCGCATGCATGGCGGCATCCAGTTCCTGAACCAGTCGGCCTGGGCGGATCGCGTCTCTGTAAAGCTCCTGCGCCCAATCGGAGAGCCGAGCGGCCTGGCGCATCAACGCGAGCTCTTCCGGATGCTTGACCAGACGGAGGTCGCGCAACTGCCCCGTGCGCGGCAATACCTCGATCCGCGGCAAGATCTGCGAAACCCGGGCAAGCGGGCCGGGCAGCGCATCGACCGCAATTCGCGCTTCCGCCAGACCCTTGTCGCGCAGCAGATCGGCGACGATCTGCGGCCAGTTGGTGACCAATCGCTTCGCATTGGAGCGCGAGCGGTGCTCGTCGTAGAAATGAGCCTCTTCCAACCAAAGCTGCCCCCGCGTGCCGGCCATCCGGAAATGATTGGTCGAGAGCTCGTTCAGCAGACAGAAGGGATCGCCGGCCCGCGGCACCACGACCAGGACGGGCCGTTCCCAGGTCTGGACGTCCAGATTGAAGTTGGTCGCAAACTGGACGAAATCAGCCGAGACGAACGCCAAAGCATCCAGGCCTTCCCGGTCCATCAGCGCGTTCATCCCAACGCGCCGATAGTCCCATACCGCCGTCGATAGAAAAGCCATCGCCTGTCGCTCCCTTAGTTTCGGCCAAGTCGTAGGCCTCTGGGACCGATGCTAAAGCGGGATTGGATCCGGGGAAATCGCGAAACGAGACCGCGATGCGCAACACGCCGCTTCAGGGCTGTACAGGCGGCTGCCGCCATGGGATCGGGGCGAAGCGGGTCGGCGAGTGAAAGCCAGTTCACGGTACGGCCCATTTTAACCTGATACCAAGACTGGTCTGTCCAAATACCCACCTTGGACTCCCTCTCTGCCGGCGCCAGCCGCCCGAATGCAAGATCAACGGCCCATTTCTTGATCAGAAAACCGTAGCGAGAACACTAAAAAGAAAATTTCAATTAATGATTTAACGCTTATTCTGTAAACGAATAGAAGAAAACTGTAAATTTAATTTATTTTGGTAAGCATTTTTACTGTAGGAATTTTCATTATCTTATATCAATTGTAAAGTTAGCTTGTCCGGGGGGAGAGCGGAGAATGAAGCCATCAAGGGGTTACATTTACGTCGCGACGGGAGAGGGCTATGTCGCTCTCGCGGCGCGATCCGCTCAACTGGCGAAGGCGCACAATCCGGAGATCGAAATCGATCTTTACACCGACAAAGCGTGCGAGTTTCCTCAATTCGATCAAGTACACCTGCTGGCCGATCCATGGCATCGATCAAAAATCGACGGGATGATCGCGACGCGTTTCGATCAAACCGTCTACATCGATGCGGACACCTTAGTACTTGCCGACATCAGCGACATCTTCGACGTGCTCGGCCGGTTCGACATGGCCATGGCCCACGATCAAGGCCGGAACGGCGATTGGGCGCAGACCCTTTGGCGCGAAGAGATCCCCCATGCATTTCCGCAGTTCAACTCGGGGGTTGTCGCTTTCAATAAGAGCGACGCGGTGATTTCCTTTTTGACCGAGTGGAAGACCGCAGTTCGGGAAACGAAAAGCCGCCAAGATCAAAACATTCTCAGGGAGATGGCCTGGCATAGCGATCTGCGATTCGGCGTTCTTCCCGAGGAGTACAACCTCATGTACTTCAGGGTCGTCGAGCGCTGGGGCGCGCCCCATGCCGCACCCCGTGTGATTCACAGCCCTCGCCTGCACCATCATTTCACGAGCACACGCCGCCGTACCGGGATTTCCGGCCTTGAAGAACTGGTTGGCCCGATGGCGTCGGAGAAAATCCAAGATATGATTCGCGCGGACCACTCCCTCGCCAAGCGCGCAGGCCGAAAAGCCGAACGGCCCTCGTCCAGGGTCATGCTTTGGCGTCGGAAAATCGAAATCGCACTCAAGGTCGTCAGATACTATGCAGGGCTTCGCAAGCTTTGAGCAAAAATACAGAAAACCTAAAATAGGTTGTGACTCTTATTTATGGAATTTAATATTTGCCTACATTCTCGTAACAGCGGAAACATTACAGTCGCCGCACCTTGATCAGAACATCAAGCATCGCGCGAATATAATTTAAACCGGCCAAGCGAGCCCGGAAGGCCGGCGGAATTCTGAAGAACCTGTCGGGAAACCTGGTGGGCGGTGCTGGGATTGAACCAGCGACCTCCTCGGTGTGAACGAGGCGCTCTCCCGCTGAGCTAACCGCCCGCCTGACGCCGCAGACCATGGCGGCAAACGATCGTTTCGCCGATCATCCAACCCAGTCTACGCGAAGGGTCGGACAGATATCTCCCGTCCTCCAGGCTGTCAAGCCACGCGGAAGTGCGGACGACAATCGAGGGTCCGCAGATCAGATCGCTCTCCCAGCACTGGCAGGATAGCCGGCTTTGACTATCTGTAGAAGGAGGTGGGGCACGGCCGGGGCGCAGAATTGCAGCCCGCTTGTTCATTGCGCGTAGAGCCCAGCACGGGGCGACATCGCGGTGGCTCAAGATATTGCGGAGACTGAGACCATGGAACCCTCCGACGCTCGCCCTTTTCCACTTGCCAAATCTCAGAGGACCGGATCTCTTCGGCGCGCGTCCTTCGCGCTGCTCGCGAGTGTGGGCACTCTCGTCTTGGGCGGATCGGCCCTGGCGCAACTGGAGCCCCCGGCCTTCCCCGAGCCCCTGCAGCCCGGGGCTATGGAGGCGACCTACCAGGTCTATTCCGGCGGGTTGAGGGCCCTGACGCTACAGCTGCGCTACGATGGATCCGTCGGTGAGCGCTACGATGCGCGGTTCCATGCCCGCAGCGACGGATTCCTCGCCAACTTCTTTACGTTCCGCTTGGATTCCGAAGCCGAGGGCTTGCGCACCGAAGACGGGCTCGCGCCGCTCAGTTTCCGCACGGAAGCCCGTTGGGAAGACAACGATCCCCGCTCGGTCGCCTTGACTTACGGGCCGGACGGCGCCGTGTCGGCAGAAGTGGTGCCGCCACCGGAGGATGACGAGCGCAGCAGAGTGCCCGACGACGCACGGCGCGGCACCTTGGACCCGATCTCGGCCGTGGTTCACCTGATCGAGGCGAGTACCCAGGCCGGCATCTGCAGCGGCGAAGCGCGTATCTTCGATGGCCGCCGACGTCTGGACGTCGTGGCGCAGTCGCTGGGGAGCGCGGTCTTGGAGGAGCGAAGCTATGCGATCTATTCCGGCCGGGCTCAGGTCTGCCGCATCAACCTGGAGCCGGTCACCGGCTTTTGGGAGAGCGAGGAGCGCAGAGAACGCTATCCGGCGGAAATCCGTGTCTTCCTGGCCGAAGTAGAAGAGGGCCGGCCGGCCTTGCCGGTTCGGATCGAGATGGACGTCGTGGCCCGTGGCGCGGTCCGCGCTCATCTGACGGACCTGCGCATCGGTCGGCAGGCCGCCGAACGATAGGACCCGGATACCGGTGACGGGTTGAGCCTTCCCGGATTCGGCCGTGATCCCTCGGCTGGCGTGCCGGAGTAATAGAACGTGAATTGCCTGGAACGGCGGCGCTGTGGCAGCTTTCGGCCTATCCTCGGCTGCCGCGATTTCCGGCGCGATCTCCGGTGCCGCAGGTTCGTTTGATCTGCAACCGCTGCCGTATCGATAACTTTTCCATGACTTCAAACCGTCTCGCTGTGGTCGTTCTGGCCGCCGGCATGGGGACCCGCATGAAATCGGGTCAACCCAAGGTCCTGCATCAGGTTGCCGGAAAACCTCTTCTACGTTGGGTTCTGGAGGCGGCTGAAGAGCTGGACCCCGAGCGCATCGTCGTGGTCGTCGGTCCCGGGATGGAATCGGCCGTCGCGGCGGCGAAACCCCATGCCGCCGTGATCCAGGAAGACCGGCTGGGCACGGCCCACGCCGTCCAGCAGGCCCTGCCTCTACTGATCGACGATCAAGGCAGTAGAGGCGAGGGTGATATTCTGGTGCTCTACGGAGACACGCCCTTCATTTCGCCAAAGACCCTGAAGGCCATGCTCGAACTACATCGGGCGCCCAAGGGCGGAACGCTGGTTGCGCTCGGCTTCGAACCCACGGACGCTACCGGCTACGGCCGGCTGCAGCTTGACGACCAAGGCGCGCTGCTCCAGGTCTGCGAACAGGCCGAGATCGATGCGGACCCGGACAAGGCGGCGCTCGGCGAGATCCGACTTTGCAACGCGGGCGTCGTTCTGGCCGACGGCCCGGCGCTGTTCGACCTGCTGGCGGGGATCGACAACGACAACGCCAAGGGCGAGTTCTACCTGACCGACATTTACGCCCTGGCGAGGCAGCGGAGCCAGAGAACTGCCGTCCAGGTGGCGTCGGAGGAAGAGGTGATGGGTATCAACGACCGCTGCGAGTTGGCCGAGGCCGAGCGGATCGCCCAGCAACACCTGCGGCGCCGGGCCATGCGCGCAGGCGCCACCCTGATCGGTGCCGAAACGATCTTCTTGTGCGACGACACGCAGCTTGGCCGCGACAGTGTCATCCATCCGCATGTCGTCTTCGGCCCCGGCGTCATCGTCGGGGAGCGTTGCGAGATCAAGTCCTTCAGTCACCTGGAGGGCTGCCGGCTGGCCGCAAACGCCGTGATCGGTCCTTTCGCACGCCTGCGCCCCGGCACGGAACTCGGCGAAGGCGCCCGGATCGGCAACTTTGTCGAGGTGAAGAATGCCCGCCTTGGCGCCGGCGCCAAGGCCAATCACCTCACCTATCTGGGCGATGCAACGGTCGGCGAAGAGGCAAACATCGGCGCCGGGACCATCACCTGCAATTACGACGGTTTCGGCAAGCACCGGACCGAGATCGGCGCACGCGCCTTCATCGGCTCCAACTCCGCCCTTGTCGCACCCGTCAAGGTCGGCGCGGATGCCATCGTCGGAGCCGGCAGCACCATCGTCGAAGATGTCCCGGACCAATCCCTCGCCGTTACCCGTGGCGCCCAGCGGAAGATCGAGGATGGCGCAAAGCGCTTCCGCGAGCGACGCAGCAAGAAGGAATAGCAAAAGATGTGCGGTATCCTGGGAATTCTCGGCAAGGCACCGGTCGCACCGCTTTTGCTCGACGGCCTGAAGCGGCTGGAGTACCGCGGTTACGACTCGGCAGGTATTGCCAGCCTCGTCAACGGCGGCATCGCGCGTCGGCGTGCCGAAGGAAAGCTGTCCAATCTCGCAACCCTTCTGGAGCAGGAGCCGCTGCCCGGCACGGTCGGGATCGGCCACACCCGCTGGGCCACCCATGGCCGTCCGACGGAGCAGAACGCCCATCCGCACAGCAGCGACCGCGTGGCCGTGGTGCATAACGGCATCATCGAGAACTTTCGCGACCTCAAAGCCGAACTGGAATCCGTGGGTCAGGTCTTCGAAACCGAGACCGACACGGAAGCTGTCGTCCATCTGATCGATCATCACCTGGCCCAGCAGATGTCGCCGCAGGAGGCCGTCGGTGCGGCCCTGCATCGCCTCGAGGGCGCTTTCGCGCTGGCCATCGTCTTCGCCGGCCGTCATGACCTGATGATCGGCGCGCGCCGCGGCAGCCCCCTGGCGGTCGGCTTCGGCGACGGCGAGATGTTCCTGGGCTCCGACGCCCTCGGCCTGGCGCCGCTGACCGACCGCATCTGTTACCTGGAGGAGGGTGATTGGGCGGTGCTGACCGAAGCGGGTGCCGAGATCTTCGACAGCGACAACGCGCCGGTCGATCGGCCGGTCACCCAGACCGCTTTGTCGGGCGCGATGATCGGCAAGGGCCAGTACCGGCACTTCATGCAGAAGGAGATCTTCGAGCAGCCGGCCGTGATCGGCGACACCCTGCAGGTCTTCGTCAACCCGCAGAGCCGCGCGGTGACCCTGCCCGAACTGCCGTTCGATTTCGCCAAGGTGCCGAGGGTTACGGTCTCCGCCTGCGGCACCGCCTTCTATGCCGGCATGGTCGCCAAGTACTGGTTCGAACAGATCGCCCGCCTGCCGGTCGAGCTCGATATCGCCAGCGAGTTCCGCTACCGCGAGGCCCCGCTGCCCGAGGGCGGAGCTTCGCTCTTCATTAGCCAGTCAGGCGAGACCATCGACACCCTGGCCGCTCTACGCTACGCCAAAAGCCAGGGCCAGACGATCCTCTCCGTGGTGAATCAGCCAGAAAGCGTGATCGCACGCGAGTCCCACGCGGTCCTGCCGACCCTGGCGGGACCCGAAATCGGCGTCGCCTCGACAAAGGCCTTCACCACACAGCTGACGGTTCTGGCCTGCCTGACCATCGCGGCGGCCCGCGCACGCGGCGCCATCGATGCAGAGCGCGAAGCCGAGCTGTCCGCCGCACTGACCGAGGTGCCGGCCCGTTGCGCCGAGGTGCTGAACCATGACGAGGCGATCCAGGCCATCGCCCACGAATTGGCCGAGGCCCGCGACGTGCTCTACCTGGGCCGCGGTGCGATGTATCCACTCGCGCTGGAGGGAGCCCTGAAGCTCAAGGAAATCAGCTACATCCATGCGGAGGGCTACGCGGCCGGCGAGATGAAGCACGGGCCGATCGCCTTGATCGACGAAACCGTCCCCGTGATCGTCATGGCCCCCAGCGGGCCTCTGTTCGAAAAGACGGTCAGCAATCTCTCCGAGGTTTCGGCACGGGGCGGCTGGGTGATCCTGATCACCGATCCCGAAGGCGCTGAACGGGCCGGCGCGCAAGCCGCGCACGTGATCGAAGTGCCGCGCGTCGACTCGCTTGTGGCACCGCTGCTCTATGCCATCCCGGCTCAACTGCTCGCCTATCACACCGCCGTCGTGAAAGGAACCGATGTCGACCAGCCGCGAAACCTCGCCAAGTCGGTGACCGTGGAGTGAGCCTCAGGCCGCAGTCCGCGCGGCTGGAGGTTGTCCGGGCCGACTACAACGATCCGCAGCACGCCGCGAAGCTCGTCGATCTGCTCGATGCCTATGCGTGCGATCCCATGGGCGGTGGCCGGCCCTTGCCTGCCGAGGTTCGCGCCAGGCTCGTTCCGGAACTGGCTGCGCGCCCGCAGTGTTTCAGCCTGATCGGCTATGCCGACGGAACCGCCGCCGGACTGGCCAACTGCGTCGAAGGATTTTCCACCTTCGCAGCAAAACCGCTGATCAACATTCACGATATCGCGGTCCTGCCCGCTTTCCGCGGCCGCGGACTCGCACGGGCTTTGCTCGCCGAGGTCGAAGCAATCGCCCGCCACCGCGGCGCCTGCAAGCTGACCCTGGAAGTCCTCGAAGGAAACGGGCCCGCGACGGCGGCCTACCGGAGGTTCGGTTTCGCCGGCTACGCTCTCGACCCCTCCCAAGGCCGGGCCGAGTTCTGGGAGAAGCCACTGGCCTAGGGCCAGCCGCTTCCGTCGCGGCATCATTGGAGGCATCACAAGAGCTGTTCGAGAAGAACGGGCGGTGTTGCTGGCCTTCGGGGCGCCCGGCTTGCTAGCTTGCGGCCCGAAACACCTTTATCGGGCTGATCCGGAAGGAATTCCCCATGTCCCAGCCGCAAACCCTGCTGTCCATGGCCGGAGCGCCCGCGACGCCGCCGGCGTTGGCCGTGTCGGCCGTGGTGATGATCGATGCTCAGCGCGAATATGTCGACGGGCGACTGCCTTTGCCGGGTGTCGCGGCGGCGCTGGATGAAGGCAGCCGTCTGCTCGGCGCCGCGCGACAGGCGGGCCGACCGGTGATTCACGTGCGCCACAAGGGCCGCGCCGGAGGCCTGTTCGATCCGGAAACGACGGCTTATGCCATTGCCGAGCCGGTCTTTCCCGTGGGAGACGAGCCGGTGGTGACCAAGGCTCTGCCAAACAGTTTTGCCGGTACCGAACTCGCCGAGCTGCTGGCGGGTCTGAAGATCGAAAACCTTTTGATCGCCGGGTTCATGACCCACATGTGCGTCAGCTCGACCGTCCGCGCGGCCACCGACCTGGGCTATCGCGCGGCCGTGATCGCCGGCGCCTGCGCCACCCGCGACCTACCCGACGGGCAAGGCGGAGTCGTACCAGCCGATCAGTTGCAGCGGGCCGAGCTGGCGGCGTTGTCCGACCGCTTCGCCGTCGTCGTCGAACGCGCGGAAGAGATTCCAGCCTAGCTGGAGAGCGCGCCGGCCCGTGGTCTTTGGCAGGCCGGCGCACTGCGCCTATAGTCGGCTCAGAGCGCGTCGCGCCTGAGCAATCGAAAGAAATGAAAAGGGAGGAACGGCCATGAGCCTGTCCGTGAAGATCGAACCCGTCGGCGCCCCGCAGCTCTCCGACCACAGTCTGTTTCGCCAGCAATGCTACGTGAACGGAGCCTGGATCGACGCGGATAGCGGCCAGGCCGTCGAGGTTACCAACCCCGCCACCGGCGAAGCGCTGGGTCAGATCCCCAAGATGGGTGCCGCCGAGACCCGTCGGGCGATCGAGGCGGCGGAAGCCGCCTGGCCGGAATGGCGTGCCAAGACCGCGAAGGAGCGCGCGCAGATCCTCCGCCGCTGGTTCGATCTGATGATGGAGAATCAAGAGGATCTGGCGATCCTCATGACCATGGAGCAGGGCAAACCACTGACCGAATCCCGCGGCGAGATCGCCTATGGCGCTAGCTTCGTGGAGTGGTTCGCCGAGGAAGCCAAACGCATCTACGGGGACGTGATCCCGGGGCACCAGCCCGACAAACGGATCGTGGTGCTGAAACAGCCGGTCGGCGTCGTGGCGGCCATTACGCCATGGAACTTCCCCAACGCGATGATCACGCGTAAGGCCGCGCCGGCTCTGGCGGCCGGCTGCCCGATCGTACTCAAACCGGCCACCCAGACACCTTTCTCCGCGTTGGCACTGGCTGAGCTGGCTGAGCGCGCCGGTCTGCCGAAGGGCGTCTTCTCGGTCGTCACCGGCAGCGCGAAGGAGATCGGCGGTGAGATGACCGGCAACCCGATCGTGCGCAAGGTTACCTTCACCGGCTCGACCGAAGTCGGCAAGCTTCTGATGAAGCAGTCGGCCGAGACCGTGAAGAAGGTTTCCATGGAACTGGGCGGCAATGCGCCCTTCCTGGTGTTCGACGACGCCGACCTGGATGCGGCCGTCGAAGGCGCGATGATGTCGAAGTTCCGCAACACCGGACAGACCTGCGTCTGCGCCAACCGCATCTACGTGCAAGAGGGCGTCTACGACGCCTTCGCGGCCAAGCTGGCCGAGCGGGTCCGGGACCTGAAAGTCGGCTACGGCCTGGACGAGGGCGTCAGTCAAGGGCCGCTGATCGACGTCGCCGCCATCGAGAAGGTCGAAGAGCATGTCGCGGACGCGACCGGCAAAGGCGCGAAGATCTCGGTTGGCGGCCAACGGCACGACCTCGGCGGCACCTTCTTCCAACCCACCTTGCTGACAGACGTGACCAGCGAGATGAAGATCGCCACCGAGGAGACCTTCGGGCCGGTCGCACCGCTCTTCCGTTTCACGACGGAGAAGGAAGGCATCGCTCTGGCCAACGACACGGAGTTCGGTCTGGCCAGCTACTTCTACGCACGCGACCTCAGCCGTATCTGGCGGGTCGGCGAAGGCCTGGAAAGCGGCATCGTCGGCATCAACACCGGCATCATCTCCACCGAGGTGGCGCCCTTCGGCGGCGTGAAAGAGTCCGGGGTCGGCCGCGAGGGCTCCAAGTACGGCATCGAGGATTACCTCGAGATCAAGTACATGTGCATCGGCGGCGTATAGGCGCCCACCGAAGCTGGGCATGGCCGCAGAGATGCACCGTCAGACCAGCCTCGATCGCCAGGCCGAGATCGCGGTGGTCCTGAAGGGGTATCCGCGGCTGTCGGAGACCTTCATCGCGCAAGAACTCCTGGCGCTGGAGCGGGCAGGGTTGAAGCTGCGGCTCTGGTCGTTGCGTCACCCTACCGACACGGCGGTCCATCCGGTGCATCGGGAGATCGCAGCGCCGGTGACCTACCTGCCGGAGTACCTCCGTCGGGAGCCGTGGCGGGTCCTGCGCGGCTGGTGGCAGGCGCGCCGACGGCCAGGTTACCGCGCTGCGCGCCAGGCCTTTCTGCGCGACCTGGGGCGGGATCTCACACCCAACCGGCTGCGCCGCTTCGGCCAAGCCTGTGTCTTGGCGGCCGAGCTGCCGGAGAGCACCGGCTGGCTCTACGCCCATTTCCTGCACACCCCAGGCTCCGTCGCCCGCTACGCGGCGCTGCTGCGCGGCCTGCCCTGGTCGGTGTCCGCCCATGCGCGCGATATCTGGACCATCCCCGAGTGGGAGAAGACGGAAAAGCTGGCAGAGGCAGCCTGGACGGTGACCTGTACCGCAGTCGGAGCGGCACACCTGGCAAGCTTGACCGAGGAGCCGGACAAGGTCGAGCTGCTCTACCACGGGCTCGACTTCGCACGCTTTGCCGACCCACCGGTTCGATCCGATACCCACGATGGAACCGCGCCGGTAGGCCTGCTCTCCGTCGGCAGAGCCGTCGAAAAGAAGGGGTACGAGGACCTGCTGGCCGCGCTCGCGCTCCTGCCACCGGACCTCGACTGGCACTTGACCCATATCGGCGGCGGCGCGCTGTCCAAACAGCTTAGGGCACGGGCCGCCGAATTGGGCCTGAGCGCGCGGATCTCATGGCTCGGCGCTCAACCGCAGGAGCGGGTGTTGGAGGCCTATCGCGCTGCCGACCTCTTCATTCTCGCCAGCAGGATCGCCGAAGACGGCGACCGCGACGGCCTGCCCAACGTCCTGATGGAAGCCCAGAGCCAGGCTCTCTGCTGCCTCTCGACCTCGATCTCGGCGATCCCCGAGCTGATCCGCGATGGAGAGACCGGCCTTCTGGTACCGCCCCAAGACCCCGGCGCCCTGGCCGACGCGCTGGACCGGCTGATACGCGACCCGGCGCTGCGGCTTCGCCTCGGCGAGGCCGGCTACCGGCGAGTGCGCAGCGATTTCGCCATGGCCGGCGGCATCTCCCAGCTGCTTTTCCGTTTCGGAGGCGGAAAGACGTGCAGGCCGGACCGCGGCACCGCAGCGGCTCAGTAGAACGGCCCATGGATCCGACGATCATGTCGCGGCAAGCAGACCGAGCTCGATCAGCTTCGCTCGAACGTCGGCGACTCCTTCGACGCGATAGGCACGCATCCCGGTCGCCAGCGCACCCGCCACGTTTTCCGCACCATCGTCGAAGAAGACGATCTCCGCTGCTGCACAGTTCAGCCGGTCCGCTACGGATGTGTAAATCTGAGGATCGGGTTTGATCATCCTCAAGAGATGAGACGCATAGTGTTGGTCGAGCGCGGCCCGCAGACCGTAGCCATCCAGAAGGTCTTCCCAATGGATTTCATTGGTGTTGCTGAGACAGGCCAAGGTGAAGTGAGGACGAAGGCGGTTCAGCAGGTCGTGTGCGCCCTCGAGCGGCCCTCTGTTCCAAGAGCGAAACAGCGCAAGAAACGCATCAGCTTCGAAGGCGAGACCCCACTCGGCCAGAAAACATTCCGAGAAGGCCGCCGGCGACAACTCGCCGCGCTCGAAGCTCCGAATCGCCTCGGACGCGATCCATCGCTGACGGACCTCCACCGGAGTCGGTCGCGGATCCAACAACGCCTCGATCTCACGCAAACCGGCGAAATCGATCAAGACGCCGCCGAGATCGAAGAGGATGGCCTTCGTCGCTGCCATGTTCGGTGGTTTCCGTCAGCCCGGGTCGGATCGTGAAGGTCGCATTCTATGCTCCGATGAAGCCACCGGACCACCCGGTGCCGTCCGGCGATCGTGCCATGGCGCGGCTGCTGATGCGGGCGCTGGAGTCGGCCGGGCATGAGGTGACCTTGGCCTGCCGTCTGCGCAGCCGCGAGCCGGCCGGGGACCTTCGGCGGCAGGCAAGGCTCCAGGCTCTCGGTGCCAAGCTGGCGCACCGTTATGCAACGCGGCATCGGGGGGCGACGCGACCGGATCTCTGGTTCACCTATCATCTCTACTACAAGGCACCCGACTGGGTCGGTCCGCTCGCGAGCCGGTTGCTCGGGATCCCCTATGTCGTCGCCGAGGCCTCGGTGGCGCCAAAACGGGCCGGTGGAGCCTGGGATCGCAGTCACCGTGCGGTGCTGGCTGCCCTGGATCAGGCAGCGCTGATCCTGCCCGTGACCGCACGCAACGCGGCATGCCTCCCACATTCGCAGCGGCATCGCGACCTTCCGCCCTTTCTGGAGGCACCCCCCGATCCACCCCTGGCCGACCTCCACGCCTTGCGCGACGAGCTCGATTTGGGGCGGGGCGATTTGGGGACGACGCCGCTTCTGATAACCGCGGCCATGATGCGCCCCGGCGCCAAGTTGGCCTCCTATCGCTTGCTGGCCGAAGCTCTGCGGCGGATTCCCGGGCGTCCCTGGACTCTGATTGTCTTGGGTGACGGTCCGGCACGACCCGACGTCGAGGCGGCCTTCGCACCGCTTGGAGCACGCGTGCGGTTCCTCGGAGAGATCGCCGCGAACCGCTTGCCGCTATACCTGCGGCTGGCCACCCTCTATCTCTGGCCGGCGGTGGAGGAGGCCTATGGAATGGCCATTCTGGAAGCCATGGCCGCAGGCCTGCCCGCTGTCGCAGGCGACGAAGGCGGCGTCGCGACGCTGATCGAAAACGACCGGACCGGACTGCTGGCAAGGCCCCGCGATGCCGCCAGTTTCGCAAACTGCATTCTGCGGTTGCTGGACGATCGCGATCATCGGACACGGCTGGGCGAAGCCGCACGTCGAAAGGTCGCGCGACGGCACTCGCTCGCGGCCGCGGCGGACGGCCTTGACGCGATCCTGCGGGAAGCCGTCCGGACCGGGATCGAACGACCATGACTGAACTGGTGCTGATCCGACATGCGGAGACCGCCTGGAACGCGGCCAAGCGTATCCAGGGCCAGCGCGATGTCCGCCTCTCGCCGCGCGGACGCGTGATGGCCGCAGGCTGGACACTACCCAGGGACCTGGCCGCCCACCGCTGGTTCAGCTCGACCCTCGACCGGGCGCGGGAGACGGCACATCTGCTCGGCCATCCCGAGGCAACGCCCTTGGCCGCACTCAATGAAATGAATTGGGGAACCTGGGCCGGCGAGACGCTGACCGATCTGCGCGCCCGTCACGGCGATACCATGATAGTAAACGAAGCGCGCGGTCTGGACTTCCGGCCGGAGGGTGGCGAGAGTCCGCGCGACGTACAAAGCCGCTTGCGGCCCCTGCTCATGCATCTGGCTGCGGCGCGGCGGCCCTGCGTGGCGGTAGCCCACCGCGGCGTGATCCGCGCGCTCTACTGCCTAGCCAGCGGCTGGGACCTGACCGGCAAGCCTCCAGTCGAGTTCGACCGTGAAGCCCTGCAGCGATTCACTTTGTCCAAAGATGGAACCCCCGCCGTCCTGCGCCTCAACGAGCGCCTGCGGCCATGACCGACGTCCTCTTCGTCGTGACGCATCTGCACGGGATCGGTCATCTCCGTCGGACAGCCGTGCTGGCGCGCGCCTGCGCCGCGCGGGGCCTGGCCGTCACCCTCGTCTCGGGTGGGCGACCGCTCCGTGGCTTGGAGTTGGACAACGTGCGATGGCTCCAGTTGGAACCTTGGCTGCGGAGCCGGGATGAGAGTTTTCGCGAACTGCTGGGACCGGACGACGCACCTCTCGATGACGGCATGCGGGAAAAGCGCCGCACAGGGTTGCTTGCCATCCTCGCCCAGGAGCAGCCGCACATCCTGGTGACCGAGCAGTTCCCCTTCGGACGAGGCAAGCTGCGTTTCGAGCTGTCGCCGCTGATCGCCGCAACGCAGGCCATGACGCCAAGACCCCGGATCGTCTGCTCCGTGCGGGATCTTCTGGTGCAGAAGCCTGCGCAGAAAACCCTTTGGATGGCCGAGGCCGCCGCAGCCTACGACAGGATTCTGGTCCACGGCGACGCCGCTTTGATTCCCTTCGAGGCGAGCTTCGCCCAGACGTCCGCGATCGCCGGAAAGCTGCTCTACACAGGCTACGTCAGCGAGCCGGTCCTGCCCGCGGCCGAGCCGCCCCGCGGCGAAGTGCTGGTTTCGGCCGGCGGCGGCGCCTTCGGACGCGACTTTCTGTTTTCGGCCCTGCGCGCCCGCCCGCTCAGTCGGGCGTGCGACCTGCCATGGCGTTTGTTGGTCGGCGACAACCTGCCGGAGACCGATTTCCGCGCGCTCGGCCAGACGGTTCCCGAGGGTGTGACGGTGCAGCGCGCCCAACCCGACTTCCCGGCCTGGTTGGGGCACTGTGCGCTCTCGATCAGCCAGGGCGGCTACAATACCGTCGTGGACATTCTGCGGGCAGGTTGTCCGGCGGTGGTCGTTCCCTATCAGGAAGGGGGCCAGAGCGAGCAGCGCAAGCGCGCCGACCTGTTGGATGCGGGCGGGTGGCTGACCAGCGCACCCGGCGGCGACCACGATCCCTCTCTACTCGCCGCGGCAATCGACCGAAGATTGAACGCGGCCGAGCAGGTGCCCGCCCACGGCGGGTCGACTCTCCCGAATTTGAACGGAGCGGAAGCCACAGCCGAGATTCTGGAAGACTTGGCTGTTATAGTGCCGCCCGCCGAGTGAGGGAGATCAACGGAAAGGGCACAGTTAGCGGCGCGATGAGCGATCTCGACACTGTCTTCTATCGTTATCCGCCGCGTGCGTTGGTGGGCGATTACATCAGATCCGGGGTTGGAACGACCTTCGGTTTGCTGATCGTCGCAAGCAATCCGAATAGCCCCTGGGTCCTTGGCATCTTCGGGATCCTCACGGCGGCCTTCGCGGTCTTCGGTCTCCGTACCCTGCGCCAACAGATGACCCAGGTCGCGGTGACTCCGGAGGCCGTCTTCGTCAAGCACATCGGAACCCGCGAGCTGCCTTGGCAGGCCCTGCAGCAAGTCAAGCTGCGCTTCTATGGCACGCGTCGACAGGCGCGCGGGGAAAGGGTCTCGGGTGGCGGTTTCCTGGAGCTGACCTTGCGGGGCAACGGCAAGAAGCTGAAGTTCGATTCCAATCTTATGGGCTTCAAGGACGTCGCCTGGCACGCGGCGCGTGCGGCGCGGGAGAACAACCTCTCCCTGGACCCGACCACCGCCGGCAACCTTCTGGACATCGGCGTGGATGCCGACAGCGAAACGCCGCGGCCGCGGCCGCTGGATGCGCTTCAGCTGTGAGCTCCGCTCCGCCCCTTCTCGAAGTTCGCGATCTCCGGATCGCCTTCGACCTGCCGGAGGGACGGCTCGAGGCAGTCCGAGGCGCCAGCTTTACAGTCCCGGCCGGGGGTACGGTGGCCCTGGTCGGGGAGTCCGGCTCCGGCAAGTCGGTCATCAGCCAGGCGATCATGGGCATCCTGCCGAAGCCGGCCGTGATCGCCGGCGGTCAGATCCTCTTCACCGATCCCGCCGACGGCGAAACCCGCGACATCGCGGCCCTTCCGCCCAGCGGCCCGCGGATGCGGACTCTGCGCGGCGGACGCATCTCGATCATCTTTCAGGAACCCATGACCTCGCTGTCGCCGGTCCATACCGTCGGCGATCAGATCGGCGAGGCCCTGACGCTTCACCGCAGCGTCGGCACGGCGGCGGCGCGCGAAGCCGTCGTCGAAACGCTGCGGCTGGTCGGTTTCCCCGATCCTCAGCGCGCCCTTAAGACCTACCCCTTCGAACTCTCGGGCGGCCTGCGCCAACGTGCCATGATCGCCATGGCCCTGGTCTGCCGCCCCGCTCTGCTGATCGCCGACGAGCCGACCACGGCGCTCGATGTCACGGTACAGGCTCAGATTCTCAAGCTGATCGGCGACCTGCAGACCGAGCTTGGCATGGCCATGCTGATGATCACCCACGATCTGGGCGTCGTCGCCAACGTCGCCGAACAGGTAGTGGTGATGTACCGCGGCCAGGTCATGGAGTCCGGTCATCTCGAAGACATCTTCCGCGACCCGCGCCATCCCTATCTGCGGGCCCTGCTGAAGGCCGTCCCCCGCTTCGACATGGCACCGGACGAACGGCTGACGCCGCTCCGTGAAATAGAGCACAACGGTCACGCCATGCTGCTCGCGGCCAAGGCGCCCTGGCCGGACCGCGACGAGACGTGCCCGGCGGATCTGGACGTACCGCTTCTGAGCATCGAAGGCGTGACCAAGACCTTCACGATCCGCAAGGGCGGCTTCCTGGGTCAGTGGGGTCAGCAGGCCGCGACCCAGGTAAAGGCGCTCGACGACGTCGGCTTCACGGTTAGGCGCGGCGAGTGTCTGGGCCTGGTTGGCGAGAGCGGCTGCGGCAAGACCACCCTGTCGAAGATTGTCATGCGCGCGCTCGACCCCGATGCCGGTTCGGTGCGGTTCGACGACCGGGGCCAGTTGCTGGACGTGCTGGCGCTCGAGGGTGAGGCCCTGACCCAGTTTCGGCGACGCATTCAGTTCGTCTTTCAGGATCCCTTCTCCTCGTTGAACCCGCGCATGACGGTCTTCGAGATTCTGAGCGAGCCGCTTCAGATCCACGGGCTCGGCGACCCATCGTGGCGCGCCGACTACGTCAAGGAACTGATGCGCGTTGTCGGCCTCGACGTGCGCCATCTGCGCCGCTACCCGCACTCCTTTTCCGGCGGGCAGCGCCAGCGCATCGGCATCGCCCGGGCTCTCGCCCTGATGCCCGATCTGCTGATCTGCGACGAGCCGGTCAGTGCGCTCGACGTCTCGATTCAGGCGCAGATTCTCAATCTCTTGAAAGATCTGCGCGACGAGCTTGGACTGACCTACCTCTTCATCAGCCACAACCTCGCCGTCGTCGACTACATCGCTGACCGCATCGCCGTGATGTGCCAAGGACAACTGGTCGAGCTGGCGCCCAAGGCAACGCTGTTCAAAAACCCTCTTCATCCCTATACCCGCGCGCTGGTCTCGGCGGTGCCCGAGCCGAACCCCGACAGGCCGCTCGATCTGGCCGCGCTGATGGATGGAAAGGCCAGCATCCCGGAAGCCTGGCCGGAACCCTTCGCGCCGCGTGCAGATCAGCCGCTGAAGATGATCGACCTGGGCGAGGGTCACTATCTGCGCGCTTGGCCGGACAGTTTCTCGACGTCAGGACCCTGCGGCGCCCTGGCGCAGCGGGAGCCGCCGCCAAGCATCCGCCGCAGGGAAAGCCGCTGATGCTGCCCTACGTCGCCCGCCGGATTTTCATGATGATTCCGACCCTGCTGATCATCTCGGCCGTGGTCTTCTTCATCATCCAACTGCCCCCCGGCGACTATCTGGAGACCTATATCGCCGAACTGCAGGCCCAAGGCGAGGCTGTCGATCAGAGCCGGATTGCCTTCCTGCGCGAACAGTACGGCCTCGATCAGCCTGTCTGGCTGCAGTATCTGACGTGGGTCTGGGGTATCCTGCAGGGCGATCTCGGCTTCTCCTTCGAGTACCAGCTCCCGGTCTCGGAAGTGATCGGCGACCGCTTCCTGCTGACCGCGATCATCGCCGTGGCAACGGTGCTCTTCACCTACCTGGTCGCCTTTCCGATCGGCATCTACTCGGCGGTCCGCCAGTACTCGACCGGCGACTACGTCTTCACGCTCATCGGCTATCTCGGTCTGGCAACGCCCAACTTCCTGTTGGCGCTGGTGATGCTCTACTTCGCCAACGTCTGGTTCGGCACCTCGATCGGCGGCCTGATGGACCCGGATCTGGAAGACGCGCCCTGGAGTTTCGAGAAAATCGGGTCGGTCCTGGAGCACATCTGGATCCCCATGATCGTGATCGGTACCGCCGGCACCGCCGCGCTGATCCGGCGCCTGCGGGCCAACCTGCTCGACGAACTGCACAAGCAGTATGTGGTGACCGCCAGGGCCAAGGGTCTGTCCGAGGGCAAGCTGGTCTTCAAGTATCCCTTGCGTCTTGCACTCAATCCCTTCATCGCCGACGTCGGCAACCTGCTGCCGCAGATCATCTCCGGCGCCGTTCTGGTCTCGGTGGTGCTCGGCCTGCCGACCAACGGCCCGCTGCTGCTACGGGCCTTGCAGAGCCAGGACATGTATCTGGCGGGCGCCTTCCTGATGTTCGAAGCCACGCTCGTCGTGATCGGGGTCATGCTCTCGGACCTGGCGCTGGCCGCGCTCGACCCGCGCATCCGCTTCACCGGAGGCCGGCGCAGATGACGGATATCCGGCACGACCGTGGGGAGCACTACGTCAATCCGGACCCCTTCGAGCCAGGGACCGAGACGCCGTTGACGGCCGAGCAGGAGCGCTACTATCAGGCGGGCCAGTGGACGATCATCTGGTGGAAGTTCAAACGCCACCGTCTGGCCTTGGCCTCCGGGTTTCTGTTGCTCGCCTTCTACCTGATCGTGCTCTTCGCCGAGTTCGTCGCGCCCTACAATCTGCACAGCCGCGACACGCAGCATATCTACGCACCGCCACAAGCTCTGCATCTCTTCCACCAAGGCGACTTCGTGGGGCCCTTCGTCTACGGTTTCGACTACCGCCTCAACATGCAGAACCTTCAACGGGAGTACCTGCCGAACCCCGAGAAAGTTCAGCCGCTGCGCTTTTTCTGTACCGGCGAGTCCTACGAGTTCTGGGGTTTGTTTGAAGCCGACCTCCACCTCGTCTGCGCCGCCGAGGGCGGAACCCTCTTCCTCTTCGGAACCGACCGCTTGGGCCGCGATCTCTTCAGCCGCATCGTCTATGGAGCCCGCATCTCCATGACCATCGGACTGATCGGCGTCGCCCTCAGCTTCGTACTCGGTCTGCTGTTCGGCGGCCTGGCCGGTTACTACGGCGGGCTTGTGGATGAAGCGGTACAGCGCGCAATCGAGATCCTGCGATCCTTTCCGACCATCCCGCTGTTCATGACGCTTTCGGCGATTCTGCCAGTGACTTGGTCGCCGATTCTCGTTTTCTTTGGGATTTCAATCATTCTGGCGTTGCTTGAATGGCCCGATCTGGCGCGCGCCGTGCGCTCCAAGTTGCTGTCGCTGCGCGAGGAGGACTTCGCCACGGCCGCCCAACTCATGGGAGCCAGTCCGGCCAGGATCATCGGCCGCCATCTCCTGCCGAGCTTCACCAGTCATCTCATCGCTTCGGCAAGTCTCGCCATCCCGACCATGATCCTGGCCGAGACGGCGCTGTCGTTTCTGGGCCTCGGTTTGCGCCCGCCGGTCACCTCCTGGGGCGTCCTGCTGACGGAGGCGCAGAACATCAATGTCGTGGCGCTCTATCCCTGGCTGATGCTGCCGGTGGTACCGGTCATCCTGGTCGTGCTGGCCTTCAATTTCCTGGGCGACGGGCTGCGCGATGCCGCCGATCCCTACAAGTAGGCCGAAGCTAGAGGGGAATTCCACGCAACCAGACCATCAGGACCAAGGATCCCGAGCCGCCCAGAGCGCCGAGCAGGATGTTGCGACGCGCGGCGAAGAAAACGGCGAGCGCGATGAGCGCCGCCAGCACCCGGTCCAGCGTGGCCGTCTCCGCCAGCAAGCCGAAGGGCAGCACGATCATGCGGGCGATCAGAGCGGCGAGCAGCGCATAAGCGACGCAGGATACCCAGACGAACAGGGGTGAATCGGTGTCGAGCCGTCCCGACAGCGCCACCCCCAACCCGCGCCATGCGTAGGTCACCGCCGCACCGACGAGCAGTACTCCGAACGGCAGCCAGAAATCCGAAGCGAAAGCCGGCAAGGTCACGGCGCCGCCTTGGGCGACGATCGGTGGCCTCGGCCGAGCAGGAAGGCCATGGTACCGGCGACAATCCCGGCTAAGAGCAAGCCATAGTCGGGATCCAGCAAGTGGAAGGCCGGACCGGCCATGGCGCCCAGCACCAAGGCGTAAAGCCGCAGACGGGTTGGCACATCGCCGGCGAAGATCAGCATGAAGTACAGCGGATTGAGAAAGACCAGACCGAGCGACACTAAAGGCGGAACGGATCCGGCCAACCAGAATCCCAGACCGGTGGCCGCGAAGGTCGTCGTCCAGAGAGTCGTGCTGAAGCCGAGAAAGTAGGGCAAGCGCTCGACCCGCGACTGACTCGGGCAGGCCTTGAGCGCCGCTGCCCAGCCGGTCACGGCGATCCAATGGGCCGCGAGGTAGTAGAGCCAGTTCGGCCAACGCGGCGAGCGCAGCATTGGCATCAGCGCGACCGTCATCGGAAGCAGTCGCGCGTTGGTCAGCGCCACGGCCGCGACGATGGCCAGCAGCGGCGCACCTGCGGCATAGAGTTCGATTAGTATGATCTGGCCTGGCAGAGCCCAACCGGTCGCCGTCGAAAAGAGACCGTGGACGACCTCCAGGCCGCTGCTTCGCACCAAGGCGCCGAAGCCGAGATAGCTGGCGAAAAGCACCAGGGACGGCGCACCGAGGGCATCGCGCAAACCGCGGCGATAGGCCGCCGACGGCCGCGCGGACAGCGGTTGCGCCGCCGCATCGGAAAAGGAGGGTGTGTCGGGCATGTCGAAAGCAGACTAGCCCCCGACTCGGCCGCGAAGAACCATCGCCTCGGAAAGGCAGCCTTGCGCGGCCGGCTCAACCGACGGCGAAACGGCCGCTCATGCGCCCTGTCTCGCCGGAAGGATTGTTCCGGGGCGCGAAGGCCGCCTGATCACGAGTCTCATGCCAGTGGGCCAGAGCCCATTCCACGGAGGGGAAGGCAAGTTCGTCCCATGGAATGTCGCTCCAGGCGAAGAGGCCGACCTCCTGGCTCTCCGGTCCCGCCGAAACTGCGCGATCGAGCAGGCGTGCACGGTAGATCAACTGAACCTGACTGATGCGCTCGATGGCGTAGATGGCCAGGAGCTGGTCGATTTCCAGCTTGGCCCGAGCCTCCTCCCAGGCCTCGCGGGCGGCACCGAGGGCGGGCGATTCATTGAGTTCCAGATACCCGGCCGGGAGCGTCCAGAAGCCGGGCCGCGGCGCGATTGCACGACGGCAGAGCAGGATTCGCTCCTCGTCCGGACCGGCAATCGTCGCCACAGCCCCGACGACGATCTTCGGATTTTCGTAGTCGACGAAGCCGCAATCGGCACAGATCGAGCGTTCCCGGTCGTCCCCTTCGGGCACGGAGCGGGCGAACTTAGGGCTAGCGGGCTTCGGAGTTGCTGACTTCGGTCTGTCGGACGGGGGCTGGGTCATGACGCTCAAAGATGGCGCCAGCGGCGGTCAAGGGCAAGCGCGCGACGCAGAGGCCGGGCTTGAAAGGCTCACGTCGAAGAGGAGGGAAGTTTCGCTACCGAAACGATCTCTGCAGATCACACGGACTGCGGTTGGGATGCGCCACCGATGCCGACAGGCCTTCGCAGCTCGATCGTTCGAGGAGCGTAACGCTAGGCGCGAATGTCGAGGTAAGAGCCGCGCGGCTTGCTCTCGCCGGATTCGGCGCTTGCGCGCGCCGCGGATTCCGCAGCTTCGATACCCTCGGCGCTGATCGTCTGGGACACGGAGGCGGCGGCCTCGGCTACCGCACCGGTCCCCGGCATCGGAGAAGCATCGGCGCGGGGAAGGCCCTGCAACGCCTGAAAAAAATCTACGCCGAGACGGACTTGACCAGTATCGATCTGCATTGCGTCAGACTATCCGCTGCCCTCTTAAAAAAGAGTAAAGGCGTCAATTCAATTTGACATTTATTTATTGTAATTGCAGTTCGACCTGAAACTTCGATAATTCTTCTACAGGTAGTATCGTCCGAAACACCGTCTCTTCCGGAATTCGCGACTTGCACTCCCCAGAGCCGCCGGAGACATAGCCAAGGCAAGACCGTCTGCCTCGACCGAAGAAGGGTTTGTTAAGTCGCTGATTTGTCGGGCGAGAGAATTCTGTTTTTAAGACAATGTTTACGGCGTCGGTCCAACTTCGAATAGATGGGATCTCTTGATCTGCCACGTCGCAACGGTCCGAAGCCACTTCACTAACCTGGCAGGTTCGGGCACCCGAGACGCCTTCGAGGGGCAACGTCGTCATGGATGTTCATCACGAGCTCGACCAACTGCTCGGCCTGGCGCGAGACAAATCCGCCGAGGGGCGTCGGTTACTGCTCGACACCGTCACGGACCTTTTTTCTGAAGAAGGGCGCGTGCTCAATGACCGCGAGCACGCCTTGATGACCGATATCCTCAGCAAGCTTCTGCAGGACGTGGAGATGCGGGTCCGCCGCGAGTTGAGCGAGCGCTTGGCCCGGCGCAAAGACGCACCGTTGGAAATCGTCAAACTTCTCGCCAACGACGAGATAGAGGTCGCACGGCCAGTCCTGGTGACTTCCTCGATTCTGCGCGACATCGACCTGGTGGAGATCGTCCAACACCGGACCCAGCAGCACCAGCTCTCCATTGCCATGCGGCGCGAGGTCAGCGAGTTCGTATCCGAGGCTTTGGTGGAATCCGGCAATGCGGACGTCATCAAGGCTCTGCTGGACAATCCGAGCGCCCGAATCTCGGAAGCCACGCTGGAGTACCTGGTCGAAGAGAGCCGACGTGTCGACTCCTACCAGGAACCGCTGGTGCGCCGCTCCGACTTGTCGCCGCAGCTCGCGCGACGCATGTGCCTCTGGGTCGGTGCGGCCCTGCGCAGCTACATTCTGGACAACTACGACATCGACCCCACCGAGCTTGATGACCTGCTCGAGGATGTAGCCGTGGTGAGCGTCGACGTTCTGCCGCAGCCTCCCTCCCTAGCTGAACAGCAGGACGACGCGGCCAGCCGGCTCGCCAATCGACTGGCGGAGGCAAAACGGCTGACGCCGGATATGCTGGTTCAAACGCTTCGGCAAGGCGAGATCCCACTCTTCGAGGCCATGTTCGCCCAGATGACCGGGTTGCGCCGCCGTTTGATGGGGCGGTTGATCTACGAACCCGGAGGCGAGGGTCTCGTGATCGCCTGTCGTGCCCTGCAGATCGATAAGCCGGCTTTCACATCCATCTTCCTGCTCAGCCGAAAGGGCCGTCCTGGCGATCAAATCGTCGACCCGCGCGAACTCTCGCGCGTGATCTCGCTCTTCGACCGGGTCAAACCGGAGGCGGCGATGCAGGTTTTGCGCCGCTGGCAGCGTAATCCCGAATACCTCTATGCGGTTAGGCGGGTTGAAGAAAGCCGGCTGAAACAGGCAGCTCTTTAAACCCACACGCGAACCTGATCCTGTCCATGGCCGATCCCTTCGATCATTACTTACCCGCTGACCCGGCACCGCCCCGGGAGCCGATCGGTGGCAGCGGAAAAGCCGGTGACAACCAGACCGTTCAAAGCAGCGCCCCATCCGATCCGGTTCACGAGCGGGGCGAGTTGCTTCTGCTCGGTTTGCAGCGCCAGTGCGAGGAAGCGGAAGCCAGCTTCCTGACAGACCCCGACGGCCGTCTGCTTTACAGCAATGTTTCCATGCGAGCCTTGTTACCCCTGCTCGATCATGCGGAGCCTGGGCTACTCGACCGACTGATTGCCGAGGCTTTGGCTCTTGCGAACGATAGCTTGCAACCCGAAGTTCAGGTTACCGGTTGGCGCAGTCTGCCGCGCCTGAGACATCGGCTGAGCCTGCCGACCGGCGAAGAACTTCTGCTGGTCGATCTCTCGCTTTTCCAGGATCCTGACGGTAACGCAAAACTATTGTCAGGGCGCCTTTCGCGATGCCCGGCCGAAACAACGGGCTCGCAAAGCGAAAACATCCGCGAGCGCTTCGAAGACATTGTCCGCCTTGTCACCGACTGGGTGTGGGAAACCGATCGAGACTTGCGCCTGACCTACGTCAGCCAAAGGGTCAACGAGACTCTCGGCCAACATCCGCGGCTCCTCATTGGGCGCAGCCTCCTGGACCTGGGACAATCGCCGAAGCTGTCCGAATTGCTAACGGCGCAGTGGCGGCGGCCTTTTCGCGATGTCGAGGTCGAGATTACCGATCGCGACGCCAGATCCCGTCTGTTCCGGCTTTCGGCCGTGCCGTTCTACGACCCCGACCACGGCAGCTTCGCCGGCTATCGAGGAACCGCGCACGACCTGACCCTCGAGCGGTTGCGAGAGCACGCGATCCTGCAAGCCAAAGAGGCCGCCGAATCTTCCAATCGAGCTAAGTCGGAGTTCCTGGCGGCGATCAGTCATGAACTCCGGACCCCGCTGAACGCGGTCATCGGGTTTTCCGAGATTATGATGACTGAGGCCTTCGGGCCGATCGGCACGCCCGTCTATGCCGAGTACGCTCAGGATATACATCAAAGCGCCGCACATCTTCTGGAGCTGATCAACGATATCCTGGATATCTCGAAGATCGAAGCCGGCAAACTGAGTCTCGACGAAGAAGAAACCGACCTGGAGGCCCTGATACGCTCGACGGCCCGCCTAGTCGATGCGCGCGCCGCAGAGAACGGGGTCGCACTCGAACTGGCCGTTGCAGAGGGTCTGCCGGAAGTGACTCTGGATGCACGGGCGGTCAAGCAGGTGCTGCTCAACCTGCTCAGCAATTCGGTCAAGTTTACCGAACGCGGGGGCCAGATCAGCCTCAAAGCTACGATCGCGGCGAGTGGCGACTTCCTGCTGCAGGTCCGCGACAGCGGAATCGGCATGAACCAGGACGACATCGAAGTCGCACTCTCTCCATTCGGCCAGGTCGACAGCTCGCTCTCACGCAAGTTTCAGGGGACGGGACTCGGTCTGCCGCTCAGCAAGGGGCTGGTCGAGCTTCACGGCGGCGAACTGGAGGTCGAGAGCCGGAAGCCTGGAGGCACCTGCGTGACGGTGCGCCTGCCGGCCTGGCGCGTTGTCTCCGAGCCAGAGTCCGTCCACGCCTGATCTCTGCCTCGCAGCGCGCTTGTCCCGGGACCTGGTGCCGCTATGATCCGCGCGCACCATACGGGAACCAGTGATGCCGGACACCAGGATCAACACTCTCGGCCAGCCGATCGGCTGGAGCGTTCCGGATTGGACCCCGCCCGCGCGACCGGCGCGCAAGCCGCTGGAAGGCACCCGGGTTCGGCTTGAGCCGCTCGCAGAGAGCCATGCCGCCGATCTTTTCGCTGCCAACGCGGCCGACCGCCAGGGCCAGCTCTGGACCTATCTGGCCTACGGGCCTTTCGAGACTCAGGACAGCTATCGCGCCTGGGTCCGTAAGATGGCGGAGAGCGACGACCCGCAATTCTTCGCCATCCTCGACCGCAGCAGCGGCATGGCGTTGGGCGTCGCGTCCTACCTGCGCATCGACCCCGCCAACGGCTGCATCGAAGTCGGCCATATCTGCTTCTCCCCGTCACTGGCGGGCGGCGTTCTGGCGACCGAGGCCATGGCCGTCATGATGCGCTACGCCTTCGCCCTCGGCTACCGGCGCTACGAATGGAAGTGCGACGCTCTCAACGCCCCATCCCGCCGGGCCGCGCGCCGTCTGGGCCTCGGGTTCGAGGGCGTATTCAAGAGTGCGACCCTCTACAAGGGTCGCAACCGCGACACCGCCTGGTATGCCATCACCGACAGGCTCTGGCCTCGGCTCGACAGCCTGTTCGAGCGCTGGCTCGATCCCGCCAACTTCGATGCCGATGGGCGACAGCAGGTCTCTCTCAGCGACCTGACCCGCCCTGTCTACGAGGCGGGCTGCACAGTCACCGAGGCTGGCTGGTGAGCAGGCGCAGAGCGCTCGCGCTGCCGCGAATCATCGGGCACCGCGGAGCAGCCGGGCGCGCGCCGGAAAACACCCTCGGCGGCTTGCGCAAGGCGGCCGAACTGGGCGCGACCTGGGTCGAGGTCGACGTCATGCTGACGGCCGACGACGTTCCGATTCTGCACCACGACTACAACTTTGCCCGGACCTGCGGGCATCCGGCTGAGGTGGCCACGCTTTCCTCGACGGCGGTCGCGCAGCTGGACGCCGGAGCCTGGTTTCCCGCCGGATCCGAGGCTCGGCAGTGGATCGGCGAGGTCGTTCCGACACTGGAACAAGCGGTCGTGGCGCTCAGCGAACTGAGGCTCAACCTCAATCTCGAGCTCAAGCCGACACCGGGCCGGGCTGCCGAGACCGCCGAGGTGACGCTCGACCTGCTGACCCGCATCTGGCCGTCGGGGCGACCGTCGCCGCTGATCTCCTCCTTCTCCGGCGCCTGCCTGGAGGTCGCTCGCGACCTGACGCCAGAGCTGCCGCGCGGGCGCTTGTGGGAGGAGTTACCGACGGACTGGCAAGCGGAAGCCGATGCATTGGGCTGTGCCTCGATCCATCTCTGGTGCGAAAGGCTGACTCATGCGCAAGCGCTTGCCGTCAAGGCCGCCGGTTACCGCCTGGCGGTCTTCACGGTCAACGAACGGGAAGACGCCGCGCGTTTTCTGGAGTGGGGCGTCGACAGCCTTTTCACCGATCTGCCGGATGCGATCCTACCGGCAGGTCATTCTGCAGCCGCTTGGGACGGGGCATAGGTCTCGGGCTTGAGATCGACAATGTCGGCCTGCGGCCCGCAAACCCGGCAGACCGGATCGCGTTTGACGCGAACCTCGCGAAAACTGGCTTCCAAGGCATCGTAGAGCAGCAGACGACCGGCCATGGAGCGGCCGATGCCCAAGAGTTCCTTGACGGCCTCCGTCGCTTGCAAGGCGCCCAAGGTGCCGGGCAAAGCGCCTAGCACGCCCACGTCGGCACAGGACATCTTGGGGTCGCGCGGCGGCTGATCGCCGAACAGGCAGCGATAGCAGGGCAACTCCTCCCCCACATGAGGTTTGAAGGTGGAAAGCTGACCGTCGAAACGCATGATCGCTGCGGAAACCAGAGTCCTGCCGGCCAGAACGCAGGCATCGTTGACCAGATAGCGGGTCGCGAAGTTATCGCTGCCATCCGCGACCAGGTTGTAGCTCTCGATCAGTTGGAGCGCGGTCTGCGCGGTCAAACGAGCCGGATGGGCCTCGACCGTCACCTCGGGATTGATCCGGCCGATCGCCGCCGCCGCGCTTTCCACCTTGGCCCGGCCGACGTCGCCGGTACCATGGATGACTTGGCGCTGCAGATTGGAGAGATCGACGACATCGTCGTCGATCAGGCCGAGCGTTCCGACGCCGGCCGCCGCCAGATACATCAGAAGCGGCGCGCCCAGTCCCCCGGCGCCGATCACCAGCACCCGCGCGCTGCGGAGCTTCGCCTGTCCGTCCTCACCGATTTCGGGCAGGACCAGATGTCGGGCGTAGCGCTCGATCTCGCTGTCGCTGAAGTCCATGGACCACAAGATAGCGCCAGGTTTGGGGCATTGCATCTCCCGACCTGCGGGCGCTTGCTGCGGACGCAGGTCCCGGGTCATCCTAGGAGCCATGGCTGGATGCTGTTCCACGACACCCAAGTTCGACGGTCAGAGCCGTGGGTTTCGCCGCGTTTTGATCATCGTCTTGCTGCTCAACGCCGCAATGTTCGTCGTCGAGATGGGCGCAGGCTTGGCCGCCGGCTCCATGGCGCTCAAGGCGGATGCCCTGGATTTCCTCGGCGATTCGGTCACCTATGCCTTGACCCTGGCGGTGATCGGTCAGGCACTCGCCTGGCGGGCGCGAGCGGCGATCTTCAAGGGTTTGAGCCTCGGCGCGCTCGGCCTCTGGGTCCTGGGCGCTACGGTCTGGCGCGTCTTCGTCGAGGGCAATCCCGAACCGCTGGTGATGGGAAGCGTCGGTCTCCTGGCTTGCGCCGTAAACGTCGCGGCAGCGCTGCTGTTGCTGCGCTATCGGGACGGCGACTCCAACGTACGCTCGGTCTGGCTGTGCAGCCGTAACGATGCCATCGGCAACCTTGCCGTCATCCTGGCCGCCGTCGGCGTGGCGTTGAGCGGCAGCCAGTGGCCCGACCTGGCGGTGGCCGCGCTCCTGGCCGGACTGTTTCTCCAGTCGTCGGCGCGTATCCTCAGCCAGGCGAGCGAGGAGTTACGCAGCTTGCGGACGCTACCTCAGCCCGGCGAATAGCGCCCTCTGTCCCAGCCGCGGGCCACCGCGCCGGAACCGGGGAAAGTCCTTACCGATTCGGACGTTTGTGCTATAGTGACGCCCCGTTCGAGAGGGGGCCGAGGCTTTTCGAGTCTCAGGCTGTCGGACGGGGCGGGGCGGCAAGCCCGGGAGGGGTTCGGTGCGGACCCGGCCGGATGCCGATTTCTCCCGACACTTCAATCATCTATTTGCCTTTCTAAGGTTTCACGCGAGCCATGAAGCTGACCATCGAACGTGCGGCCCTGCAGCGGTCGCTCGCCCACGTCCAGAGTGTCGTCGAGCGGCGCAACACCATTCCGATTCTCTCCAACGTTCTGCTCGACGCCAATGAAGGTCGCCTGAGCCTGACCGCCACGGATATGGACCTGACCATCGTCGAAGAGGTGGCCTGTTCCGTGGGGAAGCCCGGTGCGACCACGGCACCTGCCCATACGCTCTACGATATCATCCGCAAATTGCCGGAAGGCGCCGAAGTGGAACTGACCACCACGGGCGAATCCGGGCAAATGACCCTGCGATCCGGCCGTTCGCACTTCACACTGGCGACCCTCCCGCGCGAGGACTTTCCCACCAGCGGGCCGTCGGACCTGCCGCGCGCCTTCGAACTGCAAGCCGCGGAACTGAAGACGCTGATCGAGCGTTCGCGCTTCGCCATCTCCACCGAGGAGACGCGTTACTACCTCAACGGCATCTATCTTCACGCCGCCGAGACCGAGGCGGTCGAGGTGCTGCGCGCCGTGGCCACCGACGGCCACCGCCTGGCGCGGGTCGAGATGCCGCTCCCGAGCGGTGCCACGGGCATGCCCGGCGTGATCGTGCCGCGCAAAACGGTTGGCGAGGTCTACAAGCTGATCGAGGAAAGCGATGAGCCGGTCAAGGTGTCCTTGTCGGAGACCAAGATCTGCTTCGCCTTCGACGCGACGGTCTTGACCAGCAAGCTGATCGACGGAACCTTCCCGGACTACGAGCGCGTGATTCCCTCGAATACCGACAAGACCATGGAGGTGGACTGCCGCAGCTTCAGCCAGGCGGTCGACCGCGTTTCGACCATCTCCACGGAAAAGAGCCGTGCGGTGAAACTGGCTCTGTCTGACGGAACCGTCACTCTTTCGGTCACCAGCCCCGAGAACGGCAGCGCCGAGGAAGACGTGGCGATCTCCTATGGCGGTCCGCCCCTCGAAATCGGCTTCAACTCGCGCTATCTCCTGGATATCGCAGGTCAGATCGAAGGCGATGGAGCCGTTTTTCAGCTCTCCGACGCGGCATCGCCGACGATCGTGCGCGACGCCGCCGACAGTACCGCACTGTATGTCTTGATGCCGATGCGGGTGTGAGCTTGGGTGCGGCGCCCTCCCTGGCGCTCCACACGGCCACCTGCATGCGAGAGGACGTGACCGCCACGCTGCCAGTCGATGCTACCGCAGGCCCCAGCCGCACACTCTGGCTGTCCCGCCTCAGCCTCAGCGGCTTCCGCAACTTCCGCGACATCGAATTGGCGCTGGAGCCGGGTCCGCTGCTGCTCACGGGACCGAACGGCGCGGGAAAAACCAATCTTCTGGAGGCCGTCTCGCTCTTGAGTCCCGGCCGCGGTCTGCGCGCGGCGCGTTTGGCCGATCTGGATCGCCGGGGCGCCAGCAACTTCGGTCCGCATTCCGGATCGACAGGCTGGGCCGTGGCCGCAACGGTCCAAACGCCCGAGGGCCCGCGCGATGTCGGCACCGGACGCGATCCCAGGGTCAAGCCGGTTCAGGGTGGCGACGGTGGACGACTCCAAGGCGGGCGCGAACGCAGAACCGTCAAACTGGACGGCGCCTTCGTTACCAGCCAGCAGGCCCTTGGCGAAGTGGTGCGCTGCGTCTGGCTGACCCCCCAGATGGATCGCTTGTTCGAGGAGGGGCCCAGCGCGCGCCGGCGCTTCCTGGACCGGCTGGTCTATGGCTTCGATCCGGCGCATTCCGGTCGCATCGCGGCTTACGAAACGGCGCTGCGCGAGCGTTCGCGCATCTTGAAGGACGGCCTGCGCGATCCGGCCTGGTTGACGGCGCTGGAAGCAACCTTGGCAGAGAAGGCGGTAGCGATCGCAGCCGCCCGCCGCGAGACCGTGGCACGGCTGGCAAGTGCGCTTTCCGAGGCGGACGGTCCGTTTCCACGCGCCGACCTCGGCCTGGCGGGCGACGCAGAAGCCTGGCTCGACGACCTGGCCGCCGTGGAGGTGGAGGAGCGCTTGGCGGCCCGCCTTGCCGCGGACCGCACCCAGGATGCCGAGACGGGCGGCGCGAGGGTCGGCGCCCATCGCACCGATCTGGCGGTCGCACACGGCCGCAGCGGCATGCCGGCCGCCCACTGCTCCAGCGGCGAGCAGAAGGCGCTGCTGATCTCCGTGGTGCTGGCCCATGCCCGGCTGGTGCGCCTGGCCGCAGGGTGCGGCCCGCTGCTGCTGCTGGACGAGGTGGCCGCCCATCTGGACGCAGCCCACCGCTCCGCGCTGTTCGAGCGGTTGCTGGAACTGGGCTTGCAGGCCTGGATCACCGGCAGCGAGCCGGAACCTTTCGAAGGCCTGCTGCCGCATGCGCAGCAGGTTACACTTCACGATGGACTGGCGCTTCCGGATCGACAGGCGTTCAGGTGAAACCGCCTGAACAGACAAGAGTTAAACAGTTTTAAGGCGTTAAACGCCGTCCAACAGTTCGTTTCGTTCCCGTAAGGACTAGAAAGTATGGCTGACGAGACCCCCACGCCGGACCAGAACGGAGGCGATCCCGCCGCCTACGGCGCCGAATCCATCAAGGTGCTGCGCGGCCTGGAAGCGGTCCGCAAGCGCCCTGGCATGTACATCGGCGACACCGACGACGGTACCGGTCTGCACCACATGGTCTACGAGGCCGTGGACAATGCGATCGACGAGGCCCTGGCCGGCCACTGCGACCTCGTCGAGGTGCAGTTGAACGGCGACGGCAGCGTCATGGTGCGTGACAACGGGCGCGGCATCCCGACCGAGATTCACAAGGAGGAAGGGGTTTCGGCCGCCGAGGTGATCATGACCCGCCTGCACGCCGGCGGAAAGTTCGACCAGAACTCCTACAAGGTCTCCGGCGGTCTTCATGGCGTGGGCGTTTCGGTGGTCAATGCGCTGAGCGAATGGCTGGAGCTGAGGATCTGGCGCAACGGAAGCGAGCATTTGATCCGCTTTTGCCACGGCGAAGCCGAAGCGCCGCTGGAGCGTGTCGGACCGGCGCCCGAGAGATCGGGCACCGAGGTCACCTTCCTGCCGAGCACCAAGACCTTCACCATGGTCGAGTTCGACCAGGCGACCCTCGAGCATCGCTTGCGCGAGCTGGCCTTTCTGAACTCCGGCGTGTACATCCGCCTGACCGATGCACGCCATCCGGAACCCAAGGTCGTGAACCTGCATTACGAGGGCGGTGTCGAGGCCTTCGTGCGCTATCTCGACAGAGCCAAGACGCCGTTGATCGATCCGCCGGTGGTGATCGCCGCCGAGCGCGACGGGATCGTGGTGGAAGCGGCATTGCAGTGGACCGACGCCTTCCACGAGGCCACGCTCTGCTTCACCAACAACATCCCCCAGCGCGATGGCGGCACCCACCTGGCCGGCTTCCGCGCAGCTCTGACCCGACAGGTGAACGCCTATGCCACCGGCACCGGCCTGGCGAAGAAGGAGAAGGTATCCCTGGCCGGCGAAGATTGCCGGGAAGGCCTGACCTGCGTTCTCTCGGTCAAGGTGCCGGACCCCAAGTTCTCAAGCCAGACCAAGGATAAGCTGGTTTCCAGCGAGGTCCGCCCGGTGGTCGAGACCGTCATCAGCGAGAAGCTGGAGCAGTACTTCGAGGAACATCCCGCCGAAGCGCGGCGGATCGTGTCCAAGGTGGTCGAGGCCGCCGCTGCCCGCGAGGCGGCCCGCAAGGCCCGCGAACTGACACGTCGCAAGTCGGCGCTCGACGTGGCCTCGCTGCCCGGCAAACTGGCGGACTGTCAGGAGCGCGACCCGGCCTTGTCGGAGCTCTTCATCGTCGAGGGCGATTCGGCCGGCGGTTCGGCCAAGCAGGGCCGCGACCGGCGCTTCCAGGCGATCCTGCCCCTGCGCGGCAAGATCCTCAACGTCGAGCGCGCGCGCTTCGACAAGATGCTGTCGAGCCAGGAAATCGGCACGCTGATTACGGCACTCGGCACCGGAATCGGCCCCGACGAGTTCGACCTCGGCAAGCTGCGCTACCACAAGATCGTCATCATGACCGATGCCGACGTCGACGGCAGCCATATCCGGACCCTGCTGCTGACCTTCTTCTTCCGGCAGATGCGCCCACTGATCGAGGCCGGCAACCTCTATATCGCCCAGCCGCCGCTCTACAAGGTCAAGCGCAAGTCCTCCGAACGCTACCTGAAGGGCGATCACGACCTGGAGGACTTCCTGATCACCGAAGGCACCGAAGGCGTGCTCTTCACCGATCACAGCGGCAGCCAGCGCAGCACAGCGGATTTGCAGGCGCTCGTGCGCAAGGCCGTGGACGCTCGCCATCTGATGGCCCCCTTGGCACGCAAGGCCGGTGCACTGGAGATGGTCGAGCAGGCCGCGATCGCCGGCGCCCTCAACGCCCAGATTCTCTCCGAACCGGAACAGGCCGCCGAGGTTGCCGCCTATCTCGCACGGCGGCTCAACGCCCTGCATGCAGGCCAGGATTGGGATCCGGACTGGACAGGCGGCGTCGGCGAAGACGGCGGCCTGGTTTTCTCACGCGTCCTGCGTGGCGTTACTCAGCACCGTCAGATCGACGCCACCATGCTGAGGTCGGCGGAAGCGCGCCGGCTCGACAGCATGGCGGCGGACCTCCAGGAAACCTATACCAAGGCCGGGACACTGGTCTCTTCGGATGGTGAGGAAGCCCTGGTGCACGGTCCGAGCGATCTGGCCGACACGGTCATGCGCTGGGGTCGCAAAGGCGTCTCCGTCGCCCGGTACAAGGGACTCGGCGAGATGAACCCGGATCAGCTCTGGCAGACCACCTTGGACCGCGAAGCCCGGACCCTGCTGAAGGTGCGCGTCGCCCAGGCGGAGGCGGCGGACGGCCTGTTCGATACGCTGATGGGCGATGTGGTCGAGCCACGCCGCGAGTTTATCCAGGAAAATGCCTTGGAGGTTTCGAACCTGGACGTTTAGGCGCATGACCCTGGAACTCCAGATCCTCGCGCTGGCCGGCTTGCTGTGGGCCGGGCAACTGCTTTGTCTTTCCGTAGCCGCGAACCTGAAACTCGATCCGCGCTGGCTCATGGGACCCCGGGACGAGCCGCGGCGCATCGACGGCGTGACCGGGCGGCTCCAGCGCGCCCTGAGCAACATGACCGAGAGCCTGCTGCTCTTCGCCGTCGCGGTAACGGTCCTGGAGCTCGGCAACAGATCCGGCGAGGCTCTTACGGAAGGCTGCGCCCTCGCCTACCTGATCGCACGGCTGGCCTATGTGCCCGCCTATGCCCTCGGACTCAGTCCCTGGCGCTCGGCAATCTGGTTCGTCGGCTTTCTGGCGACGCTCTTCATGCTGATCTTCGGCCTGTTCGGCTGAAACTGCCTCGGATTTAGGCGCCGGAGACTACCTGCTCGATCTGTCTGGTAGCGTCAGATCTCGCGTCCGAGGTCACGCAGGATGCCCTCGATGGCCGCCCAGCTTTCGCGGATCGCTGCATCGTTCTCCGAACTGCTATCTTCCAACATGTAGGCTCGAAGGCTCTTGTGGAAGGACCGCAGGTTTCGCTCAATGGCGACGCGGTTGCGCCGCAGTTCGTCTTCTTGAAATAGAAGGCGGACGATCAGATCGACCGTCATATGCGGGTCCTTGATCGACCCAACGATCCCGAAGGAGGCACTGACGAGGGCGAAGCGCTGCGTCGCCGTCTGCTGCAAGGCGTACAGCGCCTCCAAGTCGAGGGACTGCTGCTGCTGTTCCTTTTCCTGCGTCAGAGACGCGAGAAAAGCAGGGTCCGCACAGCCGTTAGCCTCTTTGACGCGCTCGTTGTAGTCGAACTCCAGACGCATCAGGTCCGTTTCAGCCTGCTTGACCGCGTCATAGGCGACATCGAGCTCCGCCTTGGCTTCCTCGATCAAGTGGTGGCGGCGCATTAGAGCAGCCCGACCTGCGCGAACTTTGATTCGATGATGTCGGCATCGAAGGGTTTCATGATGTATTCGTTGGCGCCCGCCTCGATCCCCTTGGCGATGTGCGTCATGTCGTTCTCGGTCGTGCAGAACACGACCGCCGGTTCGCCTCCGCCAGGCAGCGCGCGCAGCGCCACTAGGAACTCGAGGCCGTTCATCACCGGCATGTTCCAGTCGAGCAGAACGGCGTCCGGGAACTGGGCTTTGCAGTAGTCGAGCGCCTGCTGGCCATCCGCGGCTTCTTCGACTTGAAAATCGAATCCCTCCAGGATCCGGCGGGCGACCATCCGCACCACCTTGGAGTCGTCGACAACCAGACAAGTCTTCATTCGGTCCCTCCATCACACGATGAGAAAGTCTATTACTAAGTCGGTTAAGGATCTCATAGCAGCGCCGGCCTGACAGCTATTTCGACTGTTGCTGGTGCAGCTCGTCTTCTTATGGCGCAGCTTCTGTCTAATCCGGGTTGTCTGGCGGCGAAGGCGATCACGCTCCAGTCGACAAGGGTCAGCCTGGGAATCGCTGATCGTGTGCCCCACGGGTGACTGGACTGATCGCGAGGCGCCCGCGGTGTGCACTTTCCGATTGACTTAACCGAGATATCTTGCGAATTCTCATATTCGAGATTTTCTCTCATTTTCGGAATATCCCTGTTGACCACCACACTGACCACGAGGTTGGCCGATCGTCTCAGACGTCTCCGTCAAGATCGCGGCTGGTCTCTCGATCGCCTCGCGGAGCAAAGCGGAGTCAGCCGCGCAACGCTCTCTCGCCTCGAAAACGCCGAGGTCAGTCCAACGGCAGACATTCTGGGCAAGCTCTGTACGACCTATCGACTTACGCCGTCACGGCTGCTGTCGATGGTCGAGGAAAGCTTCAGTCCGGTCGTCCGGAGGGATAAGCAGATGGCTTGGTGTGACGAGAAGACCGGGTTCGTGCGGCGCGCAGTCTCTCCGCCAGGCAGCGGACTGGCGGCGGAAGTCCTCGAGTGCGAACTGAAAGCCGACACCTGTCTTGCCTACGATCTACCACCCGTTCCGGGGCTGGAGCATCATCTCGTTCTGCTGGAGGGCGATCTGGAGGTCTCGGTCGAAGGGCAGCGCCACAATCTGACTGCTGGAGACTGCCTTAGGTATCAGCTCTTCGGATCGACGGAGTTTCGTACAGGCAAACAAACGTTCGCCAGGTACATCCTGGTCCTGATTTGACGGCGGCATGATGGAAATCGAAATCAAACGACTCGATGCCGAGGCGCTGGTCGCAAATCTCGACGACCTGGCGGAAATTCTCCAGGCATCGGTCGCTGCCGGTGCCAGCGTCAACTTCGTTCTTCCCTACTCTCTCGACGACAGCCGGACCTTCTGGCGCGAGAGAGTCTTGCCGTCAGTGAAACGTGGAACGCGCACTCTTTTGGTCGCGCGGCTCGGCGACAAGGTTGCCGGCACAGTTCAATTGGATCTCGAGATGCCGCCGAACCAGGCGCACCGCTGCGAGGTGTCGAAACTGCTCGTACATCCGGATTTCCGGAACCGCGGGATCGCGAAACGGCTCATGGTCGCTCTCGAGTCCGAGGCGCGGCGTCTCGGCAAGGCCTTGGTCACCCTGGATACCAGAACGGGCGACAATGCGGAGCCGCTTTATCGGGGCTTGGGATATCTGACCGCAGGGGTCATCCCCGGCTTTGCCCGCGCGCCGGAAGAAGAGCGCTACGACGCCACGACCTATATGTACAAATCCCTCTAAGACACCGAGAATTTTTGGTTTCTTCTGCCACTCTCGGCACCTCCGGACATCGCAGCATCGACGCGACGGATCGCGCGAACAGCCTCGAAACGGTTCTAGCCGGCCGCCTTGACCGCCGCCACTTCGGCCTCGATCTGCTTGGCCAAACCATCCTCCAGACCCAGACGACCTGACAGCATCTGCAGATAGCCGCGCTCGGCCGGGCTGTCGACCTCGATCGCCAGCACCGAGGCCGCATAGACCTCGGCAGCGACTTCCGGGCGGTCGACGCCCCGAACCAGCGCCTCGAGATCCAGCGGCTTGCCCAGTTCGTCGAACAGGAAGGCGCGCTCCTCCGCATCCAAACCGGCGTCGCCCAGGCGCTCGAAAATGCGGCGCTGCTCGTCCGAATCGATCTGTCCATCGGCCTTTGCGGCGGAAATCATCGCCCGCAGCAGCAACAGCGAAAGATCGTTCTGTTGCGGATCCGGCGCCGGCAACTTCGGCACCGGCTGAGCCATGGTTCCGCTTCGGGTGTAGGCGGTCGGCGGCAGATAGCCGCTGTCGGCCGGCGGCGGGGTCAACGCATCCTCGGCGTTTGCCTGTTGCGGGCGGCCGGAGGCATCCCGGTTGTTGTAGTGCTTCCAGGCGGCATAGGCGACGCCACCGACCACAGCCAGGCCGCCCATCTGCACCGCACGCTTGCCGAGCTTCTTGCCACCCTTGCCGGTCAGTACGTTGCCGAGCACCGTGCCGGCCAGACCGCCCGCCAAGCTGCCTCCGAAGGCGCCTTTCGCGGCCGCCTTGCCCTCCTGGCCGCCCAGCAGACTGCCGAGCACCTTGTTTGCGTCGAACATCCCGTTATCCCTTTGAACCCTATGGCCAAGCCGATATCGCGACCGCGCGACAACGACGCTTGCGGCCGGTCTTCGAACGCGCTCTAGCCGTGCTGCGCCAGGCCCCGCTTTTCGAAGTAGCGCTGATGATAATCTTCGGCCGGCCAGAAGGGCCCGCCCGGCGTGATTTCCGTCGCCACATCTCGGCCACGCTCGATCAAGGCCTGCTTTTTCGCGCGCGCGATCTCGGCCTGGTCATCGTTCAAGGGAAAGAGTCCCGAACGATACTGAGTGCCGATATCCGGACCCTGGCGGTTGATCTGGGTCGGGTCGTGCAGCTCGAAGAAGATGTCGACCAGCTCTCCGTAGCCGATCTTCGCCGGATCGTAGGTCACTTCGACCGCCTCGGCGTGACCGGTCTGTCCGCCGCAGACCTGCTCGTAGCTGGGGCTTTCGGTGATACCGCCAGTATAGCCGCTGATCGCCTCCGTGACGCCTGGCAGGCGGCGAAAGGCCGCCTCGATTCCCCAGAAACAGCCGGCCGCGAAGATCGCTTTTTCCATCGTCGACGCCTTTCCTATCGCAGAAAACTTTCCTCCCACATTTAGGAACCGCGGGCCCTCCGCTCCAGTCCCCCAGTCGGACTTGAGGCACCTCAATGCGAGAAAACCGGTATCCCTGCAACCTCCAAGGATCATGCTCGCGGCAGGCCATAGCAACGGATGCCGCGACCGCGGAAAGCGGTGAGCAGCAAAGGAGCGAACCGTATGTATGATGTTCCGATGCAGCCCGGCGGCCTTGCCGAGGCGGATCGCAGGAACCAGATCGCGGCAGGTTTGGCGGACAGCCCGAAGGCGGGCCCCTGGGCGGGTTTCCAGCCGGGCCGATGGCAGCGCCAGATCGATTTGCGCGATTTCATCCAGTGCAACCTGCGGCCATACGACGGTGAAATCGATTTCCTCGCCGGACCCACCGCACGCACGGAGGCGCTCTGGGAACGAGTGGCCGACCTTCTCGCCGCCGAGCGCGAAGCCGGCGTCCTCGCCGTATCCGCCGATATCGGGTCGTCGATCCTGGCCCATGCACCGGGCTATATCGACCGTGACGCGGAGTTGGTCGTCGGCCTGCAAACCGATGCTCCGTTGAAGCGCGCAATCCTTCCGGCCGGCGGCCTGCGCCTCGTCGAGAAAGCGCTCGAGGCCTATGGTTTCGAGTTGGACCCGGCAATCCGCGAGGTCTTCCAGCGCTATCGCAAGGACCACAACACGGCGGTCTTCGACGCCTATACCGACGAGATCCTCGCCTGTCGGAGCAATGGTATCATCACCGGTCTGCCGGACGCCTACGGTCGCGGCCGTATCATCGGCGACTACCGGCGGGTACCGCTCTACGGCGTCGCCCGCCTGATCGAGGAGAAGCATCGCGAGAAGGCCGCACTGGCACAGGCCGGCGCATCCGAAGAAACCCTACGCCTGCGCGAGGAGTTGGCCGAGCAGACCCGCGCTCTGGAAGAACTGGTCGAGATGGCGCAGCGCTACGGCTACGATATCTCGCGGCCGGCGACCAGCGCCCGCGAAGCGGTCCAATGGCTCTACTTCGCCTATCTTGCCGCGGTGAAGGAACAGAACGGCGCCGCCATGTCGTTCGGCCGCGTCTCCAGTTTCCTGGACGTCTACTTCGAGCGCGATCTGGCCGCCGGCCTGATCGACGAAGCGCAAGCCCAGGAGTTGATCGACGATTTGACGATCAAGCTGCGGCTGGTCCGCTTCCTGCGTCCGCCGGAGTACAACGCGCTTTTCGCCGGCGACCCGACCTGGGTCACCGAGTGCCTCGGTGGACTGAGCGAGGACGGCCGGCCGTTGGTCACGAAGACCACCTGTCGCTTCCTGCAGAGCCTGCACAATCTCGGCCCCGCGCCGGAGCCGAACCTAACAGTCCTCTGGTCGCCGGACCTGCCGGAGCCCTTCAAACGCTTCTGCGTCGCGACTTCGATCGCGACCTCTTCGATCCAGTACGAGAACGACGAGACGATGCGGGCCGCCTGGGGCGATGACTATGGCATCGCCTGTTGCGTCTCGGCCATGCGGCTCGGGCAGCAGATGCAGTTCTTCGGCGCCCGCGCCAATCTGGCCAAGGCCCTGCTCTATGCTCTCAACGGCGGACGCGACGAGGTGACCGGAGAGCAAGTCGGCCCAGCCGGCAGCGTCTATCCGGGTGCCGTTCTGGACTACGCGGAGGTCAGGACCCGACTTGAAGCGATGCTGGGCTGGCTCGCCCGGGTCTATGCCGAAGCGATGAACACCATCCACATGATGCACGACCGCTACGCCTACGAGCGGCTGGAGATGGCGCTGCACGACCGCGACGTCTTCCGCACCATGGCCTATGGGATCGCCGGGCTCTCGGTGGTGGCCGACAGTCTCTCGGCGATTAAGCATGCAACCGTGCGGCCCAAGCGCGACCCGCAGAGCGGTCTGATCGTCGACTTCGAGATCGAGGGCGACTACCCCGCGTTCGGCAACAACGACGACAGGGTGGACGAGCTCGCCGTCGAGATGCTGCGGAACTTCATGGGCCTTCTGCGCCAACAGCCGACCTACCGCAATGCCGAGCCCACCTGCTCGGTTCTGACCATCACGTCCAACGTGGTCTACGGCACCGCCACCGGCAACACGCCGGACGGCCGCAAGAAGGGCGCACCTTTTGCCCCCGGGGCCAACCCCATGCACGGCCGCGACAGGAAGGGCGCCCTGGCCGCCGCCGCCTCGGTCGCCAAGCTGCCCTATGACGATGCGCAGGACGGAATCAGCTACACCTTCTCGGTCGCCCCCGGTGCGCTCGGCAAGTCTCCCGGGGAGCGCGAGGAAAACCTGATCGCGCTGATCGACGACTACGTCGAGCGCGGCGGCCACCATATCAATGTCAATGTCCTCAACCGCGAGACCCTGCTGGAAGCTATGGAGCATCCGGAGAAGTACCCGCAGCTAACCATTCGGGTCTCCGGCTACGCCGTCAATTTCATCAAGCTGACCCGCGCGCAGCAGGACGACGTGATCAACCGCACCTTCCACGGCGGTCTCTAGAAGAAGCCGGCAAGATCGGCCGTTCGGCCAGCGAGACGTTCGTTCGGCCTTCTTCGGCGCCTCGGCGGCAGTCAGCCGGCGTCCGGATCCAGCGCTTGATCGAATCCGCTTCGTCTCGACCGACCACGCCCCACTTCCGGCGCAATCCGGCAGGAAGGTCTGCGCTCACTTGCCGGCGACTCCAGCCATCGGATAGACCGGGCAGACCTTAGGCGTTGCGGTTCGAAAGACAGACTCAGCATGGCGCGTGGCAAAAAGACAGCGAAAGCCGGCGGAAAGCGTACGCGTACGCCCAGCAAGTCCAAACGATCTTCCGCGAAGAAGACGGCTGGCCGCTCGCCGCTGAGACGCGTCCTGATTTGGGGCACGACCCTCTCCCTCTGGGCGGTTCTCGCGCTCGGCGGACTCGTTGCCTGGTATGCTTGGGATCTTCCCAGCGTGTCCAAGATCGCCGAGATGACGCGGCAACCGACGGTTCGTCTGCTGGCCGCCGATGGCAGCGAGATTGGGCGTTTCGGCGATCTCTACGGAGATGCCTTGTCCGTTTCGGACCTGCCGCCGCACCTACCCCAGGCCGTACTCGCGATCGAAGATCGGCGCTTCTACAGTCACCCCGGGCTGGATCTCATCGGCCTGGCACGTGCCATCCTGGTCAACATCCGGCGAGGCGCCGTGGTGCAGGGCGGCTCGACGATCAGCCAGCAGCTTGCCAAGAACCTTTTTCTCACGCCAGACCGCACCATCGAACGCAAGGTGCAGGAGTTGCTGCTCGCCTTCTGGCTGGAGCGCAAGCTCAGCAAGGATCAGATCCTCTCGCTCTATCTCAACCGCGTCTACCTCGGCGCCGGAGCCTATGGCGTCGACGCAGCCGCCCAGCGCTTCTTCGGCAAGCCGGCGACCGAGGTCAACCTCTACGAAGCCGCGATCATCGCCGGTTTGCTGAAGGCACCCAGCCGCTACAACCCGGCGAACGACGCGGAACTGGCCGATCGGCGCGCCAAGACCGTGCTGGCGGCCATGGTCGCGGCGGATTTCATCACGGTGGAGGAGGCCGACGAGGCTCACGACGCGAAGAGCCGCGGGCGGCCACCGGTCCGGCGCGCCCGCTACTTCGCAGATTGGGCCCTGGACCGCGCGGAAGGCTGGCTCGGCCGGCTCGACCGCGACATCGTCGTACGTACGACTCTCGATCCGGATGTACAGGATGTGACCGAAGCCGCGTTGGAACGTCTGCTGGAAGCGGAAGGATCGACCGCGAAGATCGGGCAGGGTGCGGTTGCGGTGATGAGCCCGGACGGTGCCGTACGTGCACTCGTCGGCGGGCGCAGCCATGCTGACAGTCCCTTCAACCGCGCCACTCAGGCGCGCCGCCAACCTGGCTCGGCCTTCAAGCCCTTCGTCTATCTGGCGGCGGTCGAGGCGGGTCGTGGTGCGCTGACCACCGTGTTCGACGGACCGCTCACGGTGGAGACACGACAAGGTCCGTGGCAACCGCAAAACTATGACCGGCAATACCGCGGCGAAGTGACCCTTCGCGAGGCTTTCTCCAAATCTCTGAATACGGCGGCGGCACGCCTGACGCTGGAGGTGGGTCCGGAACGCGTGGCCGAAACCGCGCATCGTCTCGGCATTGCCGGCGACCTGCTGGCGACGCCATCGTTGTCACTGGGAACCTCGGAAGTGACACTGCTGGAGCTGACCGGCGCTTATGCCGTGTTCGCCAACGGCGGCCAAGCCGTATGGCCGCATGCCGTGCTCGAGGTCACAACACCCGAAGGCCAGGTGCTCTACCGACGAGACGTCGGCGCGGCGGCACGGATCGTGGCCCCGTCGGATCTGACGGAAATGACCGCCATGCTGCGGAGCGTCATGTTGGAGGGCACCGGCCGTGGCGCCGATCCCGGCCGGCCGGCCGGCGGCAAGAGCGGGACCAGCCAATCGTTCCGCGATGCCTGGTTCGTCGGCTATACTGCGGAGCTGGTTGTCGGTGTCTGGCTCGGCAACGACGACGGTGCCGCGATGCAGCACGTGACCGGTGGCGGTGCTCCGGCGCGCCTCTGGCGAGCCGTGGTGACGGAGGCCTTGCAGGGGGAGCCGGTACGCCCGCTGCCGGGAACCGGTGTCATTGCCGCGGCACCCTCAGCAGCACCCGCAGCGCCACAACCGAGCCGCAGTCCCGGCGTTCTGGAGAACCTTCTGGAACGCCTGACCGGGCAGGCGTCGGGTGAACGCAGCCTGGGCGGCGGGAGCGAGGGGGCGCTGGAGCGGCTTCCCCCGCCCGGCGGCGACAGCTAAAGCGGGTCGAAGAGGTTAGCCTGCGGGGGCCGGTTCGGCGCTGGGATGGATCAGCCGGTTGTAGGAGATCGCCGCACCGAGTCCGCAGAGGGCGATGGCCGTTGCCATGGCATGAGGACTGCCATCCTGAAACGCTCCGACAAAGAGACCGACGAGAGCCGCGCCTGTCATCTGCACGAAGCCCATTAGAGCCGAAGCCGCGCCCGCCATGCGCGGAAAGGGCCCGATGCCGCGCGCCATGGAGTTCGGGAGCGTCAAGCCGCACCCGACCAGCACCATCGCCATGGGGGCGGTCACGCTTGCGATCGAGTGCACCCCGGCCCAGGCCAAACCGGCGGCCAGCAAGCCGCCACCGAGCATGACGTGCGTGCCTAACCGGATTTGCCGATCGGTTTCCATCCGGCCATGAAGCCGGCTCGCCAGGAAGCTGCCTGTCATGAAGCCCAGGACCACGGCGGAGAAACACAATCCAAACTGCACGGGGGTCAATCCGAGGCCTTCGATCAGGGTGTAGGACGATCCCGAGATGAAAGAAAAGATCGAGGCATAACCGCAGGCCACGACCCCGATATAGCCTACGTAGGTTCGGTGCCGAAGGAGGCTTCGATAGTTCGCCAGAAACTGGAGCGGCCGCAGCGCGTTCCGGTCTTGATGAAGGTTGGTTTCGCGGAGCTGCAGAAAGACGGCGAGCAGCATAACGCCCCCGAAGAACGACAAGAGGGCGAAGTTAGCGGTCCAGCCGTAGGCTTCGGTCAGGAAACCGCCGAGGATCGGCCCGATCGCGGGCGCCAGCGCCATGGCCATGGCGAGCGTCGAAAGCACCTTGGCAGAGCGATCCGCCCCATATACGTCGCGCACGATAGTCCGGCCGAGCACAGGTCCGGCACAGCCTCCGAGCGCTTGGAAGAAGCGCGCCACGATCAGCGCCTCGATCGTCGTCGCCAACATGCAGGCGATCGAGGCGACCGTATAGATCGCCAAAGCGCCGATCAGAATCGGGCGACGGCCGAAGCGATCGGACAGCGGGCCGTAGCCCAGCATCGAAATCGCGAAACCCGCGAGAAAGACGGAGAGGGTCAGCTGCACCTGACCGGGATCGGCAGCGAAGCGCTCGCCGATCATCGGCAGCGACGGCAGATAGAGATCCGTCGAAAGCGGGCCGAACGAGACCAGCCCGATCAGCAGCAGCATCGGAATCCTGATGGGCGGATCTGCCGACTTCATCTTTCTGGTGCAGTCTTTGCTGTCTCAGCCTACTAGAGGCTGTGTTCTGGGGACGCTCTGTGTAACCGCAACAGCCGATTGAATGCCAGCGATGATCACTGGCAAGCCAGCACTTATGCAATTATCTGCAAGGGGAACTCATCTCGCTGCAATGGAAAGTCGTCCAGAACACCAACTGCGATGCCCGAATCAGATATCACCTCTCTCGCCGAAGCGCCTCGCCCTCAGCTTCCGCTCGACCAAAGTGCCGTGCGCCAAGCCGTGACGACCGGTATCGCGCGCTACTGCGACGAGCGCCGCGCGCGCATCCCGGGCTTCGTGGCCGAAACCTACGGCTGGCGGGGCGCGATGCGGCTGCATCGCCGGGCTTTCGGCCCGGATCTGTGGCGCAGCCCCGCCAACATCATGTTGGCGCTCCCCTATGTCGCCACCCGCGCGGCGGCCGCCGGCGCTCGTGGCCTCGGCCGGCAACAGACCGCCGCTTGGCTGACTCGGCGCCAACTGTTCCTGACGACCGATGTGGCGCGCGAGGTGGAGTGGCGCGTCTTCGCCGACTTCCTCGAGCTGCCCTATGTCCAAGACCTAGAGTCGCAGACCGCCCGGCGGTCGGAGCGTGACGCTTTGGCCGAAGCCATCCTCGCGGATCCGGCGATCGACGCCGTTCTGCATAGCTTGCTGCGCCCGGTCGGCCGGCGTGCCGACGACCCGGCTTTCCGCGCCTGGCTGACAGATGCCATGGCGCACTATACCGGCAGCCGCACAGCAGCGGTGGACATCACCAACGCCTTGATCTCCGCCGGCGTCGGAGCCCTAGCTTTCAAGCAGTGGACGCCCGGAGCGCTCACGCTCGGTCCGATGCTGGCTCAGGCCCTGGCCCAAAAGCTGGCGATTGTCAGCTTCCCGTTAGGTGCCGGCCTGGGGGGGCTCTGGTACGGAGCCTTCCCGATCAGTGCGCCGGTGGCGGCAACGGCCGCGGCGACTGGCGGCGTACTCGCCTTGGGCGCGCTGGTTGCCGCCTTCGCCGGCGTCATCGCGGACCCCGTGCAGGCGCACCTCGGCCTGCATCAGCGTCGCCTCAACAAACTGGTAGCGTCTCTGGAGAGTGAGCTGCTGCAAGGCGAGGGGGAGAGCTTCACCGTCCGCGACCACTACGTCGCACGCGTCTTCGACCTGATGGATCTCGCCACCAGCGCCTATCGCCTGGCAATGCGTCCCGCCGGCTAGCGCCGGGCGGGCTCTCGCGACAGACCGCGTGCCTGGATGTTCTCCAGATAGTCGGACCAAAGCTGGTCCTGCTCCTCGCCAAGGCGATAGAGGTAATCCCAGGAATAGATCCCGGTGTCATGCAGATCGTCGAACTTCAGCCGCACGGCGTAGCTGCCCACGGGCTCGATCGCCATGATCCCCACGTGCCGGCGGCCCGCGACGATCTGCTTCTGACCCGGCCCGTGCCCCTGCACCTCGGCGGACGGACTTTCCACACGCAGCAATTCGGCCGACAAAGCGAAGGTGACGCCGTCGTCGAACTCGACCTCCAGCGTCTTGGCTTCCTTGGAGTAGCGAATCTCCAGCGGATGATGCTGAACGTCGAAACCGCTTTTCGGCGGCAAGGTCACGGGTTCGGGCATGGCTGTCTTCTTACGGGATCAGGCCTCGTCGAGGCTGCGGGCCTCGTCGGGCAACATAATGGGGATGCCGTCGCGGATCGGATATGCGAGCCCGGCTTGACGGCTGATCAGCTCCTGAGCTTCGCGATCATACTCCAGGGGCGTCTTGGTGAGCGGACAGACCAGGATCTCGAGCAGTTTCGGATCCACGCTCTGCGGCGTCGCGGGCTCGCCCTGGGTCGCTTCGGGTTTCTCGGCCATCTTACTCGGTCTCTCTTATGCGCCAGCTTCACGAAACGAGACGATAGAGCATCGTCCGGTTGGACGCGCCAATTCGACTCATATGTCGGCGTTCTAACCTAGTGGCGCAAGTCGCCGGAACCGGTTTCGCCAGCCGACAGCGTGCTCATCTCCATGATCGTCGTCATGGTCCGCGCCCGCTCCGAAAGATCCGTGGCTTCCAGTAGGGCCTGCTTCTCGCTGGGTTCGAAAGGGCAGATCATTGCCAGCGAGGTGATCAACCGCTCATCCGGCGTTTCCTCGATGGCGTCCCAGTCGCCCGAAAGCCCGGTATTGGCGAAGTAGCCGCGCAGAGCCTGCATCAAACGAGGCCGGTCGATACCGCCGGTGTTGATCTCGGCCGCCTGCAAGTCCTCGCGCCAGCGCGACCAGTCAGCCCGCACCCGGCGATATCCCTCCTTCAGCTCAAGCTCCTCGACGACGCGAAACCGGGCCAGGCCGGATAAGGTGATGAGCAGGCGCCCATCATCGGTTTCGCTGAAGGCCGTGATTCGCCCGGCGCAGCCGACCTCATAAACCGATGCAGCCGCCTTGTGCGGGGGTGGCGACTCGGCACCACCTTCTGGGTCTTCGACCGGCTGAACCATGCCGATCAGCCGGTCGCTGGCAATCGCGTCGCGCGCCATCGCGAGATAGCGTGGCTCGAAGACATTGAGCGGAAGCCGGCCGCCGGGTAGCAGCAAGACGCCCGAGAGCGGGAAGATCGGGAGGATTTCAGGCAGATTTTCAAAATCTGGATCGAAAGAGTTACGCTTCATGCAAACAAAAGGGACGACAAACGTCGACGCATCTCCACAGTGAGCGGGTCGGCAGGGCCCCAGGCCTCGAAGTATTTCAAGAGCTGTTTGCGGGCTGCCTCGTCGTTCCAATTACGCTGACGACGCACGATGTCCAGCAGCGCCTCGGCGGCGGCTTCCTTTTTGTTGGCGGCATAGAGGGCCAAGGCCAGGTCGAAACGAGCCTGATGGTCGGCAGAGTCCTGCGCGATCCGTTCCATCAGCTCGGGAATGGCGCCGGCGCCGGGTCCCTCGCCGCTCAGTTCCAGGGCCGTCTTCACCGGCTGCAACTGCGGAGTGGCCTTGGTTTCGTCCTCCAGCTGATCGAAGGCCATCTTGGCCTCCTCGGCCCGCCCGAGATCGATCAGCAAGCGCAGGTATTCGCCCAGGGCGTCCAGGTTTTCCGGATCGTGCTGCAGCACTTGGCCGTAGATGGCGGCGGCCTGTTCGCTCTGGCCCTCGGTAACCAGCTGCTTGGCCTGTTCCATCGCTTGAGCAACCGCCTCGCCTTCACCGCCTCCGGCGGCCTGGGTTCCGCCGGCGGTCTGGATCACGCCATCGATGAACTGCTTGAGCTGGCTGCCGGGCAAGGCACCTTGGAAGCCGTCGATGGGCTGGCCCTGGAAGAAAGCATAGACGGTGGGCAGCGAGGCAATGCGCAACTGTTGCGCCAGTCCCTGATTCTGATCGACGTTGATCTTGACCAGTTTGATCGCGCCCTTGGCGTCGCGAACCGCGGCCTCCAGCGCAGGTGTGAGCTGCTTGCAGGGCCCGCACCAGTCGGCCCAGAAGTCCACAAGAATCGGCATCGTCATGGAGGCGTCCAGCACGTCTCGTGCGAAGGACTGCATGTCCGCGTCCTTGATCAAATCGCTATCGGCCGCGGTGGTCTGGGTCGTAGAGGTCTGAGTCTCGGGGGTCTGCGGCCCCTTGCCGAAAGTCGGGAACATGAGTTGTCCGCCTGCTGCTTCGTCGATGGGTGTCGGTGGAGGGCGCTGGCTGCCCCGCCAGCCCCGAAAGGCGCCGTTTATGTGGCCAATAGAGCGCAAGAGAGCAAGGGTGCGCCGGTTCTACCCTGGGTCCCGCTCGGCTTGGACCAAGTCGACGATCCGCGGCGGGTGGCCAGTGGACTCGGCGAAGCGAATCAGGTCGGCGGCAGCCATCGCCGTCGTTTGCTCGTTGGTCAGCGGATGAACGTTCACCGGCTCCTGCTCCAAAAGACCGGCATCGAGCACCAGAGTGACGGCAGCCTCATGGTCGTTGATCACGGCCAGTGGCGTGACGGCGCCCGGTAAGACGCCGAGATGGCGCATCAGGCGTTCGGCACTGCCGAAGGACAGCCGGCCGCCGCCCAACAGCTCACCGAGCTTCTTCAGGTCGAGTGGCCGGTCCTCCAGCGAAGTGACCAGCCACATGGCGCCCTTCTTGTTGCGCAGAAAGAGATTCTTGGTGTGCCCGCCCGGCAGTTGACCGCGCAGGGCCTTGGACTGCTCCACGGTGAAGAGCGGCGGATGCTCCACGCTTCGTTGAGCAATGCCCAACTCCTCCAGCTTGGCGATCAAGGCCTCCGGTGTCAGCGGTACGCTGCCGTCGGCAAGCAGAACCGCCGTTTCGGTCTCCGCCTCAGTTCGGCCTCCCATCTCGACTCCCGATTCCGTCCTGCCGTCCGTCATGATCGCCAACCCTGTCGCGGTCCACCGCGCCCCGCAAGGGCACGGCACCATGATCCAATCAAGACCGGCAAGAGCGAAGCCGGAGACCGGTAGAGACCTTCGAGGCGACGACTCCACTCTTGCATCGATCAGGCAAAAGCGCTAACTCCCCCTCCTCACCGGCTGGGTCCAGGCTCGCCGGTTTCGATCAGGAGCGCGGGCGTAGCTCAGGGGTAGAGCACAACCTTGCCAAGGTTGGGGTCGTGAGTTCGAATCTCATCGCCCGCTCCAGATTTCGATTTTGCCCGGAAGATCCCAACTTGCCAAAGTTGCCCCGTCTGCGGCAGATGGGTCTCCGCGCGCGGCGAAGCAAAGCTCGCTGGCACGCGGTAGCTCGGACAGTGAAGTTCCACAGTGAAATTCCATGGAAAAGATTTTCGGTAAGCACTCCGTGCGGGCGGTCTTCCTGCAACGCCCGCGGCAGGTGCAGCGCCTGGTGCTGGCAGGCAAGGAGGCCTATCACACGGAGTTCATTGCGGCGGCGGAACGGCTCGGCCTGAAACCGGAATTCGTGGCTTGGCCGGACTTCCTGCGGATCGGGGAGTTCACGGAAGACGACAAGCACCAGGGCATCTGCGCCTTCGTCAAGCCACGGCGGATCTACGGCGACCGCGATCTGGACCTGCTGGCCGAGGTCGACTGCCTGTTGCTGCTGGACCAGGTGTCCAATCCGCAGAACTTCGCGACAATGCTGCGCACGGCCGCCTTCTTCCAGATCCCGGCGGTGGCCGTCCTGCGCAACCGTTCGGTCGATATCTCGCCCACCGTGGTGCGCTATGCCGTCGGTGGCGCTGAATTCGTCAAGATTTTCCGCGTCACCAACCTCTCGCAAACCCTGACCGCCCTCAAGACGCTGGGCTTCTGGGCATACGGCTTGGACGGGGAAGCGCCGGCGACGCTGGCGCAGACGACCTTCGCGGAAAAGTCGATCTTCGTGATCGGCGCCGAGGGCGAGGGACTGCGGCCCAAGACCCGCAAATACTGTGACGCCCTGGTGCGGATCCCCGGCGGACAACCGGGCCTCGACAGTCTGAACGCCGGCGTCGCGGCGGCGGTCGCCATGGCCGAGTTCCGGCGCTTGCGCAGCTGAACCGAAAGGTCCGCAGACGGACCGGCGATAAAGTCACACGCGAAGCAGACGATCCTTTTACCGTGTCAGCTTTATTATATGGCAGCCCCTCCCGCTCGACATGGCGATGGGGTAGTGTCCCGCCATCTGAGTCACCTCGGATTCCAGCAGTTGAGAGACTCGGCCAGCGAGCAGAAAAGCGGGCCGCGGCAAGCAGCGGTGCGGGCCCGCGAAGCGACACCGGACGGGGAAGGGAGCCGGCCATGGCACGTCAAGCGGAAGACACGACGGTCCACTTGATCGACTCGGCAGCGAAACTGATCCGCCAGGGCACAACCGGCGAGGCCGGTGCGGCAGCCGAGCGCTTCCTACAGCTCTTCTTCGCCCACGTGCCGCCGGACGACCTGCGCGATCAAACACCCGAGAATCTGGCAGGTGCCGCCCAGTCGGTCTGGTCCTTCGCGCAGACGCGCAAGCCCGGCCGCGCAGAGATTCGACTCTACAATCCGACGGTCGAGACCCACGGCTGGTCCTGTCCGCATACGGTCGTCGAAATCGTCAATGACGATATGCCGTTCCTGGTGGACTCCGTCACTGCCGCGATGAATCGGCGCGATATCGAGGTACGCCTGATCATCCATCCGATCCTGCCCATGGAGCGCGACGAAACCGGCAAGCTGGTGCGGTTGGGCGATACCAGCGACGTGGAGATCGCCGGGGCTGCCGAATCCTGCATGCTGCTGATGATCGAGCAGCAGCCGATGTCGCTCCACGCGGAAATCACCACCGTTCTGGAGGGCGTGCTGAACGACGTGCGCCTGGCGGTCGAGGACTGGCGGTCGATCCGCCAACGCTGCCGCGATCTGATTCGCGATCTGGATCGCAACCCCCCACGCTTGGCCAGAGAAGAGGTGGAGGAGGCCATCGGCTTCCTCGAATGGCTGGACGACGATCACTTCACCTTCCTGGGCTACCGCGAATACCGCTTCCAAGGCAGCGGGCAGGGGGCCCTGGCCAAGATCGATCCCGACAGCGGCCTCGGCCTGCTCCGCAACGTCGACTTTTCTGTCTTCGACGGCCTGCGCGACCTGGGCAAGCTGCCGCCGGACGTGCAGGACTGGGTGAAGACGCCGGAACTTCTGCGCATCACCAAGGCCAACAGGCGCTCAACGGTCCACCGAGACGCCCATATCGATGCCATTGCGGTCAAGCTGTTCGACAACAAGAACAAAATCTGCGGCGAGCGGCTGTTTATCGGCCTTTTCACCTCCGCGGCCTACAGCCAGAGCCCGCGCGAGATCCCGCAGCTCAAGCGCAAGGTCGACAAGGTCCTGCAACTGGCGGGCTTCTCGCCGGCAAGCCACGACGGCAAAGCCCTTCTGCACATCCTGGAAACCTACCCGCGCGACGAACTCTTCCAGATCGATACCGAAGAACTGCAAGATACAGCGCTCGGCGTCTTGCATCTGCAGGAGCGCCAGCGGACTGCCCTGTTCGTTCGGCGCGATCCCTTCGAGCGTTTCGTCTCCTGCATGGTTTACGTGCCGCGCGACCGCTTCGACACAAATTTGCGGCTCAAACTACAAGGGCTGCTCGCAGAGGCCTACGCCGGGCGGATCGCGGCCTTTTCCACGCAGTTGGGCGACGCCTTGCTGGCCCGCCTGCATGTGATCGTGAAGACCACTCGAGGGCAGGTGCCGAAGGTCGAGGTCGCGGCCTTGGAACGACAGCTGGCCGAGGCGGCGCGATCCTGGACCGACACCTTCGAAGCGGCGCTGGTGTCGGCCCACGGCGAGCAGGAGGGGCTCGCTCTGTTCCGGCGCTACGAACGTGCCTTTCCGACCAACTACCGGGAAGCGCATGTGGCGAAGGACGCGGTCGCCGACCTGGCCAAGGTCGAGACGACCCTGGGCGAAGCGGGTCTGGCTCTGGACCTCTACCGACCGCATCGCGCGACCGACGACGTCCTGCATTTCAAACTCTACATCGCCGGTCATCCGATTCCGCTGTCGGATGTCTTGCCCATGCTGGAACAGATGGGCCTGCGCGTGATCTCCGAGGTCCCCTACGAGATTCGCATCAAGGGCACCAAGGAAGGCGGCGGCGGGATGGCCGTCTGGATCCACGACTTCTCCCTGCGGCTGGGTTCCGGACAGAGCGTCGATCTGGAGGAGGTCCGCGATGCCTTCCACGAGGTTTTCGCACTGACCTGGACCGACAAGATGGAGGGCGACCGCTTCAACGGTCTGGTGCTGGCGGCCGGACTGACGGCGCAAGAGATCCGTATCCTGCGCGCCTACGCCAAGTATCTGCGCCAAGCCGGTATCACCTTCAGCCAAAGCTACATGGAGGAAACGCTGGCCGGAAACCCGGCGATCGCGGCCAAGCTGGCGGAGCTGTTCGAGACGCGCTTCGACCCGGCACGGAGAAAGGGGCGCAAGCCGGCCGAGCTGGCCAAGGCGGAGCAAACGCTGGTCGCGGCGATCGAGACCGCACTGGAAGCGGTCGCGAACCTGGACGAAGACCGCATTCTGCGGCGCTTCCTCAACGCCGTCAGCGCGACCCTACGCACGAACTACTATCAGACCGACGATACCGGGCGGATCAAGCCCTACATCTCCTTCAAGCTCGACAGCCGGGCCATTGAAGACTTGCCCGAACCGAAACCCTACCGGGAAATCTTCGTCTACGCGCCGCAGGTCGAAGGCGTGCATCTGCGTTTTGGACCCGTCGCGCGCGGCGGCCTGCGCTGGTCCGACCGGCGCGAGGATTTCCGCACCGAGGTGCTGGGCCTGGTCAAGGCACAACAGGTCAAGAACGCGGTCATCGTTCCAGTCGGCTCGAAGGGCGGCTTCGTGCCGAAGCGCTTGCCGCCTCCGTCGGAGGGGCGAGAGGCCTTCATGGCGGAGGGCGTGGCCGCCTACAAGACCTTCATTCGCGGTCTGCTCGACATCACCGACAATACCCAGGCCGGCAAGATCGTGCCGCCTAGACAGGTCGTCCGCCACGACGGCGACGACCCCTATCTGGTCGTCGCGGCCGACAAGGGCACGGCGACCTTCTCCGACTACGCCAACGGCGTCAGCCAGGACTACGGGTTCTGGCTCGACGACGCCTTCGCCTCCGGCGGCTCGGCCGGCTACGACCACAAGGTCATGGGAATCACGGCCCGAGGTGCATGGGAGTCGGTCAAGCGGCACTTCAGAGAAGTCGGCAAGGACATCCAGCGCGAGACCTTCACGGCGATCGGCGTCGGCGACATGTCCGGCGACGTTTTCGGCAACGGGATGCTCCTGTCGAAACAGACCAAGCTGGTCGCCGCCTTCAATCATCTCCACGTCTTCGTCGATCCGGACCCCGACCCGGCCAAATCCTTCGCCGAGCGCAAGCGCCTCTTTGCGCTGCCGAGGAGCACCTGGGACGATTACAATAAGCGCAAGATCTCCAAGGGCGGCGGCGTGTTCGACCGCAAAGCCAAGTCGGTGACCGTCAGCCCGGAGATGCAGACGCTCTTCGGGCTCGCCAAGGACAAGGTGACACCGAACGAGCTGATCCGCGCGATCCTGACCAGCGACGTCGAGCTGCTCTGGTTCGGCGGTATCGGCACCTACGTCAAGGCCAGCGACGAAAGCAATCTGGAGGTCGGCGACCGCACCAACGATGCCCTGCGCATCAACGGCGAAGAGCTGCGCTGCCGCGTGGTCGGCGAAGGCGCCAACCTGGGCATGACCCAGCCGGCGCGGATCGAGTACGCCCTGAAGGGCGGGCGCCTGAACACCGACTCCATCGACAACTCCGCCGGCGTCGACTGCTCGGACCACGAGGTCAACATCAAGATCCTGCTGGGCGCGGCGGAGCAGAACGGCAAGCTGACCCGCCAACAGCGCGACAAGCTGTTGGCCAAGATGACGGACGAGGTCGCCGAGCTCGTGCTGCGCGACAACTACCTGCAGACGCAGTCGATTTCCGTCACACAGGACCTTGGCGGTCATCTGCTCGATCGGCTCGGACGCTACATGCGCAGCCTGGAGCGCGCCGGCCGCTTGAATCGGGCGCTGGAGCATCTGCCCGATGACGAGACCATCGAGGAGCGAATGAAGGCGAACCGCGGTCTGACCCGCCCGGAGATCGCCATCCTCTTGTCCTATGCGAAGATCGCACTCTACGACGAGTTGCTGGACTCCGATCTACCCGACGATCCGGCCTTGGATGCCGAGGTTTCGGGCTACTTCCCGACACCTCTGCGCAAGGACTACGCCGACGACATCCGCGACCACCGACTGCGCCGGGAGATCGCGGCGACGCTTGCGACCAACGAGACCGTCAACCGCATGGGCATCAGCTTCGTCCATGAAGTGCGAGAGAAGACGGGCTATCCGGCGGCAGAGATCGTGCGCGCGTTCATGGTCGCGCGCGACGTCTTCGATCTGAGCGGGCTCTGGGCCCAGATCGAGGCGCTGGACAATAAGGTTCCGGCGGAGATCCAGGCCAGCATGTTGATCGAAACCGGCCGGCTCGCCGAACGCGTTGCGGTTTGGATGCTGCGTGTCGAGAATCAGCCGTTGGACATCGCCAGCGCCGTTGCGCGGTATCGGCCCGGGGTCGCCGCGCTGGGCGGTTCACTGGAGAGCTTCCTGACGGAAGGCGATCGCCACCTGTTGGCCCACCAAGCGGAACGCCTGCGCGAGTGCCGCGTGCCCAAGGCGCTGGCCGATACCATCGCCGGCCTGTATCTGCGCTATGCCGCCTGCGATCTCGTGCGTCTCGCGGACCTCGCCGGCCTCGCGGTCGAGGAGACCGCGCAGGTCTATTTCACGGTGGGCGCGCGCTTCGGTTTCGACTGGCTGAGACGGGCCAGCGGCCACCTCGCCAACGACACGGCCTGGGACAAGCTGGCGATCACGGCAATCGTCGACGACCTGGACGCCTCCCAGTTCCAAGCTGCCGAGTCGGTGCTCGATGCCGCCAAGGCCAACGGCGGCCTTAAGCAACTCGGGAAAGCCAACGGCGCTTCGGTGATCGACCGCTGGGTAGAGAGCCGACGGCCTCAAGTGCTGCGCAGCGAACAGCTGCTCGGCGAACTGCGCGCAAACGGCAACCCGGATTTCGCGATGCTCGCCGTCGCCAACCGTCAGCTCAAGTCCCTGGTGGACGGCTAAACCCGACAGCGATCAGTCACCCAGGCGCTCCACCTGCGGATCGTGCCTTCGGCGATAGGCCTTCGCCTTGTCCGGGGCCCTGACGGCATAGCAGTAGGTGCAGCCGTGCGGGCAGGTGTCGTAGGCGCCGATGTCGCGCGATTCGGCGCAGAGGCAGCCGGGCCGGTTTCCCTTGGTGCGTGCGGCGATAGCACCGTCCAGACCCCAGGCACGGGCCACGTCGGAGAGGCGCCCGGCATCGATGCAGCGCGCCGGCTGCGGCCCGCCGAAGAGGCCGCCGTCGGTAAGCAGCTCGGGCTGGCTGCAGAGGCTGGGTGTCAGACCCCGCGACCGCGCGATCTCAGCCAAGTCACCCAAGAGGACTCGCTTTTCCTCGGTCGGCGGGTCCTGCCAGGCAAAGCCGTGGCGAGCCGCCGCCCGCTCCGTGTTGCGCCTGGTCTTGGCGTAGATCTGCGCGAAGGAAAGGACGACTTCGTCGACGCTGCCGGCGAGCGCGCGGACCAATCGCGCGAAGGTCTCCCGGTGCCAGGCCGGTGGCGTCAAATCCGTGGCGAAGACTGGATCGTAGCGCCATACCGCCGTTCGGCCGCCATGGTCGTCGACGAGCTTGCGAAGCTGGTCGAGGCCCCGTGTCTCTGAAATCACCGCCGGCTCCAAGGCCTTGGGATAACCGGTCAGAGTGAACTGCACCACGAAGGGCAGTGCGCGCGCGCGCACTTCGGCCAGCGCCGGCCAGAAGGGATCGAGATTGCGGGTCCAGAAGACGAAACCGTCGCACTCCGGCCCTCGCAGGGGCACCAGCGTATCGGGGCCGCCGTAAGGATTCTTGACCTGCACATGCCCCATCTCGAGCCGACGAAGGAACCAGTCGGCATAAAAGGCCGGGATGTCGGTCCGATAACTCGCGGAGACGATCACGGCGACTCAAGCACCTACCCGCTGCGCTTCTTCTGCTCGCGGCTTCCGAGCCAACGGAAAAAGAGATAGCCGAGGCCGCCCCCGGCCGCGAGCCAGGTTCCGAACAGCGAGACAGCCGGGCTGCCAAGCAGTTGCTCGCCGACCAGCGCCAGCACGGCACCGACCATGACGTTGGCCACCATCAATCCCAGAATCATGACGTAAACGCCGTCGCCTAGCCGCATCTTCGCCGCTCCCTGCCTCACTCTCTACCTGCAGCAAAGGTGGCGCGACGGCCGTTCGGGCGCAAGCGGCGGCGCGCACCGGGTTGCAGGCCACCGGCGACCGCTTATATATCCGCCGAAACGCGACGGTCTTTCGCAGCGCGCCGGAAACTTCGTTTCTGACCGAACCTCGCGAACGGCCCGATGCTTTCGAAACCTTCGAGGGACCCGAAAGGGCGGCGCTTTGTAAGGCCGCCCGCATGAGGTCTGCTGTTTTACGGAGAGCGAGACATGGCAAAAGTTATCGGTATCGACCTCGGCACCACCAACTCCTGCGTCGCCGTCATGGAAGGCAAGGAGCCCAAGGTGCTCGAGAACGCGGAGGGTGCGCGCACCACGCCCTCGATGGTCGCCTTCACCGAGAGCGGCGAGCGGCTGGTCGGCCAGCCGGCCAAGCGCCAGGCGGTGACCAACCCCGAGAACAGCATCTTCGCTGTCAAGCGCCTGATCGGCCGGCGTTTCGAGGATCCGACGACCCGCAAGGACATGGATCTGGTGTCCTACGAGATCGTCAAGGCGGACAACGGCGACGCCTGGGTCAAGGCACGCGGCGAGAACTATTCTCCCAGCCAGATTTCCGCCTTCATCCTGCAGAAGATGAAGGAGTCGGCCGAGACCTACCTGGGCGAGACGGTCGAGAAGGCCGTCATCACCGTTCCGGCCTACTTCAACGACGCCCAGCGCCAGGCGACCAAGGACGCCGGCAAGATCGCCGGCCTCGAAGTGCTGCGCATCATCAACGAACCGACGGCGGCCGCGCTGGCCTACGGGCTGGACAAGAAGACGACCGGAACGATCGCGGTCTACGACCTCGGCGGCGGTACCTTCGACGTTTCGGTCCTGGAGATCGGCGACGGAGTCTTCGAGGTCAAATCGACCAACGGCGACACCTTCCTGGGCGGTGAGGACTTCGACCAGACGGTGATCGATTACCTGGCCGACGAGTTCAAGAAGGAGCAGGGCATCGACCTGCGCCAGGACAAGCTGGCCTTGCAGCGCCTCAAGGAGGCCGCCGAGAAGGCGAAGATCGAGCTGTCGAGCGCCACCCAGACCGAAGTCAACCTGCCCTTCATCACCGCCGATCAGTCCGGTCCGAAGCACCTCAACATCAAGCTGAGCCGCGCCAAGCTGGAGGCCCTGGTCGACGCGCTGATCCAGCGCACGATCGAGCCCTGCAAAGCGGCGCTAAAGGATGCCGGCATCTCCGCCGGTGAGATCGACGACGTCATCCTGGTCGGCGGCATGACCCGCATGCCGAAAGTGATCGAGCGCGTGAAGGAGTTCTTCGGGCGCGAGCCGCATCGCGGCGTCAACCCGGACGAGGTCGTGGCCATGGGCGCTGCGATCCAGGCCGGTGTGCTGCAGGGCGACGTCAAGGACGTGCTGCTGCTCGACGTCACCCCGCTGTCGCTGGGCATCGAGACCCTGGGCGGCGTCATGACGAAGCTGATCGACCGCAACACCACGATCCCGACCAAGAAGTCCCAGGTCTTCTCGACCGCAGAGGACAACCAGACGGCCGTGACCATTCGCGTCTTCCAGGGCGAGCGCGAGATGGCGTCGGACAACAAGATGCTGGGCCAGTTCGATCTGGTCGGTATTCCGACGGCGCCGCGCGGCGTGCCGCAGATCGAGGTGACCTTCGACATCGACGCCAACGGCATCGTGAATGTCGGCGCCAAGGACAAGGCCACCGGCAAGGAGCAGACCATTCGCATCCAGGCCTCGGGCGGCCTGTCCGACGACGAGATCGACCGCATGGTCAAGGACGCCGAGTCCCACGCCGCGGACGACCAGAAGCGGCGCGAAGTGGTCGAGGCGCGGAACGCGGCTGACAGTTTGATCCATACCGTCGAGAAGACTCTGTCCGAGGGCGGCGACAAGATCCCGGCCGACCTGAAGGCGGAGACTGAAAGCGCCGTGACCGCGCTGAAGGACGTCAAGGACGGCGAAGACGTCGAGGCGATCAAAACCAAGACCGACGAGCTCGGCCAGGTTTCGATGAAGGTCGGTCAGGCCATGTACCAGACCGAGCAGGGTCCGGGCGGCGATGCGGGTCCGGGGTCCGAAGCCGGGAGCGAGAGCGGCCCGGGCGGCGAAAGCGCGGGTGCCCAGGACGAGAGCGTCGTCGATGCCGACTTCGAAGAGGTCGACGACGACAAAAAGGGCAAGTCGGCGTAGTCCACGCAGGCGCGCCTTAGAGGCACGCGTAGAAGCGGCACCGGAGGACAGGCTTGCCTGATCTCGCGGTGCCGCTCCTTACGTTTGGGGGAGCGCCATGCGCCGCCGGCACAGCCGGGCGGCGCCATTGGCGGACTAGTGTTACGGCATCGGGCAATTCATGGCCAAGCGCGACTATTACGAAGTGCTGGGGGTTGGTCGGAAGGCCTCCGTCGAGGACATCAAGAAGGCCTACCGAAAGCTGGCAATGCAATACCACCCGGACCGCAATCCGGGTGACAGCGAAGCCGAGCATCGCTTCAAGGAAGCGGCTGAGGCCTACGCGGCACTCAAGGACGAGCAGTCTCGGGCTGCCTACGACCGTTTCGGCCATGCGGCCTTCGAGGGCGGCATGGGCGGCGGCGGAGCCGGGGCTGGCGGCGGACGTGGCGGCTTCGACTTCGGCGGCTTCGCGGATATCTTCGACGAGATGTTCGGGGAGTTCTCCGGCGCGGCGCGGCGCAGCGGACCGGCCCATGGCGCCGACTTGCGCTACAATCTCGAAATCGATCTTGAGGAAGCCTACAGCGGCAAGCAGGCGACGATCCGCGTCCCGAGTTCGGTCACTTGCGATGCTTGCGACGGTTCCGGCGCCGAGCCGGGCACGAGCCCCACGAACTGCCCGTCCTGCGGGGGACGCGGGCGTATCCGCGCGCAGCAGGGCTTCTTCACCATCGAGCGGACCTGCCCGACCTGCCAGGGCCGCGGCCAGACCATCGAGGATCCCTGTCGGGCTTGCGGCGGACTCGGCGCGGTTCAGCGGGAAAAAACCCTACAGGTCAATATCCCCGCAGGCGTCGAGGAGGGTACGCGCATCCGTCTGGCCGGCGAGGGCGAAGCGGGCGGACGCGGTGGCCCGGCCGGAGACCTCTACATCTTCCTCTCGGTCGCGCCGCATCGGTTTTTCCAGCGCGACGGAGCCAACCTCTATTGCCGCGTGCCGATTCCCATGACCACGGCCGCGCTTGGCGGCTCCATCGAAGTGCCCGCGATCGACGGCTCCCGCGCGAAGGTCTCGGTTCCCGAAGGGACGCAGTCCGGCACCCAGTTCCGACTGCGCGGCAAGGGTATGCCAGTCCTGCGCTCAAAAGCGACGGGCGATCTCTACATTCAGGTCTCCGTCGAGGTGCCGCGCAATCTCACCAAGAACCAGAGAGAGCTGCTCAAGCAATTCCAGGAGACCCACGAAGGCAGCGGCGACACCCATCATCCCGAGTCCCACGGCTTCTTCGCCCGTGTGAAGGAATTCTTCGAGGATCTGACCGACTGAAGCGGACGCGGTCTGCTTTACGGCACCAAGCGATAACCGCCGGGCTCCGTGACCAGAATTTCCGCGTTGGAGGGATCGGCCTCGATCTTCTGGCGCAGGCGGTAGACGTGGGTTTCGAGCGTGTGCGTCGTCACGCCGGCGTTGTAGCCCCAGACCTCGCCGAGCAGCTGATCGCGACCTACGGTCTTATCGCCGGCCCGGAAGAGGTACTTCAGGATCGCCGTCTCCTTTTCCGTCAAGCGCACCTTCTGCTGATTCTCGCCGTGAACCAACAGCTTGGCGGCCGGGCGGAAGGAGTAGGGACCGATGGTGAAGACGGCATCTTCGCTCTGCTCGTGCTGACGCAGTTGGGCGCGCAGGCGGGCTAGGAGAATGCCAAGGCGAAATGGCTTGCTGACATAGTCGTTGGCGCCGGAATCCAGGCCGAGAATGGTATCGGCGTCCGAGTCCATGGCCGTCAGCATGATCACCGGCGACTTGACCCCAGCCCGGCGCATCAGACGGCAGAGTTCGCGGCCGTCCATGTCGGGTAGCCCGACGTCGAGCAAGATGGCGTCGAAGTACTCGGCTTTCGCCTTTTCCAGACCATCCTGGCCGTTGGCAGCTTCGACAGTGACGAACTCCTCGTGCAGCCGAAGCTGTTCGGCCAGCGAGTCGCGCAGCGCGTCATCGTCGTCGACCAGCAGGATCTTCTTCGCTTGGGCGTTGCTCATAGCTTCTCAATAAATCCGCAAGACGAACTGTGCAACCAGCTAGAGCGGGATCGCTTTAGCTGGGATCGCAACGACAATCGCGTGCTGGACACCTCGGGCCGTTTATTATCCGAGGGCCAGAGCAGCCATCCGTTCAAAAAGAGGGTCGCCTGGCCGACCCAAACGTTCGACCACGTTGAAATGATGATCCCCCTCCAGCGTCAAACCTTCGCCGGAGAGGCCCCGTGCGGTCCAGGCGTCCAGGAACAGCTTCTGCTGTTCCTGGAACTCTTCCGGCTCCGTCGAGCCGACGGCACAAAGAAGAGCAGGCGCGGAGCCGGTCGGCAAGCTCCCGATCAGGCGTTGCGGCGAAATCTCCGCCACCTGAGCGGCATCGATCTGCAGCACGGGCTGCTGATAACTGTGCAGGAGAAGCTCGAGTTCATAGAGGCCCGAGACCGACACCACGGCCTTCGGAAAATCAGTCGGCAGACCGTGCACCGACCAGTCGGTGATTCCGGCCATCACCGCCAAATGCGCGCCGGCCGAATGGCCCGACACGACAGTCCGTGTGCGGTCGAAGCCCAAGCCTTCCGACGACTCATAGAGATAGATCAGTGCACGGCGCACCTGCTGGACCATTTCCGGAACCCGCGCAGCCGGCGCCAAAGTGTAGTTCAGAGAGGCGTAGGCGAACCCGGCTTCGCGCCATGCCCAGGCAAAGGAATCGAAGTCCGCCTTGTCGAGCGACTGCCAGTAGCCACCATGGATAAAGACAATCAGAGGGGCGTCCGGCGTTGCGGCTGGAAAGTAGTCGAGGGCTTCAGGCGGGGTCGATCCATACTGCAGGTCGAGCCTGGCGCCGGGAAACTCGGCCCGCACCCGGCGGCCTTCCTCGGCCCAGCGAGCGAAGTGATCGGCATGCTCCGGCGTACGCGCACGGAGGTTCAACTGCTGATTAACCTGCTCCTGATCGTAGTGGCGCCAAACGATCTCGCCCATGCTCTCATGCCTCCCATTCCGTCTCGACCGCGCTGCCGAAAGGCCCCCGCTCCCATGCATGTCACCAATCATGTCATGGGATAAGCTTTGCCAGCGGCGGCAGGAAGCCTATCTTTAAGTTGTTGCCGGCACCGTTCCGCCCGGCTAGCGATCCTCCACAGAAGCGATTGCCATGAGCGACCTGTACGCGACAAGTCAAAGCTATGCCCCCGGCACGTTGGAAGACGTCGATCGCGCGCTCTCCGAGTTGCGGCGCGGTTGGCCGGTGCTTCTGCATAGCAGCGACGGAGCGGCTCTGTTGGTCTTGGCGGCCGAAGCCGCCAACGACGAGCGGCTGCGCGCGCTTGATCGTTCCGGTGAGGGCGCGCGCGCCTTGGTATTGACCGGCCCGAGGGCCCAGGCCTTGAGCCTGACGGAAATGGAGGCCGAGGGGCCTGTCCGTTTGCCGGCCGCCGGTCTTTCGGCCGGCACAATCTCAGCCTTGGCCGATCCGACGGCAATCGCGCGACCGGTGACACCCACGCCGCCTGCATTGTTGCCGGCCGAAGAGCTGGAAGTCGCTGCCGTCGAACTGGTCAAGCTCGCGCGCTTGCTGCCGGCCGTTCTGGTGGCGGCAGCTCCGGTGACCGACGAGCCGGCAGCCTGGGCTGCGAAGAAAGGCTTCCTCAGCGTCACCGCACAGGAGGTCGAGGCCTATCGGACCGCCGCCGCCCATTCCCTAACGAAGGTGGCCGAAGCGGCGGTTCCGCTGAGCGATGCCGAAGATACGCGTATCCTGGCCTTTCGTCCTGCAGACGGGGGGATCGAACATCTGGCCATCGTCATCGGCCGGCTCGACACCAGCCAGCCGGTTCTGGTGCGCCTGCATTCGGAGTGCTTTACGGGAGATCTGCTCGGTTCGCTGCGGTGCGACTGCGGCGATCAACTCCGCGGTGCGATCCAGACGATCGCCGCGGCGGGCTCCGGTGTGCTGCTCTATCTGGCGCAGGAAGGCCGAGGCATCGGACTGGTCAACAAACTGCGTGCCTACACCTTGCAGGACCGCGGTGCCGATACGCACGAGGCCAATCTGCAGCTCGGCTTCGATGCCGACGAACGGGTCTATCTGCCGGCGGCGGAAATGCTGCGTCAACTGGGCGTGCAGCAGGTCCGGCTAATGACCAACAATCCCGAGAAACTGGAGCAGCTCGCACGCTGGGGAATCGCGGTGACGGAGCGGGTACAGCACAGCTTCCCGTCAAACGGCCACAATGAGGCCTACCTCGCAACCAAGGCCACCAAATTCGGGCACCTGCTGTAGACTCCACCTGCCCATCGGCAGGAATTGCCGGGCAGGATGCCGAGGACAGGTCCCGAAACTCAACGCTTTCCTGCTCCTGCTGACTGGCACGGCATTTGCTTCTATGGGCGTGTCATGAGCGCCACAGACTACGATCCCTTCATCGCCCCCAAGGTCGGCCACCTGCAGGAAGCCGCGGCGCAAACGCGCCGTGCCGGCGGCGGGAACGACGAGGCCGACTTTTCCTTCGGCGACCTGCTCGACGTTCTCAACCCACTGCAGCATCTTCCCGTCGTCGGAAACATCTACCGCGAACTCACTGGCGACCAAATCGGCGGAACCGCTCGCATTATTGGCGGAGGGTTGTACGGCGGACCTCTGGGTCTGGTCAGCGCAGCCTTCAATCAGATCTTCGAGGACGCCACCGGCCGCGACATGGCTGAAACGGCCCTGGCCGTGGCAACTGGACAGGAGCTCGGAAACCGACCCGCCAGCGATCTCGCGGAGACCGAACCGCAGCAGACAACCGCGGAGCCGGCGGCTGCCTTCGAAGAACAAGCAACTGCGCAAGCGGGCGTGAACACGGCAGCAGTCGCAAGCTCGCCGCAAAAAGCGGACGACCCGACGGGTGTCGACGGGCCAATCGACCCTGATTTGCTGACAGGCCAAGCCGCACTGTACGCACTGGCTGCCGACATGCGATCCACGGCCCGCCCAGCCGCCGAGCCCCAAAACCGCGCGACGGACCCGCAGGCAACGGCGGTCGCGACTCAGCAGCTTTCCAGCCGGACAGCAGTCACGCCGGCCAGCTTCATGCCGGTCTCTGCCCGAGACTTCGCCGGACCGCGTCCGCAGACATCGCCCGTTTCGCCCGCCGCGGCCTTACCGGCCACGGCACCGGCGGCGGAGGCTGAGACCGCTGCCAAGACCTCGCCCATCGCGCCAACACCTCAGCCAGGCAGTGCCGCCGAGGCGCCAACCGTGAGCAACTCCTTGTTGATGCCGAGCGCGACAAGCGACACCGACTTCGCCGATCGGATGATGCAGGCGCTGATCAAGTATGAAGCCTTGAGCAAAGAACAGGCTGGCGCAGCAACCGGCGGCTAATGGATCGAGCTTCGGCGGCGTGCTATCAGGCTGATCTCATGGACCTAATCGTCGAACAAGATCACCGCGATGCGCCCTGGACGGCCCGTTGGGGTGCCGAGAGGTTTCGCTGCGCTATCGGGCGAAGTGGTGCGATCTCCGCACTGGCGAAGCGCGAAGGCGATGGGGCTACTCCGCGCGGCGCCTGGCCGCTCGAAAGGCTGTTCTGGCGACCGGACCGGGGACTGCGCCCGGAAACGGCGGTACCCGCACAACCCATCACGATCAGCGACGGCTGGTGCGATGCACCGCTCGATACAGCATACAATCGCCTGGTGCAGCGACCCTTTGCGTCGTCCCACGAGACGCTTTGGCGGAAGGACGAGCTTTACGACCTTCTGGTGGTCTTGAGCTACAATCGCTCACCGATTCTGCCCTTTGCCGGCTCTGCGATCTTCCTGCATTGCGCCAAGCGGAACTATCCGCCGACCGCCGGCTGCGTCGCGCTGGCCCGCCCGGATCTCGAGAAGGTCCTGGCCCAGGCGCGTCTCGGCGACCGGGTCGTCGTGGTCGGCTAGAACAGGATCCGAGCAGCGTCATGGCGACCTGCTCTACTCGACCTTGTCTCGCTTGAGCTCGGCCAGCTCGCGGCGCAGGGCACGGAGTTCTTCGAAGATACGCTCGCTGTCGGCGGCCCGGGCCCGGTCTTCGGCAGCTGCCGCTTCGTCCGCTTCCGACTGATGCTGACTCTGCATGGCATCGACGATGATACCGATGAAAAGATTCAAGACGGTGAAGCTCGTGACCAGAATGAAAGGTACGAAGAAAGCCCAAGCGTAGGGGAAGATCTCCATCACCGGCCGGACGATTCCCATCGACCAGGATTCCAGCGTCATGATCTGGAACAGCGAGTAGGCCGAAGCGCCGATGGTGCCGAACCATTCGGGGAAAGCTGCACCGAACAGCTTCGTCGCCATCACCGAGAAGACGTAGTAGACGAGCGCAAGCAACGCCACGATCGAGCCCATGCCCGGAATCGCCCGCAGAAGCGCCGTAACCACCCGACGCATCGACGGCACGGCCGAAATCAGGCGCAGCACACGCAGAATGCGCAGGGCCCGCAGCACCGAGAGATTTCCGGTCGCCGGCATCCAGGCAATGCCGATGACGAGAATGTCGAAGATATTCCAGGGATCCTTGTGGATCCGGGTGCGGTAGACGAGGAGCTTGGCCAGGATCTCGATCGTGAAGATCAGCAGCAAGGTGCGATCGAGTACGATGAGAACTTCACCGACGGCCGCCATCACCCGCTCGCTGGTTTCCAGGCCAAGGGTCACCGCGTTGAGCGCGATCAAAGCGGCGATCACCTTCTGCGTGGTCGCGCTTTCGATCAGGCCCTGGAGCCAGCCCAGCCAGCCGCCCTGGCGTGGCGGTATGCGCCGTACGCCATCATCCGGCCTGGTGCCCTCAGCCGTTTCGTCCTGCGCCGCCATCGACACTCCCCTTGTTCCGAAGCGATTAGATGCCGCGCCGCAACAAAGGGATCAAGGGGAGGCTGTTCCAGTTTCCGAGCAGGCTGTCCGATCGTGTCAGCGAGGGGCCGCGTCGGGTTTAGCAAAGACGACCGTCCCTGCTCGAGTCTCTGCCATCCCCCACCGGCGCGCTTCGCCGATCCCAAGTCGGCAAGCACCGGCGCCATAAATTCTCACAAAAGTAGAATTCAATCGCCTTTTTGTTACCAGGCTTGCTTTGAACTTTGCTGCGCGCGCCAATACATCCTAAGGGTGTTGGGCCGTCTTGCAGGGGCAGGGTTTGGCGTCTCGCACAGGTTGAAAACCGTGCCAAAAAAGGAGATCGCCATGCAAGATCGCTCCCCTCAAAGTCGAAGAGTCCGCAGTGCCTGGGCCGGGCCCCTTATTGTGGCCGGTGCTCTATTGTTCGGCCTAACGGCCTGCGAGAGCCTGCCGCGCGATGACGGTTGGTCGATGTTCGATCGTGAACGGCCATCCCGCGCTGGCTCCTAAAGCGTGATCGACTTGGCCGGAGGCCGGTCGCCTCCGGCCAAGTCGTCACTCGCATTCTCAGCTTCGAGACGGAGTCGGAAAGACCGGCCCGTAGGCGGGACACGCCGCGGCGCTGCTGGCTAGCAGCGCGGAGTCTTGGGGAAATTCGCCTGGCGCAGCTCAGCGTGCGGGTTTCGTCTAGACCAGATAGTGATCGATTGGACCCACGTATCGGGTCCGGCGATTCCGTTGAATCCAGTCTCGATTCGAAGTGTGAGAGTCTGTTTCTTGGGATCGGCCGGAACCGCGAAGCGAGTCCATACGATCACAACAGGCTCTAGAGACGCCGGGAGGCCCAGAGGGCGGAGTGTCGCTGAAGCCTCTGACGAACCGAACCCTCGGACCGGCCGATACAGGGCAGGGAGCCGGTGCCGAGGGTCCCCCGGCACCAAGGGGGGCTTGAGGCGCCGGGTTTCGTCGATAGACGGAATCGCTTCGGTGGGGGGACGACCTCCGCGATCACGTGCTGTTACCGACGCTACCTTCGTGGGGGATCCGCAACTATGAAGCTCTTCACACCCAACGGCCTTGCATAGGATGAGCCTGGGCCGATGGTGAGTTGCGGTCAACGCCGCCAAACAACGGGGAACAGATCGCAGTCGAGCGGGTCGCCGGCCTCAAGGCCGGGATCGCGCAGCATCTTCTGCAGGTTCGGGCGTGGGTTGTAGCTCGCATCGTCACCCGCAAACCGCTGGATATAGGCACGGCGACTTTGATCCGGTCGGCCGTTGGGCGGAGCTCCATGCAGCGTCAGGCCATGGTGCAGGGTGATATCTCCAGGTGCCAAGTCGAAGCTGACGATATCGTAGTCATCTCGATTGCCATCGATGTCCGGCACCGGCGGCAGTTCCTCCTCGTACTGCTGATCGGGATCGAAGCTGACCGCCTTGAATCGCTGGCCCCAGCGGTGCGAGCCCTTCACGTACTCCACCGCCCCGCTGTCTTGCGTCACATGGTCGAGCGCCAGCCAGAGGGTGCAGATGCCATCGCCGGCCACCGGCCAGTAGGGTGCATCGTGGTGCCATAGGGTCGGGGTGGAGGTGTTCGGCTCCTTCACCAGGATCTGGTCGAACAGAAGATTGATTTTCGAAGCCTCCATCGCCTGAGCGGCTAAGGCGGCGCCCGGCCCATCGAAGACCGCGCGGCGAAAGCCGTCGATATGGTGGCAAACGAAGGTATCGCCGAAGAAGAAACCGCTGGCCCCCTTGGCGTTGATATCCTTCACCATACCGGACGGATTGGCCATGTCCTGGGCAACCAGGGCCCGCAATTCTTCGATCCAATCGGCGTCGAAAACCTGGCGGATACACAGGATTCCATCCCGCTGGTAGGTGGCGATTTCCTCAGCCGTCAGCCGATGCAGCGGCGGGGCGGTGGTCAGGTTCTGCGTCATCCAGCAATCCTTTGCAGATTGTATCCAGAACGTAAGCCTACGCTGGACTGCTGAGTGTCGCCACTGCGGAGCGGGCTCGACGCGTTGAAGGCCACCGCAAGATGTTGAGACCGACTACGCCTTATACAGGTTTCGGGCGCTGGCCGAAGATCGCACTGCCGACCCGGACCGAGGTCGCGCCGAGCATCACGGCCGCTTCGTAGTCGCCGCTCATGCCCATGGACAGATTTTCCAGATCCAGGTCTTGAGCCAGACGTTTCAGCAGACCGAAATGGACCGCCGGAGGCTCGTCCAACGGAGGAATACACATCAAGCCGATAACCGGGAGGTTCAACTCATCGCGCGACAGCTGCAGCAGAGCGGCGGCGTCTGCCGCCTTACACCCGGCCTTCTGGGCCTCGCCCCCGGTATTGACCTGAATGTAGAGTTGGGGACAGCGGCCCTGCCTGTCCCGCTCCTTGGCCAGAGCTCGGGCAAGCTTCTCCCGATCCAACGTCTCGATGACGTCGAACAGCGCAAGGGCGTCACCCGCTTTGTTGGTTTGCAGGGGACCGATCAGGTGGAGCATCAGGTCCGGATGCCGCTTCTTGAGATCGGGGTACTTGGACTGCGCCTCCTGCACCCGGTTCTCGCCGAAGACCCGCTGCCCAGCCGCATAGGCCGCCTCAACCGCCGACGGCCCGAAGGTCTTGGCGACAGCTACCAGTGCAACCTCCTCGGGACCGCGGCCGGATTCGCGTGCCGCGAGCGCAATCGTTTCGCGGACCGACGCCAGGGCTTCGGCGATGTCGGGTCGAGTCGGATTCCAACTCTGAGTCATACCTCTGGCGATAGCATGGGCCGTTCCTCGGCGCCAGCCGAGCTATGTCGGCGCGCGGAAGAGACCGATGCCGTCGCCAAGGTGATTCCACCAAGTGAGATCCTGTTCTAGACTGTCGATCATCATGATGCTGCAGCTCGACGATCTTCTGAACAAACAAGAGGTTGCGCGCGTTCGCGAGACGCTGACCCGGGCGCCTTACGAGTCCGGCACAACCTCCGGCAAGAAAACACTGAAAAACAATCTGCAGGCCGATAAGAACAACCAGGAGGTTCAAGTCGCCACACGGGCGGTGCTGAACCGTATGTTCGCGCGGCCGGAGTTCACCGGTTTCGCCATGCCGCGCAACGTCACGCTGATGTTCAACCGCTACGACGTCGGCATGACCTATAAGGACCACATGGACGCGGCGCTGATGGGCCCCAGCCAAACACAGGCCCTGCGCGCCGATCTGTCCTTTACGGTCTTCCTGACGGATCCGGAGGAGTACGAGGGCGGAGACTTCGTGCTGCAGAGCCCCTTCGGCGAACAACGGATCAAGAGCCGGGCCGGCAGCTTCATGTGCTACCCGTCGGACATGCTTCACAGGGTGGACCCGATATCCAAGGGGACCCGCTGGGCCGCCGTCGGCTGGATTCAGTCCTTCCTACGCGAACCGCGCCAACGCGCCATGATCACGCATCTGGAGGATCTGCGCCGCCGGCTGGTGCTCGATCACCCGGATTCGCCTTATCCGGAGGAATTCGCGCAGATTCATCAGAATCTCCTGCGCATGTGGGCCGAGGTCTGACCTCGCGCCGAGCCAATAAAATTCATTCCGCTATATCAACGATTACCGGGACGTGATCGCTGGGCCGTTCCCAGGTTCGGGTTTCCTTAATAATAGTCAGTTTTTCTAGGCGTTTACCGAGTGATTCCGTCGCCCAGGCATGATCCAGCCGCCAGCCGTAGTCCTTCTCGAAAGCCGCCGGAAAGCGATAGCCCCACCATGTGTAGAGCGGCTCCGTTTCGGGAACGAAATGACGTGCGATATCGATGAAATGTCCAGCCTCGATCACTCCGCTCATAGCAGCGGATTCGCCGGGCGTATGGCCGACACTGCGAAGCAACTTCTTATGATTCCAGACATCTTTCTCGAGCGGCGCAACGTTGAGATCGCCAAGCAACAGGAGCGGGCGGCCCTTCGCTTCAGCCGCAGCCCACTGCTTCATCTCCCCGAGGAAGGCCAGTTTGTGGGCGAATTTGTCATTTCGTTCCGGATCCGGAATGGTGCCGCCTGACGGAACGTAGAAGCAATGGATATCAACGCCCGACACCCGTGCCCAGAGATGGCGCTTGTCATCTTTGCCGCACCAGATTTGTCGGCCTTGGGCTTCGACCGGACGGCGGGATGCTATGGCCACCCCATTGTAGGATTTCTGACCGCAGATCAGCAGCTCATCATAGCCTAAAGCCTTGATATCGTTTTCGGGAAAGGACCCGTCCGCAACCTTCGTTTCCTGCAGGCAGAGCACGTCGGGGCGTTGCGCCTGGTCGAGACGCGCCAGGTGATCCAACCGCTGACGCAGTGAGTTGACGTTCCAAGTCGCAACACGCAATGGCATGAGCCAAGTCGTTCCGTTTTCGATACAAATGAAGCCGATAAGCTAACCGATTGATCCGCGATCGCGAAAGGCGTCTCTGGGGTCAACCCCGGCCGCCGTTCGAAGCCTCCGCCTTTGCGGGATGGCCGGGCGTTCCTAGCTCTCCAGAGCTAAAGCGGAAGACGGTCGGGAACCGACCTCTCCCGCATCGTTTTGAAAAAACCGATGAGGCTTCGGCCAAATCAATTCTATTGCAGCGGAAATGAGGTCGCAGAAGAGGCAAAGGCCTCTCTCGGTCGTCCTGGCCGCAGGTTGATCACTCGAGACCCTCTAGAACAGCAGCCCGCAAGTCTTGATCCACGTCCGGACTGACCCCAAACCAAGCTTCGAAACCAGGTCGGGCTTGGTGCAGGAGCATGCCGAGACCATTCATCGTCGGATGACCAGCAGCCGCAGCGTTCCTCAAAAGGTCTGTCTGAAGAGGCTTATAGACAATGTCGACCACCGCCGAAGCTGGCGGTAACGACAGCAGATCCAAATCCAGACGGGACTGCCCCGTCATGCCGAGGCTGGTGGTATTGACCAGCAAGACGGCATCCCTCAGCGCCTCAGGCGCCAAGGGTTCCGCAATCACCGAGGGACCCAGCTCTTCCGCCAAACGTTCCGCACGCGAAACAGTGCGATTCAAAACGCGGATCTCCGGCGCTCCGACTGTCTTCAAGGCGTAGATCACGGCGCGCGCAGCCCCCCCGGCGCCCAACACCACAGCCGGTCCCGATGAGGTCCGCAAAGCGGGAAACGCCCGACGCAGACTTTCCAGAAAGCCGAAGGCATCGCTGTTCCGGCCTTCGATCCGTCCATCACGGAAGATCAGGGTGTTGACGGCGCCGATCGTCCGCGCGGCTGTATCGAGATCATCGCAGAGCGCTAAGGCGGCTTCCTTGTGCGGAACGGTCACGTTGGCACCGACGTAGCCGTGAAGCGTAAGCGCCCGGACGTAAGCTTCGAAGACTTCCGGCGGCACGGGCAGATGTTCGTAAGATCCGGCGAGATCGTAATGCTTCAGCCAATACCCATGCACCCGTGGCGAAAGGCTGTGACGGACCGGCCAGCCCAGCACGCCAGCCTGAGGAACCGCTGCCGAGAGCAGATCGCCAGTCATTGGGGAATCAGCCCATTGGAGCGTAGCAGAGTCAGCAAGGGCAACAACGGCAACCCGAGAATGGTAAAAAAGTCACCGTCGACTTTCTGGAACAGCTGGATGCCCGGTCCTTCAAGCTGATAGGCACCCACCGACGTCAAGGCGGCCTCTCCCACTGCAGCTAAGTATCGGTCGATAAACGCTTCGCTCAAAGGACGCAGAGTCAAGCGCGCCCTGGCGTTGTGGTGCCAGATGCGCCCACCGTCACGTACCACGCACACGCTGGTCTCGAGGGTGTGATGTCGACCGGCGAGAGCCAGCAGCTGTGCGCGCGCAGCATCGAGATCGGCAGGCTTATCGAACCACCGGCCCTCGCACTCGAGCATCTGATCGGCGCCGATGACGAAAGGTCCCGAGGAACCCGCAGTCCCGAGACGCTCGCTCACGCGCCGTGCTTTCAGTTCCGCGAGGGTCTCGGCAACCTGAATGGCGCTGGCGTTTTCAGCCTTGAGCGCAAGCTTCACCTCTGCCTCGTCCACGGCCGCGGGCAGAGTCTCGACCTGCAATCCCGCAGCTTCGAGCAGCCGGCGACGCACGGCACTTGCGGAGGCAAGAACGAGCTTGGGAGCTTGCGACTGCACCAAACTCACGACACCACTTGCCGGCGATGGCGCGACAGGAGCGTGAAGACCGCGGCGGCCGTTTCTTCGATCGACCGGCGGGTTACATCCAATGTCGGCCAGCTCATGCGGCTGCAGAGGCGCCGCGCCTCGGCTACCTCCTGCTTGACCGCCTCCAGATCGGCGTAGGTGGACTCATCGTCATCGTCGCCGTCAATCAGCAAGCGCAAGCGATTCTTCCGCACCTGGACCAACCGCATTGGATCCTTCGTCAAACCGATCACCAGCGGTCCCTTGAGACTCAGAAGTTCGGCCGGTGCCGGAACGCCCGGTACCAAAGGCACATTCGCAGCGCGGAGACCGCGATTTGCGAGATAGATGCAGGTCGGAGTTTTCGAGGTCCGCGATACCCCGGTCAGAACGACATCGGCGTCCTTGAGTCCGGAGAGCTGCTGTCCGTCGTCATGGGCCATCGCGAAGTTCATGGCTTCGATTCGGCTGAAGTATTCCGCATCCATCTCATGCTGCAGGCCGGGCCGCCCGACCGTCGCAACATCGAAGTAGGAGACCAACGCATGCATCACCGGATCCAGCACGGATATGGCCGGAACACCGATCCGCCGGCAGGCATCCGTCAGCCGACTGCGCAGCCCCTCATTGATCAGAGTGTAAAGCACGGGACCGGGATAGGCTTCGATACCTGCAATAACCTTGTCCATATGTCCGCGCGTACGGACCAAGGTCCAGGCGTGTTCGATCGGCTCCACATCTCGGAACTGCGAGAGCACGGCGCGAGCGACCGAATTCACGGTCTCGCCGGTGGCATCGGATACCAGATGGAGGTTACCGGGTTTTTCCGAAGCCGCCTTGGTCGAGCCGTCGTCGGCAGTTCCGCTCTTGCCTGACAGGCGATCGGCTGTGTCGCTCACGTCGCTCTCGATCCTTATCGGCCCCTGTGGACATGCTCTTGAGTCGGGGATAACCCGAGCTTCCGGCCAGTCTCCACGATTTCTATCCAGGCTCACGAAAAAAACTCTGACTCTTGTCCGCAGCCCCTCTCCCGCCATCGGTCAGCCGGGAAGACTCCAAGTCAAGACTCGACTCAAGGAAAAGCTCCCCATCATTCATCCAATCCCCAAGGCCGACGACCCTAGGGATTATCGGGCTCACCCTAAGCTTATCGACATATGGACAGGCACGGCAGCCACGCGGGGGATATGTGGACGGACAGCGGGACAGACTTGCCTCCCCAGGATCCACAGTGATCTACAACTTCCTCAATACCTTTTAAGAAATATATCTTTGTGGGATAGGAGGGGGGTCTCGTCGAACCGCCGAGGATGTCTCCCCGTGTCTCAGTCCAGTCGAACCGATGCCGAAAGCGCGAAACCCCGGAAGCTGTTGCTCCGGGCACTTGCGGGTGAGCGACTCCCGGTGCCGCCGATCTGGCTCATGCGACAGGCTGGTCGTTACCTGCCCGAGTATCGGGAAACCCGCAAGGACGCCGGAGGATTCCTCAATCTCTGTTTTACCCCGGAGCTCGCAACGGAAGTGACCCTGCAGCCGATTCGACGCTTCGGATTCGATGCGGCCATCCTTTTCTCGGACATTTTGGTGGTGCCTCACGCTCTGGGTCAGAAGGTCTGGTTCCAGGAAGGGGAAGGGCCGAAGCTAGAGGCACTTGCGGATAGCAGGGACTTGACCCGGCTGTCGCCGACGGCCCTACACGACAAGCTGGAACCCGTCTACGAGACGGTGGATCGCCTGTCGTCCGCTCTGCCCGATGAGACGACCCTGATTGGCTTCGCAGGAGCGCCTTGGACCGTCGCCAGCTACATGATCGAGGGCGGCAGTTCCAAAGACTTTCAGAAGGCAAAGACCTGGGCTTATGGCGATCCGGAGGGTTTCCAGACGCTGATCGACTTACTGGTCGACGCAACCAGCAGATACCTCATCCGGCAAGTCCAGGCAGGCGCCGAGGTGCTGCAAATCTTCGATTCCTGGTCGGGTGTCTGGCCGGAGCCTCAGTTCCGGCGATGGTGCCTGGCTCCGATGGCGGAGATCGTGCGACGGGTGAAGTCGGAGCATCCCAAGGTGCCGGTGATTCTTTTTCCGCGCGGTGCAGGTCTGCTTTACGCCGATGTTGCCGCCGAAGCCGGAGCGGACGCAGTATCGCTCGATACAACCGTGCCGTTGGCCTGGGCGGCCGACCATCTCCAGTCTCAGGTGACGCTGCAAGGCAATTTGGACCCAATTCTACTGGTCGCCGGCGGTGAAACCTTCGAAAGCTCGGTCGAATCGATCCTGGATCGCTTGTCCGGCGGCCCCTTCGTGTTCAACCTCGGGCACGGCATCGTGCCGCAGACGCCTCCCGAGCATGTTGCAAAGCTGCTCGACATCGTAAGATCAAGACCTAGCTAATTGGTCTGCCAAGCTTTTCGACGCGTGAAGCATGAGCATGTCCCCCAGAAAACGCCGCTGAGGATCGAGAGAGACGATGCCTGACGCGTCAAATAAAACGAGCGAGATCCCAAGCGTCGTCTCTGCGGTAGATCCGAAGCCAGCCGATCACCCAAAAGTACCCTTCGGCAAGATCGGCGTTTTACTGCTCAATCTCGGCACACCCGACGGTACGGACTATTGGTCCATGCGCCGCTACTTGGGAGAGTTTCTCTCCGACCGCCGGATCATCGAACTCTCGCCACTGCTCTGGCAGCCTATTTTGCAAGGCATCATTCTCACCCTGAGGCCGAGCAAGTCGGGCCGGAACTACGCCAAAATCTGGAACCGGGAGCTGAACGAGTCGCCGCTGCGCAGTTTCACCCGGGTCCAGGCGGAAAAGCTTTCCGAGGCTTTCCAAAGGCATAGCGAGATCCTGGTCGAATGGGGAATGCGGTACGGCCACCCTTCGACTGAGAGCCGTATCGAGTCCCTGATCGCCCGGGGTTGCGATCGCCTGCTTCTGTTTCCTCTCTATCCGCAGTATTCGGCTGCCACCACCGGCACCGCCTGCGATGCCGCTTTCCGCGCTCTCATGACCAAGCGTTGGATGCCCGCCCTGCGGACTGTACCGGCCTACTTCGACGACCCTGCCTACATCGACCTCCTGGCTGCATCGGTCCGTCAGCAGTTGGCCGCCCTCGACTTCGACCCGGACGTGGTCCTGACCTCGTTTCACGGGTTACCGAAGGAGAATCTGCTGAAGGGTGACCCCTACCACTGCCAGTGCCAGAAGACGGCCAGACTGCTTCGGGAGAGCCTCGGTTGGCCGGAAGATCGCCTTCAGGTGGTGTTCCAGTCTCGCTTTGGCCCTAAGGAGTGGTTGCAACCCTACGCCGATGAGAAAGTAGCCGAGCTTGCGAGTTCCGGCGCGAAGCGCTTGGCGGTGCTCTCGCCGGGTTTCGCCTCCGACTGCGTGGAGACTCTGGAGGAACTGGGGATCGGTTTACGCGAGACCTTCGAGGAAGCTGGCGGCGAGCGCTTCGCCTACCTTTCCTGCCTCAACGATTCGGACGCGCACATTGCCTATCTGAAGCAGGTGGTCGAGCGGGAATTGCACGGCTGGATCTGATTGACTAGATCCAGGTTGTCCGCCCGACCTTTGCTTCCCCCGAAACGAGAGGATCCCGCGCCGCGATGGATTTCATGTTCGCTCTGCTGCCCTGGATTACGGCTTTGCACGTGATCTCGGTAATCGCCTGGATGGCGGCACTGCTCTATCTGCCGCGGCTCTATGTCTACCACGCGCAGGTCGCGCCCGGATCGGAGACCAGCGAGACATTCAAGGTGATGGAACGCCGCTTGTTGAAGGCGATCGGGACACCGGCAATGATCGCTGCGTTGATCTTCGGTTTGATCCTGCTCGGCCAACCTGGAATTCTCGAGCAGGGCTGGGTTCACGCGAAGCTGCTCCTGCTGCTGGGGATGTTCCTAATTCACGGCCTCTACGCGAAGTGGCGCAAGGATTTCGAGGCAGACCGCAATACACGGACGCACACCTTCTATCGTTGGATGAACGAAGTCCCGACGATACTGATGATCGCTATTGTTCTCCTTGCCGTCGCCAAGCCCTTCTAACCAAAGCGATATCTCAGGCAGATCCTCTTAGCGCCACCTCTGGGCCAGCCTCCAGGGCATAGAGGCGCTGCGATCCAAAACCCTTGATTTCCATCTCGCCGAGGTCGCGGGCGCGGAACTCGGTGCGGATCAGTTTCCAGGTACTGTCGGTGATGAGGATCTGCATGGGTTCGGCCAGCTCCTCGAGCCGGGCGGCGAGATTCACGCCGGGCCCGAAGATGTCGTAGACGTACTTCTGCACGCCGACGATGGAGCCGATGACAGAGCCGGTGTGGATGCCTATGCGGCAGCGCCAGGTCTGTTTGTGCTGGGCATTGCGTCGCTCGATGAAGCGCACGAAGCGCAAAGCGACATTGGCCAAGGCCTGGGCATGGTCGGGCGAGAGTTCGGGCAGACCGCAAACCGCGACATAGGCGTCTCCGATTGTCTTGAGACGCTCCGCGCCGAACTCGTCGACGATACGGTCGAAGGCGGTGAAGATGTCGTTCAGTTCACCGATCAGAGCGGTGGGGTCGTGGCTCAACGACATTTCGGTGAAGTCGACGAAATCGAGCATCAGCACACTGGCCGCCTCGAAACGAGTCGGCGTGGTCACGCCGAAGGTCTTCCATTCTTCGTAGACGCTGCGCGGCATGATGTTGAGCAGAACCTTCTCCACCCGCTCCTTCTCCTTGCGCAGGTCGCGGTTCTGTCGCTCGACCATCTGTGCGTAGGACTCGATCATGTACTCCAGCTCACGCAGCTTCGAGATGTTCTGCGCTTCCAGGAAGATCGCCGCTGGGTTCTCGGTGGCCAAAGAGAAGGTGAGCGCCAGGTTGATCGTGCGGCGCTTGGGTTTGATCTCCAACTCGACGGTGTGGCTGCGTCCGGCGTCGAGCCCTGCCTCCAGTCCTGCCCGATCGATCTGGCTCAGAAGGCCTTCCGGGATCTGCCCTGGCTCGGCATCCGGAAACCACTCGGCTAGGCGGCGGTTGCGGAACACCAGGCGCAGGTCTTTTCGATCCAGCACCGCCAGCCCCACCCCGACGGAATCCACCAGCACTTGCCGGAACAGGGTGAAGTCCAGGAATGCCGGGGCGCTGTCGCCGGCTCCGGCCGCTTTACCCAGGAGCAGTGAGGCCGCCGGTATCTCCGAACCGTCGGTCATGGCCGAGTGATCACGTAAGGGCGACGCCGTTCGATTCCCTCCATGACCAGACCGATGTTGTCTGGCGCAAAGTCGAAATCCAGAAGCGTCTCACGCAACAGACGGGCCATCTCGTCGAAGTGGTTGGGATCGATATCCAGATGGGCGTGAAGCTGCCGCAACTGACGGTCGCTGTAGCAAACCGGTCCGCCGAGGGCCTGAGAGATGAACTTGGTTTGGTGGTCGATCAGCCGGCGCATATCGACCTCATCGAAAAACGCGCCGATCACCTCGGAGTCCAGGACCTTGTCGTAAAAGGCCATGACCACCTTGCTGATGGCGGCAAAACCACCGTAGCGCTCGAAGGCTGTGGCGGGCATCCAGGGCAACCGCGTGCATCGTTGAGATGCCTATGATGGGGCCGGTTACGTTTCGATTGCACCACTCAATAGTGGCAAATATCCCATTGGGGTTATTCGGCTCGGGCGGCGTGGCGTGCTTGACGCCAGCAGCAGTCTCGGTCATAAAACTTCCGGTGCAGGCGGCTTGTCCGTCAAGCGCCGCCTTCCCACCTTGTAGCGCAGAACAGCGGCCCGCCAAGGGACCCGTCCGCGAATCTCGCTCGGCACCGCCTGCCATCCGGTAGGCACCGGCCGCCGAGGCGCCCACCCAAAACCGGTTCAGATCCACGGTCCGAGCGCCATCTCCACCGTCTAAGGCCTCGCCCTGTGGCCCCGTCATCTGATTGCAGACAATCGAGCCCGTGTCTCCGGGCAGCCGCAGCCGAAACAGTCCCGATCCCTCAGTCCATCGTGAATCCGCCATGAATCTCCAAGAATTGAAGAACAAGTCTCCTGCAGAACTGCTCGCTTTTGCCGAGGAGTTGGAGATCGAGAACGCGTCGACCTTGCGAAAGCAGGACATGATGTTCGCGATCCTGAAGCAGTTGGCCGAGAACGAGGTCGCGATCTTCGGATCCGGCGTGCTGGAGCTCCTGCCTGACGGTTTTGGGTTTCTACGGTCGCCGGAGGCCAACTACTTGCCGGGCCCGGACGACATCTATGTCAGCCCGAGCCAAGCGCGGCGGTTCGGCCTGCGCACCGGCGATACGGTGGAGGGTGAGATCCGCAGCCCGAAGGAGGGCGAGCGCTATTTCGCTCTGCTTAAGGTCAACACCATCAACTTCGACTCGCCGGAGAAGGCCCGACACCGGATCAACTTCGACAACTTGACGCCGCTCTATCCGGATCAGAAGATCACGCTGGAGATCGAGGATCCCACGAAGCCGGACATGACGGCGCGGGTGATCGATCTGACGGCGCCGATCGGCAAGGGTCAACGCGCCCTGATCGTGGCGCCGCCGCGGACCGGCAAGACGGTGATTCTCCAGAATCTGGCGCGCTCGATCGCCGAGAATCACCCCGAAATCTACCTGCTGGTGTTGTTGATCGATGAGCGGCCGGAGGAAGTGACCGACATGGACCGGTCGGTCAAGGGCGAGGTGGTTTCCTCGACCTTCGACGAACCAGCTCAGCGTCACGTCCAGGTCGCCGAGATGGTGATCGAGAAGGCCAAGCGACTGGTCGAGCACAAGAAGGACGTGGTGATCCTGCTGGACTCCATTACCCGCTTGGCCCGGGCCTACAACACGGTGGTGCCGAGTTCCGGCAAGGTCCTGACCGGTGGTGTCGATGCTAATGCGCTGCAGCGGCCCAAACGTTTCTTCGGCGCGGCGCGCAACATCGAGGAAGGCGGCAGCCTCACCATCATCGGAACGGCACTGATCGACACCGGCAGCCGTATGGACGAGGTGATTTTCGAAGAGTTCAAGGGCACCGGCAACTCCGAGATCGTGCTGGATCGCAAACTGGCGGACAAGCGTACCTTCCCGGCGATCGACATCGGAAAGTCGGGGACCCGTAAGGAAGAGCTGCTGGTCGACAAGGGCATTCTCAGCAAGATGTGGGTCCTGCGTCGTATCCTCATGCCGATGGGCGTGACCGACTCCATGGATTTCCTCGTGAAGAAGTTGAAAGAGACCAAGAACAACAGTGACTTCTTCGACTCGATGAACCAGTAGACCACTGCGGCGAACGGGGATGCGCGCCTATCTCGCCGGCCCGGACGTTTTCCTGCCAACCGCATCCGAAGTCGGTGCCGATAAAGTTGCGCTATGCCGTGCTTATGGTTTTGACGGGCATTTCCCTCTCGATGGCAGCCTCCGGCCGGATGAGCCGACTCTCTACGATCAGGGCTTGGCCATCTACCGGGCCAATCTTCAGATCATGGCCGCCTGCGATCTGGCCTTCGTGAATCTGACACCCTTCCGGGGACCCAGCGCAGACGCCGGCACGGTCTTCGAACTTGGCTGGCTGGTTTCAGCCGGCAAGCCCGTCTTCGCCTATAGCAGCGACACGAGACCCTACACTGCACGGGTGACTCCCGATGCTTACGCGATCGAACGTCATCAGATGCACGACAATCTCATGCTTGACGCCGCTGTGGCGGAGCAAGGCTGGCACATCGTTGCGGTTCCGGAACCAGATGCCGCCGAGCCTTTGGCGGCGCGGGCGGCCTTCGAGCAAGCTGTGCAGCTTGCCGCGACTCGCTTTTCCAGGTCGGGATCGCTTTAAACTCGCCAGAAACCGCAAATTAAATAAATAAAACAATACTTTACTTCTCTTTCCCGCTGACTCGACGAGCCAGCTGATAGAAGGCAGGCGAGGTCCGCAGCAAAGCGACGAAACGGCCGCGGCGGGTGCGTGGCACGGCAGCGCGCCGGGTCATGCGATAGAGCAGGAAGATCAAGAAGAGGCCGTGCAGGATGGACGTGTAGGCGAAGAAGGCCGGCGCCCCGAACCAGCCCATGATCTGAGACGCTGCCAGCGGACCGACCGTCGCGCCCAAGGCGTACATCAGGATCAGCGTCGCTGACAGCTCGACCCGGTCGGCATCGCCGGCGTGATCGTTCCCATGGGCGATCGAGAGTGAATAAAGCGGAATGGCGAAGGCACCGAAGAGGAAGCCGCCTGCCAGGACCACGTTGGCGGAAATCCCTCCCGAGACTGTCAGCCAAACCCCTGCCGCTGCGGCGCCGACAGATGCCAGAATCAAGACCCAGCGTCGGTCGAGGCGGTCGGACAGCCAGCCGAGCGGATACTGACTGAGTGCGCCTCCGGCGATCGCCAGCGACATGAAGAGCGCGAGCTGCTCCAGATCCAATGCCGTTTCCTGGGCATAGACCGGTCCAACCGTGCGAAAGGCGCCGTTGGTCAAGCCGATGGTGATGCAGCCGATACAGGCCACGGGGGAGAGTTTCCAGATTCTCGCTACATCGAGCCGTGGACTGGTCGGCGGCGCTGGACTGGTCTGGCGGGACAGACTGATCGGTAAGAGCGCGAGGCAGAACAGGATCGCGACGACGGCGAAGATCGCGAAGGTCTCGGCTCCGATGGCCGGAAGAAGAAACTGCCCGCCGGTGACGCAGCTGAGATCGACGATGCGATAGACGGAGAGCACGCGACCGCGCTCGCTCGCGCCGGCCCGGCTGTTGAGCCAGGACTCCACCACGGTGGCGAGGCCGGCGAAAGCGAAACCGGTCAGGGCCCGGCTGGCCAACCACACCAGGGGGTCGATCGCCAGGACAAGTACGAGGGCCGCCACGGCGCCGAGCGATGCCAGGGCGGCGAAGACGCGAATATGCCCGGCGCGCAGAATCAAACGCGGAGTGATCAGGCAGGCGCCGATGAAGCCGGCGAAATAGACCGTGCCCAGCAGACCCACGGTTTGCGGGGAGAAGCCCTCGAGATTGGCGCGCACGGCCACCAGCGTTACCAAAAGTCCGTTGCCGGCCAGAAGGATGCCGGCCGATAGCAGCAGTGGCAGCAGCCCGATCCAGCCATCGCGGCCGAGGGATCCCGTCGTGCGGCGGTCCGCCGGCGTGGCGTCGGTCATTGCGATGTCCGTGAACGGTGGGCGGGATAAATCCCGGTGAACTTTTTCTAACGGCCGGACAGCGGCGCGGCATTTCCCGTAAGTGTGACGAACATCACAAGGCCGATCCAGATTTCCCGCTTTCTTCTTTGATGGTTAAGGCGCAGCGCATAGGTTTACTGTATGCAAACTGACCTATGGGGTAAGTCAGTGGTCGCAGTTGCCGATCGAGCGGAAAACGGCGCGTCGAACGGAGCCGATTTCAGTGTGCGCTTCTGGGGTGTGCGCGGGTCCATCGCCTGTCCGGGTGCCGAATACCAGACCTATGGCGGCAATACCTCCTGCCTGGAGGTGCGCTGTGGTCCGCATGTCTTGATTTTCGACGGCGGCACGGGTCTTCGACCGCTTGGTTTGCATCTGATGCAGAACGGCGGCGCGGCCTCCGAGGGCAGTGAGATCGATATCTTCCTGACCCATACCCACCACGATCACATTGCCGGTATCCCCTTCTTCGCACCGGCCTTCTGCGGCAAGAGTCGGATCCGGTTCTGGGCCGGTCATCTCAAGCCGGAGTCCAGCCTGCATACGGTCTTATGCAAGTTCATGGCTGCGCCGTTGTTTCCCGTGCCGCCGGCGATTTTCGGTGCCGACGTCGCCTATCAGGATTTCGAAGCTGGGGAGACTCTATCCCCCTACCCCGGTGTCAAGCTGCGCACGGCGCCGCTCAACCATCCGAACCGTGCGACCGGCTATAGGATCGACTACGGCGACCGAAGCATCTGCTACGTGACCGACACGGAGCATGTGGCGGGTCAGCGCGATTCGAATATCGTCGAACTCATCCGCGGCGCCGATCTGGTCATCTACGACTGCAGCTATACCGACGAAGAATATGCGGCGAAGTACAAGGGCTGGGGCCATTCGACCTGGCAAGAGGGGATCCGTCTCTGTGAGTCGGCCGAGGCTGGGCGCCTCGCAATCTTTCATCACGACCCCAGTCACGACGATGATTTCATGAATCGCATCATGGCGGAGGCGCAGGCTGCCCGCCCCGGAACCGTGGTGGCGCGCGAGGGCATGGTGCTGACGCCGTGAGTAAGCGGGGTGCCGAGCGCGCGGCACAGCGTTTGCGCCTGATGGGTCTTCAGACCTTGATCGGCGGTGGACCAACGCAGGGTTTTTTCATTCCCTACCGCTATGCGGATCGACTGCCTCGGCGGTCTGAACGCCCGCCCTACGCAGCCGTAGCGGCGATTTTCGAAGCCGCCAAATCGGACTTTCTGACGCTGTTCGATCGGCTGGACAGCTACAGCGACGCTCTGCAATCCATCGGCGTGGAGGCACAGCCCCCCAACCCGCGTTGGGACCAGGACTGGTTCCCGCGGCTGGATGCCGGAGTTGCCTATGTCTTCGTGCGCGATCGAACGCCCCGGCGGATCGTCGAGATCGGATCCGGTCACTCGACGCGCTTCTTCGCGCGGGCGGTCGCGGACGCTGGCCTTGCCACACGGATCGACGCCATCGATCCTGCGCCTCGGGCTGATCTGGCCGGCTTGCCGGTCACGTTACACCGCACGACTTTGCAGCGGGTAGACCTGTCGCTGTTCGACGAACTGGCCGCCGGAGACATCGTTTCCATCGATTCCAGCCATATCCTGATGCCTGGCACCGACGTGGACTTGTTTCTGGGCCAGATCCTGCCGCGCTTGCCGGACGGTATGTTGCTGCACGTCCACGATATCTTCCTGCCGGATTTCTATCCGGCCGTCTGGGAGTGGCGTGGATACAACGAACAGCAGGCCTGGGCGCCGCTTCTGGCGCTCAAGGCCTTCCGTCCGCTCTGGTCGAGCCACTGGGCCTCGACCCGCCTCACGAGCCGCCTGGCGCAGAGCGTCGCCGCACGTCTGCCGCTACGGACAGGCGCATTCGAGTCGAGCCTGTGGTTGGAAAAATTCGGACACGCGGATCAGACCGGATAGCGAACGGCCGTCCCTCTCTGCCAGTGTATCCGACCGCAGTTCGCTCTAGCTGACGCCCGGCGTTCTCAAGACCTCGCGCGCCGGTCACGTGCTTGTGCGTCGACTGTGTATAATAAGACGCCCCATATGCCAGCGCTGACGAGGAGAGAGGCACTATGTCTGTGACTCGGGAAAGTCATGCTGGCGGCTTGCGCGTAGCGGTGGAGCCGGCCTCGCGCCGCTTCGGTATGCCGTCGCTTCGGCCTGCTCAGGAACTTCTTCTGCCGCCGAGGGTGCGTGAGGCCATAGCTCAGCAGGAGGATCGTTCAGAGCGGCTGATCGGCTGGATCCAACTGGCGATCGTCGTGACTTTTGGCCTGCTGTATCTTGTGACCCCGACGACCAGCGGTCCCGACGCGCCGTTTCGCCCGGTTCCCTACATCCTCGGCACTTACCTGGCGCTGACCTTGATCCGCATCGCCTGGTCCTACCGCGCGCGCTTGCCCGACTGGTCGCTGGCCTTCTCGGCGCTTTTCGACATCGGTCTTCTGATGTTGCTGATCTGGTCGTTCCACCTTCAGTACGATCAGCCCCCCTCCTTCTATCTGAAGGCTCCCACCCTGCTCTACGTCTTCATTTTCATCGGTCTTCGTGCGTTGCGTTTCGATCCGCGCTTCGTGCTGATCACCGGTGTGATGGCGGCTGTCGGCTGGGGCGGGATGATCGTCATCGTCGTCGCGTCCGAGGGTGGCGAAATGATGATCACCCGGGACTATGTGGAATACATGACGGCGAACGCCATTTTGTTGGGCGCAGAGTTCGACAAGATCATCTCGATCTTGATGGTTACGCTGATCCTCTCCGTGGCACTGGGTCGCGGGCGCGAGCTGTTGGTGCGGTCGGTCGCCGAGGGAATCGCCGCCAAGGAGCTGTCTCGCTTCTTCGCGCCCGAAGTGGCCCAGCACATCAAGGGTGCGAAGAAAACCATTTCGGCTGGCGAGGGTCAGCTTCGCGAGGCGGCGGTGGTTTTTCTCGATCTGCGCGGGTTCACGTCTCTGGTCGAGCAAGAGGCGCCGGCGGGAGTCATGGCCTTGCTGTCAGACTATCAGGCACGCATCATCCCGATCCTGCAGCGGCATGGAGGCTCGATCGACAAGTTCCTGGGCGATGGGATCATGGCGAGTTTCGGGGCTGCGGAACCCAGCGCGACCTATGCCGCAGATGCTCTCGGGGCGCTGCAGGATGTGTTGGCGGAAGCCGAGGTTTGGCAAGCCGAGCGAGCGGCGGCGGGTCGCCCGGCGCCCAGGGTCAACGGAGCCGTAACGACGGGCACGGTCCTCTTCGGGGCTGTCGGCGATGAGAGCCGATTGGAAATCACCGTAATCGGCGACCCCGTAAATCTTTCGGCCAAGCTCGAGAAGCATAACAAGATCAGCGGTACCCGGGCTCTCGCCACCACGGAAGCTTTCGCCCGGGCGCAGGCTCAGGGTTATGCCGGCGTCACGCCCGTGAGGGATCTTGCTGCCGAGGTTGTGGAAGGAGTCGTGGAGCCGCTCGATTTGGTCGTTCTGGCTGAGTAAACCCGCTGCTTCCCGCGTTAGACCTCGAGACCGAAGCCGGAAGCGATCCTTGGGCTCCTCTAGCCTCCGCCGGGGGACGGGTCCGATTGACTGAGCCGGTGAAGCACGTCGTCGAGTTGCTCGAGGGTCTTGTAGTGGATCCCCAGGGTGCCACCTTCGCCGCGCAGATCGATCGTCACCTTGAGACCCAACATGGCGGAGAGATCCCGCTCCAACGCCAGGGTGTCGGCGTCTTTTTCCTGAACCTTGCTAGCGGTCGGCGTGCGGGGTTTGCTGCTTGTGCCCTTGGTCTCGCCCGCAAGACGCTCGGTTTCGCGCACCGACAGGCCTTTTTCGGCGACTTTCGCGGCGAGGCTTCCGGGATCGGCGGTGCCCAGGAGAGCCCGCCCGTGACCGGCTGACAGGCGCCCGTCCTCGAGGTAACCGCGGACCTCGTCCGGCAGATTAAGCAGGCGCAGCGTATTGGCGATGTGCGGCCGGGACTTGCCGATCAGACGCCCCAAATCCTCTTGGCTATGGTCGAATTCCTCCATCAGGCGCTTGTAGCCTTCGGCCTCTTCCAAGGGATTGAGGTCTTGGCGTTGGACGTTTTCGACGATCGCCAGTTCCAGGGCGGTCGAATCATCCAGCTCGCGGATGACGACCGGAACCTCATGGAGCTGCGCGCGCTGAGCGGCGCGCCAGCGGCGCTCGCCGGCGACGATCTCGAAGTCGCTGGGCCTGTCGGGATGGCGGCGAACCAGGATCGGCTGCAGGATTCCCTGTTCCCGGATCGAAGCGGTCAGGGAGTCGAGCGGCTCTTCATCGAAGCGCGTGCGAGGCTGCACCCGGCTGGGGTGGAGACGTTCGATCGGGACTTGTTTGCTGGAGCGATGCCGGTCGAGGCTATCGTAGTCGTCGCCTTCCTCTCCAAGCAAAGCCGCGAGGCCTCGGCCGAGATTCGTGCGTTTGTCGGAACTTGGAGGCCCCGGCGGGGTGTCGCTCATAGCGCTCTCCCTAAATCCTGTGTCTTCGTGCCAATCCCTGGGGCGCCGTTCGTCGGAGCATCACGTCTTGGGATGCTATCTCTCAGGACGCCAGCGCGGTTGTTGCCTCTTCGCCCTCTTCGCGGCGCAGAATCTCTCCAGCGAGATGAACGTAAGCCTGGGCGCCAGCGCAGTTCAGATCATAGAGCAAAACCGGTTTGCCGTGGCTCGGCGCCTCCGAGACGCGGACGTTGCGCGGGATGACGGTGCGGTAGACACTGTCGCCGAGATAGCTACGGACATCTTTGGCGACCAGGTCGCAGAGGTTGTTGCGGCGATCGTACATGGTCAAGACGACGCCCTGCAGGGTCAGGGAGGGATTCAGCACACGCCGGACCCGCTCGATGGTCCGCAGCAGATGACTCAGACCCTCGAGTGCGTAGAATTCCGCTTGCAGCGGTACCAGGACCGCATCTGCCGCCACCATGGCATTGACCGTAAGCAGGCCGAGTGCCGGAGGGCAGTCGATAAGAACGTAGTCCCAACGGTCCCGCTCCTGCCGCAGCGCGCTCTGGAGGCGCGTATCGCGCCGCTCGGCAGCGACCAGTTCGATCTCGGCGCCGGAAAGGTCCACCGATGACGGCACGATGGACATGTTGGGGACCGGCGTCTCGACGACGCAGTCGCTCAGAGATGTGGCCCCCAGGAGGGCTTCGTAGATCGTCGGGCCGCGGCGGCGCCAATCGAGCCCGACGCCGGTCGAGGCATTGCCTTGGGGATCCAAGTCGATGATCAGAACCCGCTTTCCACAGGCCGCTAAGGCCGTGGCGAGATTGACGGCCGTGGTGGTTTTTCCCACACCGCCTTTTTGATTGGCAATGGCCAGAACGCGCGGACCGGAGTGCGGCGTCCTCGCTGTCAGATTTTCGATATCTTGTAGGTTCACGGCAGGGGTCCCTCTAGCCGTAGGATGCATCCGGCTGGGTCGCTTCGACTCGGGACGCGGTCGCATCTATCTTGAAGGGCTTTCGGGAGCTGGGTCAATTCGTCTCCAACGCCCCTGCCCTTCAGGAAGAGGCATAGCCCATCGCTTTTCAGAAGAGGTCGCGCGTGGGCGACGAGTGCAGGCAGGGGCGCGAGCGCGCGCGCCGTGACGATATCGACGTGAAGGTCGTGCAAGGTTTCAATCCTGCAGCAGTGGATGTCGGCGGTGGCACCGGTTTCTCGCAGAACCTGACGCAAGAAAGTGGCCTTCTTCTGGTCGGACTCGACGAGGTGAACATGGCCTGCTCCGCAGAGAGTCAGAACCAGGCCTGGAAAGCCGGCACCACTCCCGAGATCCGCAATGGTCAGCTCGTCGCGGAGGGGCAGCAGCGGCAGAAGCTGCGCAGAATCCAGCATGTGACGGCGCCAAAGATCCGGAAGTGTCGCCGGGCCGACCAGATTGATCGCGCGGTTCCACTTGACCAGGAGATCAGCATAGATCTGCAAGCGGACCATCGTTTCACGTGAAACACCCGTTTCGCGTTGAAACTCGATCGACCCATAGGTCTCGGCAGGGAGAGCCGCTGTCATGGCTACGTCTTACGCCCCTTCCCTCTCAGCGACAAGACGACTTCAAATGCCGGATGGCTGTGGACAGCGGGGAAGATGGGGGCAGCTTCGTCCTGTTTCACGTGAAACAGGACCGGAGACGATCGGTATCCTAGGCAGCCGACTCTGCCGGCGACTTTCGCTTTACATGGCGGAGCAAGGCGACCAAAGCAGCCGGTGTCACGCCCGGTATCCGGCTGGCCGCGCCAAGCGTGTCCGGACTCGCCGCCGCAAGTTTCTCGCGAACCTCGTTTGACAGACCATGAACCTGGCCATAGTCCAGATCTTTGGGCAGCGACAGAGCTTCATCCCGGCGGAATGCACGAACGTCCGCCTCCTGGCGATCAAGATAGCCGCTGTAGCGAGCATCGATCGCCAGTTGCTCCGAAACTGCCGGTGCGACCTGGCCCAGCTCGGGCCAATAGCTGGCCAAACGCGGAAAATCGATGTCCGGATAACGCAGCAGCTCGAACGCGCTCCGGCGCACCCCGTCCCGGTTGATGGTGAAACCCGCCCGGGAAAGTTCGTCTGGCGTTGCCGTTAGCTGGTGCACTTGCGCCCGGGCGGCTTCCAGAGCCGCCCGCTTTGCTTCGAAACCTACGGCACGATCAGGGCCAACGCAGCCGAGCGCGACACCTTTTGGTGTCAGCCGCTGGTCGGCGTTGTCGGCTCGCAGGCGCAGACGGTACTCGGCGCGACTGGTAAACATGCGATAGGGTTCGGTCACGCCCCGAGTCACCAAGTCGTCGATCAATACGCCGGTGTAGGCCTCGGCTCGATCCAGGCGCCAGGGCTCGGACCGTCCACCGCAGGCGAGCGCGGCGTTCAGTCCCGCAATGAGGCCCTGCGCGGCGGCCTCCTCGTAGCCGGTCGTACCGTTGATTTGGCCTGCCAGATAGAGACCGGGCAAGCGACGCGTCTCCAGAGCGGCTGTGAGCTCGCGAGGATCGACGTGGTCGTACTCGATCGCATAGCCGTGCTGGAGGACGGCTGTCCGCTCCAGTCCGGGAATGGTTTTGAGAAAGGCATCCTGGACGTCCGCCGGCAGCGAGGTGGAGATACCGTTCGGATAGACCGTGTCGTCGTCTAACCCTTCGGGCTCCAAGAAGATCTGATGTCGGGCACGCTCGGCGAAACGTACGACCTTATCCTCGATGGAGGGACAATAGCGGGGTCCTGTCGAATCGATCTGGCCGGAATAGATTGGAGCCCGATGGAGATTCTCGCGGAGGAGCATGTGCCCGTGCGCATTGGTGTAGGTGATGTGGCAAGGAATTTGCGGAACCGTGATGCGCTCCGTCAGATAGGAAAACGGCTCCGGTGGGTCGTCGCCTGGCTGAACCTCCAGGATCGACCAGTCGATCGTTCGACCGTCGAGCCGGGGCGGCGTGCCGGTCTTGAGGCGCCCAAGCGCGAAACCGAAACGCTCGAGTGTGAGCGCCAGTCCCACGGCGGGTGCCTCGCCGACGCGGCCTGCGGGAATCCGAGTTTCACCTCGATGGATCAGCCCGCGCAGAAAGGTTCCCGTGGTCAGGACGACAGCCGCCGCGGCAATTTCTTCGCCGGTCGCGGTAATCACGCCGCCACAGCGGTTGGCGCTGTCAAAGCGGAGATCGGCAACTTCGGCTTCATAGAGCTCCAGGCTCGGCTGCTCGGCCAGCAGCGCCTGAACCGCGCGTAGATAGAGTGTTCGGTCGGCTTGCGCCCGTGGCCCTCGGACAGCCGGCCCCTTTCGGCGGTTGAGCAACCGATACTGAATGCCGGCTCGGTCGATCGCGCGACCCATGAGTCCATCCAGCGCGTCGATCTCGCGCACCAGATGACCTTTTCCCAAACCGCCGATGGCCGGGTTGCACGACATGATGCCGACTGTCGCCCGCTTGTGCGTGATCAGGAGGGTTTGGGCGCCGAGCCTCGCTGCAGCCGCAGCGGCTTCGCAGCCTGCGTGCCCGCCCCCGACAACGATGACATCGACCTTCCGCATCGAGGGAAGATGCGGTGCTCAGAACCGAGGGTCAAGGATCTCCCGGCCAAAACGGCCTGTCGATTCGGTCTCGCTTAACTGGGGCGCCCGGCCTGTTTCACGTGAAACGCCAGCTTCACTTTCCGATGCAGAACTCGCGGAAGATCACATCAAGCAGATCCTCGACATCCACCTGCCCCACGACACGGCCGAGAGCGCGCAGAGCCAAGCGGAGATCCTCGGCCGCGAGCTCCGGGAGTGTGGCTATCGTCGAGCGCTCCAAGGCGGCGATAGCATCCTCAACGGCCCGGCGATGACGGACTCGCGTCAAAAGCGGTGTGGTCGCCGCTTTCGTGAGGCGCCCCGCGACGGTTCGGCTTAGGGCCGAGATCAAATCGGTCAGTCCCGTCCCATCCTTGACCGACAGAGCGATGGTGGCGTGACCTGCAAGACTGGGCAGTCGACCCGGCAGGAGATCGGTTTTGTTCAAGCAGAGCAGAGTGTCGGCATCCGCCAGTGCAAGCACCTCCGGATCGAATGCCTTGGTCGCGTCGAAGACGATCAGCTTGAGGTCAGCTGTCTCGGCGCGGGCGCGGCTACGGCGGATGCCTTCCGCTTCCACGGGATCGAGGGTGCCCTCCTCTGCGGCGCGCAGACCGGCAGTGTCCGCGATCGTCACCGGATAGCCCTCCAGATCGAGGCGCACCTCCACCACGTCGCGTGTCGTTCCCGCGGTCTCGGCCACAATGGCTACCTCGCGCTTGGCCAGAGCGTTGAGCAAACTCGACTTACCGGCGTTGGGAGGACCGAGAATTGCGATTTCCACGCCGTCACGCAGTCGTTCGCCGACCGGTGCGGCACCCAGATCTTGTACCATTTCATCGCGAATACGCGATATGTCGGCTGAAGCCTCGGATTCGAGCTCAGCCGGCAGATCTTCGTCGGGAAAGTCGATGGCTGCTTCCAGGTGGGCCAGGTGGCGCGCCAAGCGGTCTCGCCAGTCGCCGATCCGCTTGGAAAGACCACCGTCCAACTGCCGCAGGGCCTGGCGCCGCTGGGTCGCGGTCTCGGCGGCAATGAGATCCGCGAGACCCTCCACCTCGGCGAGATCGAGTTTGCCGGCTTCGAAGGCGCGGCGCGTGAAGGCGCCCGGCTCGGCCGGTACGCAGCCGGGCTGACGGCTGAGCGCGTCCAGCACCGCGGCGACCACCGCATGGCTCCCGTGGAGATGAAGCTCGGCGACATCCTCTCCCGTAAAGCTGTTCGGGCTCGGAAACCAGACGACCAGACCACGGTCCAAGAGTTCGCCGCTGTCGGGATCGTGCAGGGCTGTTAGGACCGCCTGGCGCGGTTCCGGCGGCGGTCGAGCGGTTAAGCTTCCCAAAGCATCTGCGGCCTGAGGTCCGGAAATCCGCAGCACCGCCACCCCTGCCCGCCCGCTGCCGCTGGATGGAGCGAAAATCGTCTCGCTCACGGAACGGGCCTGACGGGGTTTTGCGTCTCCGCCTTGAACCTGAGCGTCAGGCATCCACCGTCAGCGCTGCGGTCCAGGAGGCGACGAAGGCGGCGGCGTTGGGACGCTTCTTGTCGCGCCGCTCCTCGCTTGGCGTGCCGATGTAAAGGAAACCGAGCAGCGTATCCTTGTCTTCGAGGCCGAAGGCGCGCTTAACGTGCGGGTCCAGGGTCGGCGCCCCGGACAGGAAGACCGCGCCGTAACCAAGCGCCTCGAGCGCCAGCAAGATGTTCTGTGCCGCCATTCCGGCAGTGATGACCTGTTCGAGCGGGGGAACCTTCGGGTGATTGGTCACAACCTTGGCCATCACCGCGATGATCAGCGGGCTGCGCAGCGGCTTTGCCGCCAGGGCCGACAGCTCTTCGGAGGTGGCATCCGGCTTCCTGCGTTTCAGACCCTCGGCGAAAACCCGACCCAGTTCCTCTCGCGCGGAGCCCCGAATCACCCGAAAGCGGTAAGGCCGGATTGCGCCGTGGTCAGGAGCGCGGACCGCCGTATCGAAGACCGGGGTCAACTCCGCATCGCTGGGAGCGGGCTCGACCAGCGTCGTTGCCTTGGTCGATTGACGGCGCATGAGCGCCTCGATGATCGGCTCCATTCCTTTCCTTATCCCTCTCTTTCTTGCGGCCACAGCCGAACTGCTTGCCGCGGTTTGGCGAGGATTGTCCCACTTTAGGTCTCGACTCCGGCCGAAGTTGCCTAAGACGTCTTGTCGTCGGTGCCGGCGTCGCTGCTGGCACCACTCCCGGCGGCCATCGTGCCCATCTGCGTCCAGAAAGCTTTCTGCATCTGATCCCAAGACTGCAGACCGGCCGGAAGAACGCCCTGCATCCAGGTTTGCATGAGTTGCTCCGGCTCCATCGCCTGCAGTCCTGCGAGCATCCGGTTCTGCAGCTCTTTCATGACGGCCGTCTGCATCGGGGTGACGTCCGGCAGACCCAGGAACCGGCGCGCCTCGTCCGGCGTACAGTCAATGTCGACATGGATCTTCATGGCGCGCTTCCCCGTAATCCGCGTGGGGTTGAGGCTGTCCCTCGCTGACCCTCATATAGAGCGCAGCAGCGATCAACGCTATCCCGGCCATCCTGGCGGATACACCGTTGCGAGGGAGCCCGTCCCATGCCCGAAAGCCACGCTAGCACCAACCGCTTGGCGGCGGAGACCAGCCCCTATCTCTTGCAACATGCCGACAACCCGGTCGATTGGTATCCCTGGGGTGAAGCCGCCTTCGCCAAGGCCAAGGCCGATGGCAAGCCGATCCTGCTCTCGGTCGGCTATGCGGCTTGCCACTGGTGCCATGTCATGGCGCACGAATCTTTCGAGAGCAGCGACATCGCCGGGCTGATGAACCGCCTCTTTGTCAACGTCAAGGTTGACCGGGAAGAGCGGCCGGACGTCGACCAGATTTATCAGCAGGCTCTCGCGTTGATGAATCAGCAGGGCGGCTGGCCGCTGACCATGTTCCTGACCCCTGACGGCGCGCCCTTCTGGGGTGGGACCTACTTTCCGCCCGACGCGCGCTGGGGCCGGCCCGGCTTCCCGGAGATTCTGGAGCGAATCGCACAGGTCTACGAAGAAAAACCGGACGACATCGACAAGAACGTCGTGGCTTTGAAGGAGGCGCTGGGCAAGCTCTCGACGCCGGAGGCCGGAGGTCAGGTGTTGCCCGAAGCCGGTTTGCAGGCGGCGCAACGCTTGGCGCGCCAGATCGACCCCTTTCACGGCGGGTTGGGCGAAGCGCCGAAGTTTCCGCAGCCTGCGATTCTCAAGCTTCTTTGGCAGGCTTGGCTCCGTAGCGGTCAGGCCCCCCTGCGGCAGGGGGTCGAGCTGACTCTCCTGCATATGAGTCAGGGCGGTCTCTACGACCATCTGGGGGGTGGCTATGCCCGCTATGCCACGGACGAAGCCTGGCTGGTCCCTCATTTCGAGAAGATGCTCTACGACAATGCCCAGATTCTCGATCTCCTGACCTGGGGCGCCCAGGACGCGAGCGAACCTTGGAAGCGCGCGCTTTTCGCCCAGCGCGCCCGCGAGACGGTTGACTGGTTGCTGCGGGAGATGTTGGCACCGGCCGGGCCCGGCGGGCCGCCGTCGGGCGCTTTCGCGGCCACCTACGATGCCGACAGCGAAGGTGAGGAAGGCAAGTTCTACGTCTGGAGCGCCGCGGAAGTGCAGGAGGTCTTGGGGGCCGAGGCTTCGGTCTTCGCCGAGTGGTACGACGTCACGACCGACGGCAATTGGGAAGCCACCAACATCCTCAATCGACTGAACCGGCTGGAGCCGGGCGATCCGGCGACCGAGGCGAAGCTCGCGGAACAGCGCGCCAGGTTGTTCGCTCGGCGCGCCGACAGGATCTGGCCCGGCTGGGATGACAAGGTGCTGGCCGACTGGAATGGCCTGATGATCGCTGCCTTGGCGCGGGCCGCGCCGGTCTTCGGCGAAGACGACTGGCTGACGGCTGCCGAGCGTGCTTTCGCCTTCGTCGTCGAGGAGATGCAGGAGGATGGCAGGCTACGCCACTCATGGCGTCATGGCCGGCTCAAGCATCCGGCTACTTTGGACGATTATGCCTTCATGAGCGACGCGGCTCTGGCGCTGTTCGAGGCCACTGGCAAGCGGGTCTACCTTTCGCAGGCGGAGACCTGGGTCGCGGTGCTCGACCGCCACTACTGGGATACCGAGAACGGCGGCTATTTCCTGACGGCCGACGATACAGAGCGTCTGCTGGTGCGGCCGAAGCACGCGCACGACAACGCGACCCCATCGGGAAATGGCGTGATTCTGCAGGTCCTTGCCAGGCTGTGGCACCTGACCGGCCAAGCGTCCTACCGGGAAAGGGCGGACGCGACCGTCGCGGCCTTCTCAGGCGAGCTGGCGCGACTCTTCTCAGCCATGGCGAGCTTCCTGTTGGGTAGCGAGCTGCTTCATGATGCACCACAACTTGTTGTGGTTGGAGATCAGAGCGACCCCAAAATGAGGGAATTTCTGGCGAGCCGCTGGCAAATTTCCGCACCTACGCTGGTGATCCAAACCGTGACGTCCGAGGAAAATCTGCCGCGCCTCCATCCGGCCTACGGAAAGAGTCGCGTCGATGGCGAGCCTGCGGCCTATCTTTGCCGTGGCACCAGCTGTTCCCTGCCGATCGTGGATGCTCAAGACCTCAAGGACAGCCTGAGGGAGCTGAGGGGATGAGCGCATCTGTGACCGTCGACTCGCCGGTGGGCCGGCTCACGCTGACGGAGCGTGATGGAGCTCTGGTGAGCTTGGTCTGGGGCGAATCGGCGGGCTCGGATGAAACGCCTCTTCTGCGAAGCGTCACACAACATCTTGCGGCATACTTTGAGGGTGACCTCAAGATGTTCGAGCTACCTTTGGCACCGGATGGTACAGCTTTTCAAAAACGGGTGTACAGGGCGATGCAGGCGATCCCCTTCGGCAAGACTCGTAGCTATGGTGAGCTTGCGACCGACCTGGCGTCGGCTGCGCGGGCCGTCGGCGGAGCTTGCGGCTCCAACCCGATTCCCATCGTGATCCCCTGTCATCGGGTTGTGGCCGCGAGCGGTCGGCTCGGCGGTTTTTCGGGAGGTCGTGGCGGTCCGACCAAGACCTGGCTGTTGCGCCACGAAGGTGTGTCGGTCGCGCCTCAGCTCTCCTTGCTTTAGGACCATCTGTTCCCGCCCGGCACGGGTTTAAGACCTGTCGCAGCGCATGACAGCCGACACACGGGTCGCTAGATTGGCGCCTCAAAATGGCGCCGTCCCCGAGGGTCGGGCGCAGAACGCAGGGAGGTGAAATTTGGCGGAACTTCGGGTCACGGCCGCGGATGGTGGCAGCTTCGGCGCCTACTTGGCCGTGCCGGCCAAGACACCGGCTCCCGCGTTGTTGGTCATTCAAGAGATTTTTGGCGTCAATCAGGGGATACGCGACCTCTGCGATTGGTTTGCGACCCAGGGCTATGTCGCCGCCAGTCCCGACATCTTCTGGCGCCTCGAACCGGGTGTCGAACTGACCGACAAGACCGATGCCGAATGGCAAAAAGCCTTCGATCTGATGAAAAAATTCGATGTCGATCAAGGTGTTGAGGACTTGAAGGCGACGTTGACCGCCTTGCGCTCTCATGAATCGACCACGGACCGGGCGGGATCGGTCGGTTACTGTCTGGGCGGCCGTCTCGCCTTTCTGATGGCGACTCGGTCCGACGCCGATGCCAACGTCAGCTACTACGGCGTCGGTCTGGAGGGGCTGCTAGGCGAACTGCCGCAGGTCAGCAAGCCGCTGATGCTGCACATCGCGAGCGAGGATCAGTTCGTGCCGAGGGAAGCCCAGGACCAGATTACGGCCGCCGTGGCCGATCTGTCGGCGATCATCGCGCATGTCTATCCGGGCGCTGATCATGCATTCGCCCGCGAAGGCGGCGCTCACTACGACGCCGCGGCGGCGCAGACAGCCAACCAGAGAACCCTCGCGTTCTTCGCCGACCATCTCGGGTAAGATGTAAAGAACCACAACATATTGTGGTCCACTCGTTTATTTTTCACATTATATTGATGAAAACAGAGCGCAACGCTCCTCACGGCTAGGGAGAATAGAGAGCATGCCCCATGCGATTCGCATCGAGAAAGCCGGAGGTCCGGAGGAACTCCACTGGAGGGACGTCGAGGTCGGTCCGCCTGGCGAGGGGCAAGTGCGCTTGGCGCAGACGGCGGTTGGACTGAACTACATCGACGTCTATCACCGCACCGGCCTCTATCCGATCGACTTGCCGAGTGGACTCGGATTGGAAGCGGCTGGCCGGGTCGAAGCCGTGGGACCGGGGGTGACCGATCTTAAGGAGGGCGACCGGGTCGCCTACGCCAGCGCGCCGATCGGCGCTTACGCGGAGGCGCGGCTCATGCCGGCCGATCGTCTGGTCAAGCTGCCCGAGGAAATCGACGATACGACGGCTGCGGCCATGATGCTCCAAGGCATGACGGTGCAGTATTTGATCCGCCGCACCTATCGGGTGAAAGCAAGCGAGACGGTTCTGCTCCACGCCGCCGCCGGCGGGGTGGGTCTCATCGCCTGCCAATGGCTGAAGGCCTTGGGTGCGACGGTGATTGGCACGGTCGGCAGCGATGCGAAGGCCGAGCTGGCTCGGGCCCACGGTTGCGACCATCCTATCGTCTACACGCGCGAGAATTTCGTCGAACGGGTCAAGGAAATCACCGACGGCGCAGGCGTGCCGGTCGTCTACGATTCCGTCGGTCAGGACACCTGGGAGGGCTCGCTCGACTGCTTGGCGCCGTTCGGCCTGATGGTGTCTTTCGGCAATGCTTCGGGCCCGGTACCACTCGTTAACCTGGGTGTGCTTTCGGCGAAGGGCTCGCTTTTCGTCACGCGTCCGACATTGATGACCTACATTGCCAAGCGCAGCGATCTTGTCGCCAGCGCCAACGAGCTGTTCGAGGTGGTGCGCTCCGGAGCCGTCAAGATCGGTGTCAATCAAAGCTATCCCCTGGCGGAAGCGGCCCAGGCCCACCGCGACCTCGAGGCGCGGAAGACAACGGGGAGCACAATTCTGACGATCTAAGTGCTCTCGGCCTAAGTGCCCTCCTAAGTGCCCTCGGCCTTGTCGGGATCGCGCCGCGGAGACGCCGGCTGCGGTGCCACGGCGACAGCGGCGATCACGAGGAGGATCGCCAAGGCATCGGGAAGGCCCAGGGACTCCTCCAGGGCAAGCCAACCGATGGCGACCATGACCGGCAGTTCGAGAGCGCCCAGCATTGCGACTTGCGCTTCGGGTAGACGCGGTGCCATCGCGGTATAGATCAGCTGCGGCAAGGCGGCGGTAAACAGGGCCATGCCGGCGATCCAAAACCAGTCTGTCGCAGCGGCCGGCACCAGGCTGGCCGGATCTCCACGGAGCACCAGCGGCAAAAGGCCGGCCACGGTGCCCAGCAGACCGACCGCAAGCTTCTCGAGCGTTCCGAGAGCGTCGGCCTTCCGCACCAGCACGACGATGAGAAACGCGAAGGCCAGCGGTGCCGGGAGACACAGCAGGAGAGCGGGGCCCAGTTGCTCCAGGTCGCTCTTCGCGCCGATGAGCAGAGTGACGGCCGCTGCCAGAACCAGCCCGCCTGCGAAAATGGCCCGACGCTCGAAAGGTTGGCGCAACCAAGCCCAGGCCAAAACCAACACGAACAGTGGATAAGTCATATATATAGTGCCGGCCCAGGCAATAGAAACTATATCTAGTCCGTATAGGTAACTTGACCAAGCGAGGCCCATCGCTGAGCCAGCGCCTGCCAGAAGCAGCGCCGGGCGCCGCTTCTGCGGTGTTCCGACCACGCGGGGCAACAGCGGAGCCGTGATCAGAAGAACCAGTCCAAAGCGGTAGAGAGCGATCGCTTCCGGCGAGAGACCGGCATCGAGAAGATGCCGAGCGAACAGCGGCACCAGTCCGAAGCCGGCGACCGCCAGGGCCAACCAAAGGCTCGCAGCAGTCGGAAGGCGGGAGTCTCGCCCGCCTGGCAGATCGCCTCTCGTGGGGATGGTCAAGGTCATGCCAAGGGCGATACCACTGGCATCCAATCATCATCTAATTCATATTTAGACGCTAATACATGAAGAAGATGAATGAATGGTCGACCTGCCTCGCTTGGACATTCGCCACCATGCCTTGCTGCTCGCTCTCGAAGAGACCAGCGGCGTGCAGACGGCCGCCGACCGGCTTGGGATTACCCAGTCGGCTGCCAGTCATCGCCTGCGCGAAGCCGAGCGGCGCCTTGGCGTAGCACTGGTGCGGCGGGTCGGCCGGCGGGTCCGCTTGACCTCAGCCGGCGCGCAGCTGCTGGTTTCGGCACGCGGCGCGATCGGAGATTTGGCGCGCGCCGAGCGCGACCTGTCCGACCGCCACGGTGGCGGTCGGACCCTGGTCCGTCTCGGCCAGGCGCCCTACAGCCGGTACCACTGGTTGCCCGCCTTCCTGGAGTTCCTTGCCGGTCGGCACCCGGAGATCGAAGTGGACCTGGCCGCGCGCGCCGCGCGCGATCCGCTGGGGAGTCTGCGCGAAGGCGCCGCGGACGTCGTGATGCTCTATGGCCGCGGCGGCCAAACAGGCGATCTGACTTGGCTCCGGCTCGGATCCGATCCGCTGATGGCCGTCATGGCGCCAGGGCATCGCTTGGCAGACAAGGTCGCGGTGACTGCGGAGGATCTCGCGGGGGAGCGCTACATTACCTACTCCAATCGGCCGGAGCCCGGCTTCGAATGGGAGTCGGTGCTGCGCCCGGCCGGCGTCGCGCCACAAAGAGTCTCGGTTGTCGAATTGCCGGAGGCGATTATCGATCTGGTGCGGGCCGGCGTTGGTATCAGTTCCCTGTCGCGCTGGGCGGTTTCACCGGAGTTGGCCGACGGGACTCTCGTCGCCCGACCCTTGCAGCCGCCCGGCGGCGGTCAACCCGGTGTCAGCCTGGATTGGTGGGTGGTGTTCCGCCGGACCGATGCGGGCGGCGCGGCGGAGCGCGTGGCCTTGGCGTTGCAGGCCTCCAGCTCGCTTCACGGCGTCGGCCTCGATGTCCAGAATTTCGGCGACCCGGCGCCACTGGACCCATACGTTTAAAGTCATCTCCTCCCCACTTTCCAAAGCTTTCTCTTTCGAAAATGGGTCTGGCACAGTCTAGTTCCCTGCCGCGCCAAGCGGTCAGGCCGGCGCCGTCGTTGCGTCGGGCAGCGCTTCGCCCTCTGGTAAGGCGAGACTGCGCCCGGAGAGAGCCGCTGCCAATCCGCGGGACACGGCTGCCTGACATTGAGTTGTGAGCGCCTTGCGGCTCTCGAAGTCATCCAGGCTGACGGGGTCGTGGAACTCGACCACGACTGTCAGATCGCCCATACCCAGCGCTTGCGGGAGGTGGCTGCCGAGATCCATGTCCCCGTACCAGGCGAAGAAGGGGCGCAGATAGCGGCCCATCGGCACGCCGTCGAGCCGCGTGTAGGCGATGGAGACAGGTTGAACCGGCAGCGGCCGCCCGTGAGGACGTCGTTCCGCAACCGAAAACAGAGCGGATTTGAACGGCAGGACGAAGGTGCCGTCTCCGCTCGTCCCCTCGGGAAACAGCACCAGGTCGTCGCCGGCCTCCAAGCGTCGCATCATTTCGTCGCGGTGATTTCCTGTCGAGCCACGGCGCCGATCCACGAAGACGGAGCGTTGCAACTTCGCCAGCAGACCGAATCCGGGCCAGTCGGCGATTTCCGACTTGGCCACGAAGGAGCACTTCAGGAGTGAGCCGAGAACCGTGATGTCCAGGTAGGAGGCATGATTGGCCACGTAGAGTGTCGGATGCGCCGACGAGGGGTGGCCACACACCACGATTTCGATGCCGAGAGCCTTTGTCACTCTCCGATGATACCAGTGCGGTATCCGTCTTTGCAGACGCGAGCCGAGTTTCAGCATCAGCCACTGCAGCGGTGCCGTAAACAAGGTCAGCAAGACAAAGAGAAGGATGCGCCGGATCGCCAAGATGTAGGAGCCGGGATATTCCATCGCCTGCGCCCTCCTCTAGTCTTCCGTGGTCCGCTCACGGGTGAGATGGCGCCTGTAACGGTCGGTCACCATGTCGGTCTTGACCACGACGCAGACGTCGGTCGTACCGAAGTCGCTGTCGATCACTGCGCCGTCGCCGACGAATCCGCCTAGCCGCAGGTATCCCTTGATCAGAGGCGGCAGGGCTTGCAGCGCGGCCTTGGCATCGACTGCCTCCGGTGACAGCCGGTCCATCTTGACGTGGAGTTCGGGCCGGGCGCGTGGCCGCAACCCCGGTGGCGCAAGATGATGGTAATAGAGGTACGTCAGTTGCTCGGCGACCTCCGCCGGCTCCACGGTCGGCAAGCTTGCGCAGCCGAACATCAAATCGACGCCGAAGTGCATCACGTAGTCGGTGATGCCGCGCCAAACCAACTGCATGTTGGCGCCTGCCCGATAGTCGGCGTGCACGCAGGAGCGGCCCAGTTCCATGGCTTCGCCGTGGTAGGCCTCAAGCGGTCCGATGTCGTATTCCGTCGCCGTGTAAAACCCGCCGGCACGCAGCGCCGCCTCGCGGCGCATGAAGCGGTAGGTGGCGATGACCCTACCGGGCGCAGGGTCGGCATCCGTATCGAAGACGAGAAGATGGTCGCAGAAGGGGTCGAAACGATCGAATTCCCGCTGTTCCGTCTGCCGTTCCGGCGTCGGCTGAGCGGCCATCTCCTGGACAAAGACTTGATACCGCAGGGCCTGGGATGCGGCGACTTCTTCCGGTGTCTCGGCAAGCCGAAGGTGAAAGTTGCGCGAGCGGATATCGACCGGGCGACGTTCGTACGTCGTCGGAACCGCCGGCAAACCACTCACGATGTCGGTTCTCCAGGCGTCTCATCCGGATCTGGCCTGCCGATTTTGACGCCGTAGAGCTCGAGCCTGTGGTCGATCAGCCGATAGCCGAGGCGTCTGGCGATCGCTTCCTGCAAGCGCTCGATCTCCTCATCGACGAACTCGATGACCTGACCGCTGTTCATGTCGATCAAATGGTCATGATGCTCCGCCGGCGCCTCCTCGTAACGGGCCCGCCCGTCCCCGAAGTCATGCCGGGTCAGGATGTTGGCCTCCTCGAACAGTTTGACCGTGCGATAGACCGTGGCGATCGAGATCCGCGAATCGATCTTGGTCGCGCGGCGGTAGACCTGCTCCACGTCGGGATGGTCGCTCGCTTCCGAGAGCACGCGCGCGATGGTGCGCCGTTGCTCGGTCATCTTCAGCCCTTTGTCGGTACAGAGCTTTTCGATTCGGTCCGGCATGGTCCTGCGATCCATCCCCCAATCATCTTGTTGGCAGCTTCCGCGCGATCTTCGCGCAGACCTGTTTGTCGTCTAAAGCACTATAGGAATAGCAGAACGGCGCCGCCAGCCATCAGGCCTGCAACGCCGTTCGATCACGCTGATACGAAGGGTCGACGAACTGCCGACCGGCTCGCTAGCCGCGACGGGCGCGCGTGCCTAACCCGATTTCCTTGGCCAGCTTGCTGCGCTGCTTGGCATAGTTCGGCGCGACCATGGGATAGTCTGCGGCCAAACCCCACTTGTCTCGGTATTCCTCGGGAGTCATGTCGTAAGCGGTCTTGAGATGCCGCTTCAACATCTTGAGCTGCTTGCCGTCTTCCAAACAAACGATGTAGTCGGGGGTGATCGACTTCTTGATGGGAACAGCCGGAACTGGCTTTTCGGCTTCTTTTTCCGCTTGGCCGCCGACACTGGAGAGCGTCGTATACACGTCACGGATGAGATGTGGCAGATCGGCGACAGCCACAGAGTTGTTCTGGACGTGAGCGGCAACGATATTGGCGGTCAACGAGAGAAGCTCGCTCGGTTTAGCCTGTTCGGACATGGTAGATGTTTGCTCCATAAGTAAGGATCATGGCTCATATATAGCGCTTCATTGAGACATGCAATGATGATTATTTCAGATGAAGAAATTCTCTCTGCATCGCCTTTTCGGAATTTAGGTCAGCAAAATTGCAGCGAAAAAGAACCCTGTCGTTGTAAGGATTCATTCATCTGTTAGCGTGATTTCAAGCAGCAGCGCATCAGTTTTGGTTCCCTCTGGCCGCCGGTAGTAACCTCGACGCCGTCCGATCTCACGGAAACCCAGACCTTTGTAAAGTGCGCGGGCTGCGGCGTTGTCTTCCGCGACTTCAAGGAACACCCGGCGAATCTCCGTCTTCGGAAAAGCCGTCATCGCCCTTCGCAGCAGGGTGCGTGCGAACGCGCGGCGCCGTGCAGCAGGCCGCACGCAGAGCGCCAGCACCTCGGCTTCGTCGGTCACGCGGTGCCACAGCAGGAAGCCCAACGGCTCGAGACCCGCGTGAGCGAGCAGGCCGCCGGTTCCCGGCAGGGCCAGCAGCTCACCAAACGAACGGGCCGACCAGGGGGCTTCGGGAAAACTCTCGTGATGAAGGCATTCCAGCACCGGAAGATCGAGAGCGGTCAGCGCGCGGTAGGATCCCTTCACTTGTCGGCTCCGGGACCGCCCTCTCCACCGTTTGCCGTGTCGCGAAGCTTCGGCAGGGTTACGTCCGGCGGTCGAAGATAGAGAGGTTGGACCGTGGGCAATCGATCGAGATCTGCGGCGGCCGCCAGCGGCAACAGCCAGCGGGCGTCCAGCCGGGCGGTCTCCGGCGGTGCCTGCACGTCTCGTCCTCTTGACCGGAGCGGCTCCAGCGCCGCAACCGCGCCGTCGCCACAGAGCAACAACTGCCCAGGCGGCAGCAGATCATGGAGCTGTTCCGGTGCCGCTGCAAAAGGCGTCGCCGCTGTTTGCCTATCGGCCGGATCGAGGCTGGCCGCTTGGATTTGGACGAAGAGCTCCTGCCGTTTGGAGTCGATCAGTGCCACGATGTGCCGGTTCAGGCGCTGCGCGCTTCGCACCCCGGCCATCGCCAGCTCGAAGGTTGTCGCGGCGAAGACCGGCCGTCCTCTCGCCAGCGCCAAGCCTCGCGCCGCCGCCAAACCGATACGCAGGCCGGTGAAGCTGCCAGGACCGCGCGTCACCGCGATCAAATCGATATCTGGATAATCGAGCCCGGTTTCGGCCAGAAGCTCCTCGATCAAGCCGAACAGTCGCTCGCCGTGGCCGCGCAGCCGCTCTTCCCGCCGGGCCGCGAGCAGTCCGCCGCCTCGGCCAAGCGCGACGGACAGCGCCCGGCCTGCGCAGTCGAAGGCGAGAACCGTGCGAGCGGTCATAGGCGCACGCGGATCAGAGGATCTGGCAAAAATCGTCGAAGTCGGGACGCGGCGCGCGCTCGTGAAGCTTGCCGGGATCGCCGTAGCCGAGATTGCATAGAAAGTTGGATTTGATCGACGTGCCAGCGAAGAACTCGGCATCGACTCCGGCAGTGTCGAAGCCCGACATGGCGCCGACATCCAGGCCCAAGGCTCGAGCGGCGATCATGAGATAGGCGCCCTGCAGGGAGCCGTTACGGAAGGCCGTTTCGAGGATCTTCGCATCGTTCCCGGCAAACCAGGCGCGCGCGTCCGTGTGCGGGAACAGCCGCGGCAGCTCGTCATAGAATTTCAGATCGTAGCCGACGATAACTGTCACCGGCGCTGCCATGGTCTTGTCGACGTTGCCGTCCGAAAGATGTGGTTTCAGCCGTGCTTTGGCATCCGGGCTTCTGACAAAGAGCAAACGCATCGGTTGGCAGTTGGCGCTGGTTGGCGCCATCTTTGCCAGATCGTAGATCGCCTGCAGCAAGACGTCGCCGACAGGTTCGTCGCGCCAGACATTGTGGGTTCGCGCAGCGCGGAACAACCGGTCCAGGCTCTCGTCGTTCAAGATATCGGTCACGTCTCGCCTCTCTGTTGCGCCGAGTCGTCGCTCTAAGCAGGTGCCATACATTGGTGGAGCAGCCGGCTCCAGACAAGCGATGCGGTCGCGCATAGCCCAAGCGTCCCCTCTTCGGCGCTTGCCGCTACTGGTTCCAGATGGCTAAATCTCCGCCTCTGAAGGGTATCGCTTCTCTGCCGGGTCGGACGTGTAGGGAGCGCCTTAGCGGGGGCGAAGACGATTGTGTCGGCTATGGCCGTAATCTCTCTCAGGCTGCTTGTTGCGGAAAGCTACCGCTTGTCGGCTGTAGGCCGGCTGGCGGCGGGCCTGCGGTCACGCGCGCTGGTCCTAGGCCTTGGACTCGGTGTGGGCCTAGGGATCGGTGCTGCCGATCCGCTGGCCGCCAGAGCCGTCACGCCTGAGTTGGCCGACCGGGGCGCCGTCATCCTGGTCTACCATCGCTTCGGCGAAGGCGATCATCCTTCGACCAACATCACGCTCGAGCAGTTCGATGCGCATCTGGCGATCCTCACGTCCGGCCGTTACGACGTCCGGCCGCTCCCGGAGATCGTTGCGGCTTTGGCCGAGGGTCGACCCTTGCCGCCGCGTACGGTCGGGATTTCCATCGACGACGCCTATCTCTCCGTTTGGACCGAAGCCTGGCCCCGACTGAGTACTGCGGGCTTGCCCTTCACGCTTTTCGTCGCAACCGATAGCGTGGATCGCGAAACGCCGCGCAGCATGACCTGGTCGCAGCTTCGCGAACTTGCCGCCTCGCCGCTGGTGACGATCGGTAGCCAGACTGCCAGCCATCCGCATATGCCCGAACAGTCGCCGGAGCGGAATCGCCAGGAGATTCTGCGCTCGCATGCGCGTTTCGAGCGCGAATTGGGGAGCCGACCCAGCCTTTTCGCCTACCCCTTCGGCGAATTCTCACTGGCCGTGCGCGATCTCGTCGCGACCGAGGGGTTTCGCGCAGCCTTCGGTCAACACTCGGGCGCCGCTGGTCACGCCAGCGATCCTTTCCGGCTGCCCCGTTTTGCACTGAACGAAGCCTATGGCACGCCCGAGCGTTTCAGTCTGGTCGTCGAAACCCTGCCGCTGCCGGCGCTCGACATCACGCCGGACGATCCGCTTATCGGGCCGAACGACAATCCCCCGGCCTATGGATTCACCGTGCCGCGTTCGGTGGGTTCCTTGAACGGCTTGCAATGCTATGCCGGTCGCGGCAACGAGGCGCGGCTGCAACGGCTCGATCGTCGGATCGAAGTGCGATTTGCCGCGCCGTTGCGGCCAGGACGCACGAGGGTCAACTGCACCATGCCCGGGCCGGACGGCCGTTGGCGCTGGCTCGGCCGCCAGTTTTATCTGCCGGCGCGGTGAGGCTCGGCCTGCCGAGGCCGGAGTCTCTCGTGCTCTCGCGCCCATACCTTTTGACCGCTCATCGCTAGGCTTCTAACATCGCCGCCCGCCAACCAAGACCGCGCCGGGCAGTCGTTCCCGCCCGACCCGAGTGCGGCGCAGACAGGGTAAGGACGTCCTCCGATCATGACCGAGACCAAGGCGCTGACGACGGCGCAGGAAGCGCTTGACTTCCATTCCTCAGGCCGGCCCGGCAAGTTCGAGATCGCGCCGACCAAGCCCGTGACCACGCAGCGCGATCTGTCGCTCGCCTATTCGCCGGGCGTCGCCGAGCCCTGCAAGCGGATCCACGAAGATCCCAGCCTTGCCTACGACTACACGATCCGCGGAAACCTGGTGGCGGTGATCTCCAACGGCACGGCGGTTCTCGGCCTCGGCAACCTCGGTGCTCTGGCCTCCAAGCCGGTGATGGAAGGCAAGGCGGTGCTGTTCAAGCGCTTCGCCGATGTCGACTCCATCGACCTGGAGGTCTCGACCGAAGACGTCGACGAGTTCGTGAACTGCGTGCGGTTTCTCGGCCCCTCCTTCGGTGGCATCAACCTTGAGGACATCAAGGCGCCCGAATGCTTCATGATCGAAGAGCGGCTAAAGGAGTTGCTCGACATTCCGGTGTTCCACGACGATCAGCACGGCACGGCGATCATCGCCGCCGCGGGCATGATCAACGCCCTGCATCTGACCGGCCGCGAGATGGCAGCGACGCGCGTCGTCATTAACGGCGCCGGCGCGGCCGGCGTTGCCTGCGCCGAGTTGGTCAAGGCCATGGGCGTAAAGCCGGAAAACGTTCTCCTCTGCGATACCAAGGGTGTGATCTATCGCGGCCGGACGACCGGCATGAACCAATGGAAGTCGGCCCATGCCGTCGAGACCGAGGCGCGCAGCCTGGCCGACGCGCTGGAGGGCGCGGACATTTTTCTCGGCCTCTCGGTCAAGGGCGCCGTGACGCAGGAGATGGTGGAGAAGATGGGCGAGAAGCCGATCCTCTTCGCCATGGCCAATCCGGATCCGGAGATCACGCCGGAGGAGGTCAAGGCCGTCCGGCCCGATGCAATCATGGCCACCGGGCGCTCCGACCATCCGAACCAGGTCAACAACGTTCTCGGCTTTCCCTACATCTTCCGCGGTGCGCTCGACGTGCGGGCCACCACCATCAACATGCAGATGAAGATCGCGGCCGCCGAAGCCCTGGCCAAGCTGGCGCGCGAGGACGTGCCCGACGAGGTCGACCGTGCCTATCGCGGCCGCCGCCTGCGCTACGGGCCTGAGTACATCATCCCTGCCCCTTTCGATCCCCGGCTCATCGTCGAGGTGCCCAAGGCGGTCGCTCGGGCGGCGATGGACAGTGGCGTGGCGCGCCGCCCCGTCGAGGACTTCGAAGACTACGACCATCAGCTCTCGGCCCGGCTCGACCCCACCACCGCAAGCCTGCAGCGAATCTTCGACAAGGTTCGCGAGCATCCGCAGCGAGTCGTCTTCGCCGAGGGTGAGGAAGAGAAGACGATTCGTGCCGCCTACGCCTTCCTCAATTCCGGTTACGGAACTCCGGTCCTGATCGGCCGCCAGGGGCAGATCGAAGAGGCCGCGACGGCCATCGGTCTGCCGGCGGACTTCTGCGAAATCGTCAATGCGGGAGTCTCCAACCACCGCGAGCGCTATACGGAGTTTCTCTATAACCGGCTGAACCGCAGGGGCCTGCTGTTCCGCGATTGCGTGCGGATGGTCAATCAGAACCGCAATGTCTTCGCGGCCTGCATGGTCGCCTGCGGGGAAGCCGATGCGATGGTCACCGGCCTCACCCGCGCCTTCAACGTCAACTTCGAGGATATCAGCCGGGCTCTCGATTCCAAGCCGGGCTGCCGGGTGTTCGGGCTCAACATCATCGTCAACCGGGGCCGCTCGGTCTTCGTCTCCGACACTCAGGTCCATGAGCTGCCGAGCCCTCAGGAACTGGCGGACATCACCATGCAGACCGCCGCGGCCGCCCGCTTGATGGGCCATGAGCCGCGGGTTGCGCTGCTATCTTTCTCCAACTTCGGGAACCCGCCGCGCGAGAAGGCGGTGCGCGTGCGCGAGGCGATCGAGGTCCTGGATAGCCGTGCGGCCGGAGGGGCCGGCGTCGATTTCGAGTACGACGGCGAGATGCAGGCCAACGTGGCCCTGAACTATGAGTTGATGCAGGAGCTCTATCCCTTCTGCCGCCTGTCCGGCCCGGCCAACGTGCTGATCATGCCGGCCTTGCACTCCGCCCATATTGCAACCCGTCTGGTGCAGGAGATGGGCGGCGGCGAGGTCATCGGTCCGCTGCTCATGGGTCTCGCCAAGCCCGCGCAGATCGTCCAGATGGGGGCGACGGTGAACGATCTGGTTACTTCCGCGGCGCTCGCGGCTTACGAGGCGATCGCAGACAGGACCAAATAGCCCGGTCCTGCTTCCGCCATCGGATCTGCAATCGGCCCTGCCGTCGGTCAGCCGCGTCGACTCGCTTCGCGATCCGTGAGCTCGCGCGGTTCCGTTTCGGATGTCCGAACCGGTAAGACGCGTCCGAGTTAGGTCGCCGTCGTTCCGATGTCGACGTTAACAACCTGCAAACATATGAGTGCGAAGCTTCATTTCGCGCCAAACTGGCGGAAAGGTTGCATCACGCCCCCCATGGGGGTGGCCGTGGTCTGCCGTCCGTGAAACTGCGAAGGGGTTGCCTCATGCGCGCGACCATTTCGGAAGAGCTCTTGGTCGATCGCAGCTGGACTCGATTCGCCGATTGGACGGCTGGACTCGCGTCTCGGGTCGGGACGCCTGTCTTCGTCTTTTTCCACAGCTCCATCCTTGCTTTTTGTGATGCCGAAGAGAGCGAAAGAGACCGCTGAGATGTCCGTAGCGCCTGAACCTCGAACGACGGCCCTCTCCGCTGGTCCGGACGACGGTCAGTCGAAACTGCTGGGATCTCGCGAGAGGCAGCGACGGCGCCGCCGTGGTCTCGGTATCGGCGGCAAGCTCTTCCTCGCCTTTGGCGGAGTCGCCGCGCTGACTCTGGCTTCGGCTACTGTCGCCTGGCTGTCCTACGGCAACCTCGAGGACGCGGTTTCTCGTGCCTTGAACGAAACCGTGCCGGCCATGACGACGGCCCTTTCTCTCTCCGCCGGTTCCGCGGCTCTCGCCGCCGCCGCTCCGGCGCTGGCCGGTGCGCCCGACGAAACGACCCGGCAAGCGGAGACGGCCCGCCTGACCGCCCAGCTGGTGCAGCTTCGCGGCAAGCTGCGGCAGTTGGAGACGGGAGGAGCCGACGCGACTGTCTTGGATGTCATCTCCGGCGAGGTCGATCGACTGGCGACAGAATTGGAGCGGCTCGACCGTGCGGTCGCCACGTCGCTCCGTCTTGCCGATGAGCGGAGCGAGCGCGTCGGCGCCATCGAGGTGGCTTACGGCGATCTCGCCGGGCGTGTCGCCATCCTGATCGACGACTCCAGCTTCGATTTGGTGATCGATGCGGATGACGTGACCAGCGGAACGGGACAGGCAATCTCCGGCCTGATGGATCGGGAAGTCGGGGCCCTGCGTGGCGCGCTCGAGGTTCTGGCGGAGGTCAATCTGCTCGGCGGTCTGATTGCCGAGGCGGCCAACGCCCGGACCTCGGACGATCTTACCGCTCTGCAAGAACGGCTGATCGGCTCGGTCGCCCGTATAGACGAAAGCCTGCAGTCCATGCCGGCCGATTTTCCCGGCGTGGCAGAGGCCAAGGATCTGGCTATTCGACTGGCCGAGTTCGGTCACTCCGAGCAGAACGTGTTCGACCTGCGCGCCCGTTGGCTCGAGCTGCCACCGAGCGCTGGCGAGGAGCGAAGGCTGATCGCCGCCCGGATGGAGAGCATTTCCGCCGATATGCTTGCCGTGCAGAACGAGACGCTGCGGCTTCTAACGCCCCTGGTGGATGAGGCCAGCTTCAACGTCCTGCTCGGCAGCGAGCAAGCGACCGGCAACGCGAGCCGCGCCGTCTCGGCGCTGATGAGCGACGGTGTCGGAGAACTCCGCGGTCTCCTGGAGTTGCGCGCGGAGCTGTCGGGATTGACCAACGTGTTGTTGCAAGCCTCGACTGCCGCGCAGGGCGATGCCCTGACGCCGCTGAACGAGCGTTTTCATCTGATCCGCCAGCGTATCGAACGCGTGATTTCCGAGTTTCCCGAGGACTTGGACGAGGGTGTCCTGCTCGATCGCGTAACGCTGCTCGCCGACTTCGGCGAAGGCGCGTCCGGGGTCTTTCCGGCTCGCGTGGCCGAACTGCAGTCGCAAGCCGAAGCTCAAGTCGCATTGGCGGCGGCGCGTGCGGCGGCCGCGGCCTTGGATAGCGAAGTCGCGCTGCTGGTGCGGAACGCGCAGGAGGATGTGGCGGCAGGTGCCGAAACCATCGCGACAGCCGTGACCCAGGGGCAGATCTGGCTGATGATGATTGCTGGTGCCTCGATCGCCGTCGCCGTCCTGATCGCCTGGCTCTACGTCGGGCGCGGACTTTTGCATCGTCTGAACTTGCTGTCTGCCGATATGCAGCGGATCGCGGATGGCGATCTCACCACCGAAGTACAGGTGGCGGGAAGCGACGAACTGACCGAGATGGGTCAGGCTTTGGCGAGCTTGCGCAGCGACTTGGCTGGCGCGGAGGACGAACGCCTGCGTAACGAAGCCGAGCGGGACGCCGCCGCGACCCAACGCCGCCAGGAGATGCTGGATCTTGCGTCCGGTTTCGAAATGAGCGTTGCGCAGGTGGTCGAGTCGCTTTCGACGGCGGCCGGCGGACTGCAGTCGGCGGCCGAAGGGATGGCCACTTCGGCTCAGACGGCAGGAGAGCGGGCCATCGCCGTTACCGGTGCCAGCGACCAGACCGCCGGCTCCGTCAACACCGCGGCTTCGGCGGCGGAGCAGCTTGCGGCGTCGGTTGGAGAGATCGGCCGGCAGGTCAGCCAATCGACTGGCATCGCTGCCCAGGCGCGCGAGAAAGTCGAGGCGACCAACGCTCAGGTTGCCGGCTTGGCCGCGGCGGCTGAAAAGATCGGCACGGTCGTAACTCTCATCCAGGAGATCGCGGAGCAGACCAGTCTTCTGGCGCTGAATGCAACGATTGAGGCGATGCGCGCGGGCGACGCAGGTAAGGGCTTTGCGGTCGTGGCAAGCGAGGTGAAGAGTCTGGCGACTCAGACGGCAAAGGCCACTGAGGAGATCGGTCAGCAGGTCGGCGGCATGCAATCTGCGACGAAGGATTCGGTCGCGGCGATTCAGGAGATCGGCAAGACCATTCTGGATATGAACGAGATCGCCGATGCTATTGCCGCGGCGGTGACCGAACAGAACGCGGCAACCGAGGAGATTGCCAGCACGGTCCGCCAAGCCTCGGCAGGTACGCAGGAGGTGACCGCCAATATCTCGGAAGTGAGTACGGCGGTCGATCAGACCGGTCGCTCTGCGGATGCGGTGTTGGACGCCTCCGGCGCCATGACGGAGCAGACCGTGACTCTGAAAGAGGAGGTCGAGCGCTTCCTCAAAACCCTGCGCGCCGCGTAGAGCCCGTTGTGATCGTATGGAATCGCTTTGCGGTTCCGCCGATCACAAGAAACAGACTCTCGCACTTTGAATCGAGACTGGATTTAACGTAATTTCCGGATCCAATACGTGGGTCCGACCGATCACTGTCTGGTCTAGTGCGAGCCGATCAGAAAGCGCATCGATCAGGACAGGGGTTCTGACCTCGGCTCCAGAAGATCGAGCAGGCTGGAGATCTGCTCGCGAGGCAGCTTGCCGATACGCTCCGCGAGCAGATTGGCGAGCAGCGTCGCCTCGGGGCAGAGACCGGCGGTATCGACCACGACCCGGGGGTGGGAGAGATCGGCCAGGCGTTGGAGGTCTTCCGCCTCGTCCCAGATGATGCCGAGATATTGGCAAACTTCGTGTACGAAGCGCCGGTTGGGTCTGCCCCGTTTTCCGTGTTCGAGAGCCGAGAGATAGGCTGGACTCACGCCCAAAGCGCTCGCCATGTCTTTAGCGGTGATGTTGCGTTGTCCGCGCAGTTTACGCAGACACTGACCGAAAGGGGTCATCGGCTTTGGCCTTTCGCAAGGCGGCGAATAAACTCAATTCAAGTTTATGGAATGTCGATAAGGCCCAGCTTTGTCAACGCGGGCCTTTCTAGCGGTCCCGTTGGCGGCGGAGCAGCAGGTAGAGTGCGCCGCTGCCGCCGTGTTCCGGGCGGGCGAAGTCGAAAGCCAGCACCTTGTCGCGCAGGGGCGGAGAATTCAGCCAGAGCGGCACTTTCTGGCGCAGCACACCGCCGCTTTCTCCCCGCAGCCCCTTCCCGGTGACGATCAGCAGGCAACGCCGCCCGGCAGCCTGATGCGAGGTGACGAAGCCGATCAGGGCACGATGGGCGTCGTCTTGGCGATGACCGTGCAGGTCCAACGTCGCTTCGATCGGCAGCTTGCCACGGCGCAGCCGATCTGCCGTCCGGCCGTCCACACCTGCCGTGGCTCCGTGAGACAGTTCGGTGGGTATGGCGGAGGCGCGCGCCGGACTCTGGGGGTTCGGCGGCCGCGCCGGTCGGCGGGCGGGTTTGGCCGCCGCTTGGTCGACTGACGGTTCCGCCGATGCTCCCGTAGGAGATGGTCTCGCAGTCAACCCGCTGGCCTTCGGCCGAAAACGGACTTTCCGGCCTCTCAGCGGTCTGACGGTCTCGGCGACCTTGCGCCAGAGCGCCAGGTCATCGTCCTTGCTCACTCTACCGCGTCTTCGACCAGCAGGATGTGCAGGCGCCGCGGGCCGTGAGCACCAAGCTGGATCGTCTGCTCGATATCGCCGGTGCGCGAGGGACCGGTTATCAAGTTGACCGTGCGTGGGAGCGTGCGTGCGTCCTGGGTTCTGCGCATCCGATCCCAGGCTTCTTCGTAAGCGCCGACGACTTGGCTGGTCTTGAGGACGACGATGTGGTTCTCCGGGAGGAAGTTCAGGGTCGTCGGGCCTTTGGGTCCGGAGTGCAGCATGAGGGTGCCGGTCTCGGCGACACCGGCGAAGGCGGCGGTTAGGGAGGTTGCGTCCTCCGGCTCCGCCTTACCGCTGGCCACGGACAGCATCGGTGCGGTCTCTGCCCAGGGCAGGGTCTGCAACTCCGGCTCCGGTGCCAGCCGGAGGGCGCCTGGCAAGTTGCGGTCTTTTAGATAGTCTGCGGCCGCGCGCGGAACCTCTTCCAGGGAGGCGAGACGAACCACGGTCGCGTTGACGGCTTCGACCTGTTCCTGGAAGAGGTCGACTTGTGCGGCGGCTTCCCGTTGGCTCCGCTCCGGCAGGAGGCCACGCGGGTGCGCCGCAATCCGTGCCCTGGCGGCGGCGGTATCCGTCGCGCCGTGCCCGAGGGAGCGGCGGACGGCGCCGAGGACGGCTTCGCGGCCGGCGCTCATGCCGGCTCTCGATGGGAGGTCGCGACGTCCTTCTGCCGCTCGGCCCAGAGATCCATGAAGGTTCGCCCTTCCGGTGCCGGCAAGTCCCGGTGAGCCGTCCAGCCGCCGGCCAGTGGTACGGCGGCGAAGCGCCCTCGTTTGCCAGCGAACCTTGCCAAGACCTTCGCCTTCAGTCCGGTGGCGAAGCGGTAGAGCGCCGGGCGGCGCGCAACGAAGGTCCAGGCACGCAAGCCGATGCGCATGGCCGGTGGCGAGAGGTGCTTCTCGAACTCTTGCTCCCGCCAGTGCCGCATCATCTTGGGCAAGGGAATGCGCATTGGGCAGACGGCCTCGCAGCGTCCGCAAAAGGTCGAGGCGTTGGGGAGGTGTCCGGCTTCGTCGACGCCGATCAGCGAGGGCGTCAGGACGGCGCCCATGGGTCCCGGATAGACCCAGCCGTAAGCATGACCGCCGACCGAATGGTAGACCGGGCAGTGGTTCATGCAGGCACCGCAGCGGATGCAGCGCAGCATGTCCTGGAACTCGCCGCCCAGCATCTGCGAACGGCCGTTGTCGAGCAGGATGACGTGATATTGCTCGGGCCCGTCCGGGTCCTCGGACCGCTTCGGGCCCGTCGAGAAGGTGGTGTAAGTGGAGAATTCCTGACCCGTGGCGGAACGGGCGAGCACGCGCAGAATGGCGCTGGCGTCTTCCAGAGTCGGAACGATCTTCTCGATCGAGGCCACGACGATGTGGACCTTCGGCAGACTTTGGGTCAGGTCGCCGTTGCCCTCGTTGGTGACGATGATCGACGTGCCGGTTTCGGCGATCAGAAAGTTGGCGCCGGTGATGCCGACGTCGGCGTCCAGGTACTTCTGGCGCAACACGGCACGGGCTTCCGCGACGAGCTGCTGCGGTTCCTCGAGTTGGCGGTCGTCCGGCAGATCCTTGTGGGCGGCCCGGAAATCACTCGCCACCTGTTCCTTATTGAGGTGGATCGCCGGCGCGATGATGTGGCTGGGCGGTTCCTTCCGCAGCTGAATGATGTATTCGCCGAGATCGGTTTCGATCGGGACCAGCCCGTTGGCCTCGAGATGGTCGTTCAAAGCCAGTTCTTCGGCGATCATGGACTTGCCCTTGGTCACCGTCTTGGCGCCGACCGCCTGGCAGATCTCCACCACGGCCTTGCGGGCATCGTCGGCGGTGGGGCACCAATGGACCTTCCCTCCCGCGGCCTCGACCTGCTCCGCATAGATCTCCAGGTAGGCGTCGAGGTTCTCGAGGGTGTGGTCCTTGATCTCTTTCGCCTGGTCGCGAAGCGCGTCGAACTCGGGCAGCTTCGCCGCCGCTTTCGCGCGCTTGGCGATGAAGCCCTCCTTCATATTGTTCAGCGCGCGCCGCAGCTGTTCGTCGTTCAGCGCACGATGGGCGTTGTCCTTGAAATCGCGGCTGGTTGCCTGCAAAGCGCTAGTCCTTCCCTTCGCCGATGGCGGGCCCGCCTGTCATGCCGGCCAGCACTTCGGCGACGTGGCGCGTCTCAGTCTTGGCGCCGCGGCGCTTCAACTTGCCCGCCATATTGAGCAGACAGCCCAAATCGCCTGCGAGCAATAGATCCGCTCCGGTCTTCTCGATGTCCTCGGCCTTGGTGTCGACCATCTGATTCGAGATTTCCGGGTATTTCACGCAGAAGGTTCCGCCGAAGCCGCAGCAGACTTCGGGTTCCTTCATCTCAAGCAAACGGAGGTCGGTCAGTCCGCGCAACAGAGCGCGCGGCTGCTCCTTGACCTTCAACTCGCGCAGGCCGGAACAGGAGTCGTGGTAGGTCACGCTGCCGGCAAAGCTGCCCGGCAGCGCCTGGACCTTCATGACATCGGTCAGGAAGGATACCAGTTCGTAGGTTCGCTCCCCCAGAGTCGCGGCGGGTCCGGCCAACTCGGGATCGTCCTTGAAGAGAGCCGGATAGTGCTTGCGCAACATGCCGGCACAGGAACCTGAGGGAACGACCACGTAGTCGTACCCGTCGAAAGCCGCGATTACCTGACGGGCGATGGCTTTGGTGTCCTCCCGGTCGCCGGAGTTGTAGGCCGGTTGCCCGCAGCAGGTCTGACCGCGCGGCACCTCGACCCTGCATCCTGCCTGTTCCAGCAGTTTCACGGTCGCGAAGCCCACCGTCGGGCGGAAGAAATCCACCAGGCAGGTAACGAAGAGCGCGACTTTCGGACCGGTTTCTCCGGCCTCAGGCGTGGCATCTGTCATAGCGCGATTTCTCCCAAGAACTGCCCGCCGCGAATGGTATGACCAATTTAAACGAGAATGGTATGACCAATTTCAAAAGGCAAGGCGCCACGTAGGTTTACCCGGCCCGACCGGGACTTTGGCGCTTTGAATCGCTGCCACACGGCCCTGGCCGGATCTGTTGCCAGGTGTCGCAGCCATTGTGTAATGGGCCTGTGTTATGGTGCGCACTTACATCGATGCCGGCAACGGAGGTTCGGACCGGGGCGGTGTCACGGCAGGCTGGGGATCTGCAGGAAGCGGGGCTGCGGCCGATGCACGGTAAATCGATTTTACGAAGGCGCCTGCCGGTGGCCACGTTTCTACTCGCCGGGCCAGGCGTGATTTCTTTGCTCGGTTTGGCCGCCTTGGGCCATCTGGACTGGCGGACGGCAGCGATCGCTTCGGGGCTGGTGGTTCTGGCGGTCTTCACGATCCTGTATCCTCACTTCGCCCACGTGAAGGCTCTGGCCGGCTACATCGAGGCCCTCAAGTCGGCCGGGACCAACGACGCACCTCTCCCTCGTCCACCCCACGGCTCTTCGCCGGTCTTGGCGCCGGAGCTGGACGAATCGCTCGTCGATACGGCGCGCGAGCGCCAACGCCGTCGGCGCGAACTGGAAGCGGCGATCGCCGGAAACGAATCGATCCTTTCCAATCTGCCCGACCCCTTGATCATGCTCGATCGCAACCGGCGGATTGTACGGGCAAATCCGGCGACGGAGGACCTCTTCGGCACCAGTTTGATGGGCCGCGATCTCGTCGGCGTGCTGCGCAATCCCGCCTTGCTCGATGCCGCCGACGCAGCCGTCGGGCGGAGCGAGAACCGAGTCGTGGAGTTCGCTCTGCACGGCGATATCGAGCGCTACTTCTCCGCCCGTCTGGTTCCGCTGCGCACGCCGGCGCTGGACGGTACGGTAGCGATCCTGTCGCTCCACGATCTGACCGGCGTTCGCCGGGCGGAGCGCATGCGGGCCGACTTCGTCGCCAATGCCAGTCACGAGCTTCGCACACCGCTGTCGAGCCTCATCGGTTTCATCGAAACCCTGTCCGGCCCGGCGCGCGACGATAGCGAGGCACAGCATCGGTTTCTCGGCATCATGCATGAGCAGGCCTTGCGCATGGCCCGGTTGGTGGACGATCTGCTCAGCTTGTCGCGGATCGAGATGCAGGAACACACGCCGCCGACCGCAGCGGCGGAGCTGGAACGCGTGTTGGAGTCGGTGGCCCGGGCGCTGGAGTTGAAGGCGCGCGCACGCGAGGTTCAAGTCCGTCTGGACGTGACGGAGGCGCCGCCGGTGATCGGCGAGGCGGACGAGTTGGCTCAGGTGTTTCAGAACTTGCTCGACAACGCCATCAAGTACGGCCGCCGAGGTGGCCAGGTTCGTGTCAGCGCGCGTCTGCCGGATACGCAACAGGATCCGGCGGCCCGCCGGATGGGACGCCCGGCCGTCGCCGTTTCCGTGACCGACGACGGCGAAGGGATTGCCCGGGAGCACCTGCCGCGCCTGACCGAGCGTTTCTACCGCGTCGACACGGCCCGCTCGCGAGAGCTCGGCGGCACCGGCCTGGGGCTCGCCATCGTCAAGCACATCGTCAATCGCCATCGTGGCCAGCTGACGATCGAAAGTGAAGCCGGGCGCGGCACGACCTTCACCGTTTATCTGCAGCGCGCGGAGGTTGTTGAGGATGGCAGCGGGCTGCAGGGCGAGGCGTCTTCCACGGTGGCTGTGCGGACGCCGCAGAGTTCCGGGAACGGGCGGGAAGCGGGCCGACGCCGGGCCGTCTAAGGGGTCGGTCGCCGGACAGCGGATTTCGTCCACAAACCGGCCTCGGTGTCATCCAAGCGTAATATTACCGTAGTAATTCCTACCCTACCTCTGGATAGGGTCCGCCTTGGCTGGCGCTCGGGAGGCGTCGGTTTTCGTCAGGCCCAATTACGGCCCAACACAGCCAAGCGGAGACTATCTGTGATCAAGCACACGCTCGCCTTCGCGGCTGCTGCAGCCATGGCGCTTGCCGCCACTTCGGCTGCGGCCCAGTCGCGCGATCAGATCCGCATCGTCGGATCTTCGACGGTGTTCCCTTTCTCAACTGCAGTCGCGGAGCAGTTCGGCAACAACACCGATTTCCCGACGCCCGTGGTCGAATCCACCGGCTCCGGCGGCGGTCTGAAGCTGTTCTGCGCCGGCGTGGGCGTAGGGCACCCGGACATCACCAACTCCTCGCGCCGGATCAAGTCCTCCGAATATGAGGACTGCACCTCCAACGGCATCACCATCACCGAGGTACGCGTCGGTTTCGACGGCATCGTGCTCGCCAACTCCAAGGATCACGCGCGCTACCAGCTGACGAAAGACCAGGTCTTCCGGGCGCTGGCCAAGACCGTCGTGGTCGATGGCCAGTCCGTCGCCAATCCGAACGACCTCTGGTCCGACATCGATCCTTCGCTGCCGGCCGAGCGGATCGAAGTGCTGGGCCCGCCGCCGACCTCCGGCACGCGTGACGCCTTCGTCGAGCTGATGATGGAGACGGGTTGCGAAGAGGCCGGTATGGCCGACACCCTGGGTGACGACGCCTGTGCCGAGATCCGTGAGGACGGTGCCTATGTCGAAGCCGGTGAAAACGACAACCTGATCGTTCAGAAGCTGCAGGCCAATCCGGTCGCTCTGGGCATCTTCGGCTTCTCCTTCCTCGATCAGAACCGCGATGCCATCCAGGGTTCGGTGATCGGCGGTGTCGAGCCGACCTTCGACAACATCGCCGCTGGTGACTATGCCGTGTCTCGCTCGCTGTACTTCTACGTCAAGAACGAGCACGTCGGCGTGATCCCCGGCATCGAGGAGTATATCTCCGAGTTCACCTCCGAGGACTCCTGGGGTCCGGACGGCTACCTCGCCGACCGGGGTCTGATCCCGCTCCCCGAGGACGCACGCGCCGAAATGCAGCAGCAGGCTCGTGGTCTTCAGAAGCTGACGATGTAGGCTTTTGAACTCGGTCTGAAGACGTTAGACATCCGGCGGTCGGTGGCTAGAGTGCACCGACCGCCGGTTTGGATTTCTTCCGACCAGACGGAACTTTGCGAAGCTGTTTCTTTTGGAATGCCCGGATCCGTTGAAGCCGACGCTGTGATTGCTTCCTCGGATCCGCCGTAAGAGGCGCCAGCTCCCGTTAAGGAGCATCGGATCGAAAGCCGACCGCAAGCCTAGGGCCGCGTCTGGCTGATCTGCATGGGTTTGGGTGAGACCGCGAGTTACACGAAGTCCGTTACACGACGTCACGGAACTCTATGTTCCAGCCGGCCGGAAGGCGGGCGAATTATTTCGGTAGCGCGATTGGGGACGCGTGGGGACTATGGGCATCTCGGTCGTTCTGTTTGTCATGCTCGCCTTGACCGTTGTCGGCTATCTGCTCGGCACGCGTCAGGCCTATGCCGTGACGGGCAACAAGCCTCACCAACTTCACTCCCTGCCCAGCTACCACGGACTCTACCTGGCGTCCTGGGTGCTGCTGCCGGCGCTCGTGGTGATGGTTATCTGGCTGATCGCCGAGCCGCATGTCGCGGAAATGCGGTTGATCGCCAATCTGCCGGACGACTTCTCGCAACGCAGTTCCGATGAGCAGCGGCTTCTGATCGGCGATATCGAGGCGCGGGCGCTTGGCGGCATCGTTTCAGGCGCTCTGGATCCCATGTTCCAGGCGGCCGGCGAAGTTTACGCCGAAACCCTGGCCGCCAGCCGCTGGCTGATGATCGCGGTCATGGTGGCGCTGATGGCCGGCGGCGGTCTTCTCGCACTGCGGCGGGTGCAGCCGGATATGCGCGCCCGGAACAAGGTGGAGCAGACCGCTTCCATCATCATGATCATCGCCTCGACGATCGCGATCCTGACCACGATCGGGATCATTTTCTCTCTGCTGTTCGAGACCGGCCGCTTCTTCAGCAAGGTCCCGATCACGGAGTTTCTCTTCGGAACCCAGTGGTCGCCGCAAATCGCGTTGCGCGCCGACCAGGTCGGCTCTTCCGGCGCCTTCGGCGCGATCCCGCTCTTCGCGGGCACTCTGCTCATCACCCTGATCGCGATGTGCGTGGCGGTGCCGATCGGCCTCTTCAGCGCGATCTACATGTCCGAGTATGCCGGGAAGAAGCTGCGGGCCTCCGTCAAGCCGATACTTGAGATTCTGGCGGGCGTGCCGACCGTGGTTTACGGCTTCTTCGCCGCTCTGACGGTGGCGCCCTTCTTCCGGAACACAGGTGAATCCATCGGTCTGACCGTGTCGTCGGAGTCCGCGCTCGCGGCGGGGATCGTCATGGGCATCATGATCATCCCCTTCGTCTCATCTCTGTCGGATGACGTGATGAACGCCGTCCCGCAATCTCTGCGTGACGGTGCCTATGCCCTGGGCGCGACCAAGGCCGAAACCGTGCGCCAGGTCATCTTGCCCGCAGCGCTCCCGGGCATCGTCGGTTCGGTGCTGCTGGCGGTCAGCCGTGCGGTGGGTGAGACCATGATCGTCGTGATGGCCGCCGGACTGGCCGCCAATTTAACCGCCAATCCTCTGGAGGCGGTTACGACCGTGACGGTGCAGATCGTCACGCTTCTGGTCGGCGATCAGGAGTTCGATACCGCCAAGACCCTGGCTGCCTTCGCGCTCGGTCTCACACTCTTCTTCGTCACGCTGTGCCTCAACGTTATCGCCCTCCATGTCGTCCGCAAATACCGAGAGAAGTATGACTGACGCGACCGCACCCTCCGAAGGCATCGCGATCCGCCGACCGGACCTCTCTCCGGCGCGGGTCCGCCGTCGCTACGCCGCCGAGACGCGTTTCAAGACCTATGGCCGTTTGGCCATCGCGGCGGCCGTCGTCATGCTCGGCATCCTGCTGTTCTCGATCGTCGGCAGGGGCTGGACAGCCTTCTTCCAGACCCAAATCGCCGTGGACGTTTTCCTGGATCCGAACGAGATCCAGATCGAGCGAAATGCGGATGGTGAGATCATCGACATCGACGGCGAGTTTCGCAGCCTCGTCAACGAGGCGCTCTTCGCTCTCTTTCCCAACGTCGAGGAACGCACCGAACGGCGGGCGCTCCGTAACCTCGTGACCAGAGACGCTGCCTTCGAACTGCGGGCCGCCGTTGAGAACGATCCGGATCTGATCGACCGAACCGTCAGAGTCTGGATCACCTCGTCCGACGATGTCGATACCTATGTGAAAGGTCAGATCACGCCGATCGAGACCTTCGAGGTGGCCGGCATCGCGACGCCGACGGGTACGACCGGAGAGATCGAGATCCTGACCGGTGCCAACGACTTCGCCAACATCGCCAGCGAGATGAAGGAGCGGCTTGCGGAGCTCGCCGAGGATCGGGCCGCCAATGCCGAGGCGGCGGGCAATGCCGCCGTCCGTCTGCGGGACGATTTGGCTGAAACCCGAAGCGATCTGGGAACGGCCGAAGCCGAGGATGTTCCGCGGCTGGAGGCGCGCGTGGAGCGCCTCGAAGGGCAGATCGACTCCTTGACCTCCAATGCTGAATCCGCGGCACGCGATGCCGAAGACCTGCGCGTCCGTGCGGCGCAGGTCGGCAGCACGGAGGAGTTGAACAACCGCTTGCCGAGCTATCTTGTCGAAATCAACGGCGGCCTGGTCAAGCTCACCGCGGTCAGCCCGGCGCGCGCCACAGGTCAAGTTCTGATCCCCCTCGAGTCGGAGGCGAGCGCGCAGCCGCAGGATTGGAATCTGATTTCCTATGTCATCGCCGAGTCCAATCGCCGCGTGAAGGACAACGAAGTCGCGTGGGTCGAGACGCTGCGCGAGCGGGGTCAGGTGCAGACCGTTTTCAACACGCCTTTCTTCACCGAAGCGGATAGCCGCGAGCCGGAGCAGGCCGGGATCTGGGGTGCCGTCGTCGGGTCGTTCCTGACTCTCGTGATAACGCTGACCCTGGCTTTCCCGGTCGGTGTCCTGGCGGCCATTTACCTGGAAGAGTTCGCACCGAAGAATCGTCTGACCGACCTGATCGAAGTCAACATCAACAACTTGGCGGCGGTCCCTTCGATCGTCTTCGGCCTGCTGGGCTTGGCGATGTTCCTCAACTTCTTTGGACTGCCGCGCTCGGCGCCGCTGGTCGGTGGCATGGTCCTGGCGCTGATGACGCTGCCGACGGTGATCATCGCATCCCGTGCCGCGCTGAAGGCCGTGCCGCCGTCGATCCGTGAGGCGGCTTTGGGTGTCGGCGCCTCAAAGGTGCAGACCGTGACCCACCATGTGCTGCCCCTTGCCATGCCGGGTATTCTGACCGGGACGATTATCGGGATGGCGCAGGCCCTGGGTGAGACGGCGCCTCTGCTCATGATCGGCATGGTGGCCTTCATCGCGGACGTGCCGGGCGGCTTCACCGATGCGGCCACGGTCTTGCCGGTGCAGATCTTTCTCTGGGCCGATGCTCCGGAGCGGGCTTTCGTGGCCAAGACCTCCGCGGCGATTATGGTGCTACTGGCTTTCTTGATCTTTATGAACGCGATGGCCGTGGTATTGCGGAAACGCTTCGAACGGCGATGGTAGGGGGCGACGACCATGAGCATTCAAGAGGCACAGGAAAACATGACCGATAGCGGTATCTCCGACATGCTGGATGTCGCGCATGACAAGGCAGAGGGCCCCGTGGCCTTGAGCAACGAACAACCCGTCAAGATCAAGTCGCGCGACGTCAATGTCTACTACGGCCAGGCGCACGCGCTGAAGCATGTCGACCTGGACATCAGGCAGTACGAAGTGACGTCCCTGATCGGCCCCTCCGGCTGCGGCAAGTCCACCTATCTGCGTTGCATCAACCGCATGAACGACGTGATCGACGGCTGCCGGGTCGAAGGCAGCATCGAGATGGATGGCGAGGACGTTTACGACCCGAAGCTGGATGTCGTGCAGCTTCGGGCCCGGGTCGGCATGGTGTTCCAGAAGCCGAACCCCTTCCCCAAATCGATCTACGACAACATCGCCTACGGCCCGCGCATTCACGGGATCGGCAGTTCGAAGTCGGAAATGGACGAGATCGTTCAGGGCAGCCTCCAGCGGGCCGGCCTTTGGGAAGAGGTGAAGGACCGCATGGATACGCCGGGTACCGGCTTGTCAGGCGGCCAGCAGCAGCGCCTCTGCATCGCACGCGCGATCGCCGTCAATCCGGAAGTCATCCTGATGGATGAGCCCTGCTCGGCGCTCGATCCGATCGCCACGGCCAAGATCGAAGAACTGATCGACGAGTTGCGGCAGAACTTCACCATCGTGATCGTGACCCACTCGATGCAACAGGCGGCGCGCGTCAGCCAGCGCACGGCTTTCTTCCACCTTGGGATTCTGGTCGAAACCGACGAGACCGAGCAGATTTTCACCAACCCCAAGGATCAGCGTACACAGGATTACATTACCGGGCGCTTCGGTTGATCGCTCGGGCTCGGCGCAAGCGGCGCCGGGACGGAAAGGAATGACAGTGCCAGATACCTCCGCCGAACATACGGTGCGCGCCTTCGACAAGGAGTTGACGCGGCTCAGCCAATCGATCATCCGCATGGGCGGCCTCGCGGAAAGCCAACTGGCGTCTGCGGTCGAGGCCTTGAGCCGCCGCAACAGCGAGATGGCGGCCCAGGTCGTTCAGGACGATGTGCAGATCGATGTTCTGGAGCAGGAGATCGACGAACAGGCAGTGCAGCTCTTGGCGCTGCGCCAGCCGATGGCCCAGGACCTGCGTGAGGTGATCGCAGCCCTGAAGATCTCGGCCGACTTGGAGCGGATCGGCGACTACGCCGCCAATGTCGCCAAGCGATCCATGGCGCTCAACCAGGTGCCGATGACAGAGCCGGCGCACACCTTGCCGCGCATGGCTCAGCTCGTGTTGGCCAACATCAAGCGAGTTCTCGATGCCTACGTCGAGCGCGACCCGGCCAAGGCAATCGACGTTTGGGAAGGCGATGCCGAGGTCGACGAGATGTATACCTCGCTGTTCCGCGAAACCCTCACCTACATGATGGAAGATCCGCGGAACATCACGCCCTGTACGCATCTGCTCTTTATCGCCAAGAACGTCGAACGCATGGGCGACCATGCGACCAACATCGCCGAAGTCATTCACTTCCTGGTCACCGGGAACAAGATCGTTGGCGGTCGCCCCAAGGGCGACACCAGCAGTTACGCGGTGCTGTCGCCACCAACGGAGGTGTGAGCACCTGAGCGGGCGTTCAGGAGAAGAGGTGCCGTCACTGGCACCGCAGTTTCGGGGGATCCCTGCCGTTATGAAGCCGTTGATATTGCTTGTTGAAGACGAGGCGGCTCTGGTCACGCTGCTGCGCTACAATCTGGAACGCGAGGGCTTCCGCCTAGCCGATGCGCGGGATGGCGAAGAGGCCCTGGTTCTCGCCAAGGAAGAGCGGCCGGACCTCGTCCTGCTCGACTGGATGCTACCTTTGATGAGCGGCCTGGAAGTCTGCCGGCAGCTCCGGCGTGCGCCGGAAACCCGCGACGTCCCGATCATCATCCTGACGGCGCGCGGCGAGGAGGCCGACAAGGTCCGAGGACTCGACAGCGGCGCCGACGATTACATCACCAAGCCCTTCTCCCCGGCCGAATTGGTGGCCCGCATGCGTGCCGTCCTGCGACGTGCGCAGCCGGCACTGGCCAACGAGACGCTGCAGTTCGACGATCTGGAGATGGACCTTGCGGCCCATCGGGTTCGCCGCGGCCCACGCGACGTTCATCTCGGTCCGACCGAGTTTCGCCTCCTGCGCTACCTCATGCAGCATCCGGGCCGGGTGTTCAGCCGGGAGCAGTTGCTCGACGCCGTCTGGGGGCGTGACGTCTACGTCGAGCCGCGGACGGTCGATGTGCACATTCGCCGGCTGCGGAAAGCGCTCAACATCGATGACGAAGCGGACCTGATTCGGACCGTCCGCTCCGCCGGCTATGCCTTGGATCGCGCACAAGCAGCCTGACCGAAGGCGGTGAAGGCTCGGTGGACCCGCGTCTGCCCGCTCCGGCGCCGAGATCCGAACCCAAAACCCCGCAGCTTCCTGTTGACAGCCGCGCCGGTCTTGTTGCGGTTCTGCGCGGCAAGCTATTAAAGCGCTGACTGAAAAGATGAGGAAACGCAGGTGACCCACGCGACCTACGACGACAGCAACGTCTTCGCCAAGATCATCCTCGGTGAAATTCCTTGCGACAAGGTGGCCGAAAGCCCCCACAGTCTGGCATTCCGAGACATCGAACCGCAGACGCCGACTCATGTCCTGGTGATCCCGAAGGGAGCCTACGTTTCGTCCGACGACTTCGCGTCACAGGCAAGCGACGCGGAAATCGGGGATTTCTTTCGCCTGCTCGGCCAGGTCGCCCGCGATCTGGGAGCAGCGGAGGCCGGCTACCGCATCGTCGCCAATCACGGCGAGGATGCCCACCAAGAGGTTCCGCACTTTCACATGCACCTCTTCGCCGGAACCGACCTCGGCCGCATGATCAAGCCGATCCACAAACAAACCTGACGTTTCCGTTAGGCTGGCCGCAGGACCTTGGCGTTTCTGATCAGGCCGCCGGTTTGCGCCGCTTGGCCGGCTTCGCGGCCGTCATGGCCACCGTTGTCTTGGCCTTGTAGGCGCAGAGATCGCTGACCGGGCAAGCCGGACAGTCCGGTTTGCGGGCCTTGCAGACGTAGCGGCCATGCAGGATGAGCCAATGGTGAGCGTGCTGCCTCCGGTTTGACGGCACCACCTTCTCAAGTTTCTGCTCGACCGCATCGACGGTCTTTCCCGGTGCCATCCCGGTCCGGTTCGACACCCTGAAAATATGGGTGTCGACGGCAATGGTGTCCTGTCCGAAGGCCATGTTCAGCACCACGTTGGCGGTTTTGCGGCCGACGCCGGGTAGCTTGACCAGGGCTTCGCGGTTCTGCGGCACCTGGCTGTCGTGCTCGTTCAAGAGCTGCCGCGACAGGGCGATGACGTTCTTGGCCTTGGAGTTGAACAGACCGATGGTCTTGATGTGATCCTTCAGACGCGCCTCGCCGAGGGCCAGCATCTTTTCCGGCGTGTCGGCGACCTGAAACAGCTGGCGTGTCGCCTTGTTGACGCCGACGTCGGTGGCTTGCGCCGACAGCACCACCGCAACCAGCAGGGTGTAGGCGTTGACGTATTCCAGCTCACCCTTCGGCTCCGGCAGGGCGGTGGCCAGGCGGTCGAAGAACTCGGCGATATCGGCTTTCTTCATGTCAGGCTTTCATCTTGTCGGCTTTCCCCGAAGACAGGCGGCTTTCGACGGCTTCTCAGAGCAAAGCTTCGCTGCAGTTGGCTCAACGCGAGCGTAGAGGACGCCGTCGCGGGGGTGGGGAGAGATGTTCGGGCGAACAGAGTATCACCGCAGGATGCCTTCGAAGACCATCCCTGCTTTCCGCATCACACGCCGGGAGGCGGGGTTACCGCAGTCGTGGAAGGCGAAAGCGCGCCGGGCCTTCCGGATGCACCGGACAGTCCTGGCTCAAAGCCGAAAGGGCCTCTGCCGCGAAGCCCCGGCGCCCGTCCGGATGGGTGCCCGAACAGCCGAAGCCGCGACGAGATGGCGCGACAGGTCGCGGTGCGGGTAGCCCGAATGGCCAATCCGACCTAGACTTTCAGTGTCATGGCTCCTGCTCTACCGACTGCTGCGAGCGCCGAGACCGCACCGCGGGCCGCTGCGGTGCTGTTCGACGCGATGCTGACGCCCCATAGGTCGCTCAGTCCGCGCGGCTTCATTGTGCTGATGTCGCTGGTCTGCGCCGTCAGCTTCACGGCCGGGCTTGCTTTTTTCCTGATGGGCGCCTGGCCGGTGGTCGGCTTCATGGGCGCGGACGTACTGCTGATCTACCTGGCCTTTCGGATCAACTACCGCCGGGCGCGGATGTTCGAGGAAGTGGTGCTGACCCGCGACGCGCTCGTGGTGCGCCGGGTCGACCATTGGGGCGCGGAGAAGCGCTGGACCTTCCAGCCCTACTGGCTGCAAGTGCGCATGGACGATCCGCCCGAGCACGAAAGCCAGCTCACTCTGCGCAGTCACGGCAAGTCCCTGGCCATTGGCGCGTTTCTGACAGCCGAGGAGCGCCTGTCCTTGGCGCGGGAACTGCAGCAGCACCTTGCCGTCTGCCGCTGTGCTCCGGGGCCCGTCAGTATCTAGAGCCGGATCGCGACCCGATCGGCTGGATCCACCACCTGGTCTAGGGAATGAGATAGGCCAACAAGGAATTCAGCCGCGCTCGGCCTTCCGCAGTCGCGCGCAACCCGGGTGCGTCGAGAACCAGATAGCCCTCCTCCGCCAAAGCCTTCAATTTCCGCTCGTCCAGAAGCGCTTCCGGTTCCCTGCCGAGCTCCCGGTGGAACGCGGTCCGGTCGATGCCGTCTTGCAACCGCAATCCCATCATCAGCAGCTCGGTGAGCCGGTCCTCTCGGGTCAGAGCTTTACGGGTCCTGGTCGCATGGCCGGCCTGCTCGACCGTGGCCAGCCAGATTTCCGGTGCGCGGTGCTGGCGGGTCGCGAGTTTGTCGCGCCCCCGAGTGATACGGCCATGCGCACCCGGCCCGATGCCCAGGTAGTCGCCTCCGCGCCAGTAGGTGAGGTTGTGGCGGCAGGCCTCGCCGGGACGGGCGTGGTTGGAGATCTCGTAAGCCGGCAATCCTTCGGCGGCGAGGGTGTTTTGTGTCGCCTCGAAGAGGTCGGCGGCCGTCTCGGGCTCGGCCAGCGGCAGCTCGCCACGGCGTGCCCGCGCGTGAAAAGCCGTGTTTTGCTCGATGGTCAGCTGATAGAGTGAAAGATGGTCGCAACCTTCACCCAAGGCGCGGCGTAGCTCTTCCGCCCAGGCCGCCGGAGTCTGGCCGGGCCGGGCATAGATCAGGTCGAAGGAGACGCGCTGGAACTGCCCTCGTGCCAGGGCCACGGCTGCCATCGCTTCGGCGGTGTCGTGCTCGCGTCCCAGGAAGCTCAAGTCCCGATCGTTCAGGGCCTGCACGCCGAGCGACACGCGGTTGACGCCGGCGTCGGCATAGGCCGCAAAGCGAGGTGCCTCGACCGAAGTGGGGTTGGCCTCCAGCGTCACCTCCAGCTCGGGCGCTGCCGGCCAGTGGTGCTTGACCGCCGCAATCAAAGCTGCGGCCGTTTCCGGCGCCATCAAGGAGGGCGTACCGCCACCGAAGAAGATCGAGCTGACGCGCCGCTCCGGCGTTTCACCGGCATAGTGAGCGAGTTCCGCCAACAGCGCCTCCCGCCAGCGCACTTGGTCGACTGTGTCCCGGACGTGGCTGTTGAAGTCGCAATAGGGGCACTTGGAGCGGCAGAAGGGCCAGTGAATGTAGACGCCGAACCCGGGATCCTGCTTCGGCCGGGCATCGAGCGTTGTCCGGTCCGACTCCCTATCGGAAATTCCCTGTCCGCTGCGAGACTGAGAAGAGTCCGCTTCGTCTCTATGACTAGGGTGGCCTTGCACGGTATCTCGAGCCTTCTCGCGGCGAGGGTGCAGACTGGTGCCGCCGGCATGCTCCGCCGCCGGCCGGAGAGCAGCCTACTGCAGATCTTCCAGACGGCGCTTCAGTTGTGCGAAGGCGCGGGCGCGGTGACTGATCGCATGCTTTTCGGCCGGCGGCATTTCTCCGAAGGTGCGCGAGTCGCCTTGAGGCAGGAAGATCGGGTCGTATCCGAAGCCCCGGTCGCCGCGCGGGGGGAAAGTCAACTCGCCTTCAACACGGCCTTCGAAGACTTCGACCGAACCATCCGGCCAAGCCAGTGCCAGCGCACAGACGAAGTAAGCGTTGGCATGACTGCCGTTGCGCTGTGCCAGGGCTGTGCGATCTCCCAGTTCCTGCTCGACGCGCGCCATGGCGACCGAGAAGTCCTTCTGCGGGCCCGCCCAGCGCGCCGAATAGATGCCCGGGGCACCATCGAGCGCCGGGACCACGAGCCCGGAGTCGTCGGCGAGCGCCGGCAGATTGGCGCCGATGGCTGCGGCCACGGCCTTCAACTCCGCGTTGGCGGCGAAGGACGTGCCGGTTTCCTCCGGCTCGGGCAGCCCCAGCGCGCCAGCCGAGATGGCTTCGAGCCCAAAGGGCGCGATCAAATCGTCGATTTCCCGGATCTTGCCGGGATTGTGGCTGGCAATCACCAGCTTGCCTGTGAGCGTACGCGAATGCATACGCGGTAACATAGTTACGCGGCAAAGATTGTGCAGCCCCCGCTCGCGAGGCGTACCGCCAACGTTACGCCGGCGCCAACCCGACGGCCTTTTGTTGAAGCGCAACCAGGTCGGCAACACCCCTCTCGGCCAACTCCAGCAGCTGGTCGTATTGCTCGCGGGTGAAAGGTTCCTGCTCCGCAGTGGCCTGGACTTCCACAATGCCGCCGCCGGCGGTCAGTACGAAGTTGGCATCGGCCTGAGCGGTCGAATCCTCGGCATAGTCCAGATCGAGGATGGTCTCGCCCTGGTAGATGCCGCAGGAGATCGCTGCGACCGGCTCGCGCAGGGGGATCGTCTTGACGGCCCCGAAGCGTTGCATGTGTTGAAAGCAGAGGTGAAGGGCCACGTACGCGCCGGTAATCGAGGCCGTACGTGTACCGCCATCGGCTTGAATAACGTCGCAGTCCAGTTTGATCTGCCGCTCGCCGAAGCCGGTCAGATCGGTAACGGCGCGCAGAGAGCGGCCGATCAGTCTTTGAATCTCCTGGGTGCGACCCGATTGCTTGCCGCGCGCCGCCTCGCGGTCGATGCGGCTGTCGGTCGAGCGGGGCAGCATGCCGTATTCCGCTGTGACCCAGCCGCGTCCGGAGTTGCGCAGCCAAGGTGGCACACCTTCGATCAGACTGGCGGTGCAGAGGACGTGGGTGTCGCCGAACTTCGCCAAACAGGAGCCTTCGGCATATTTGTTGACCTCCGTCTCCAAGACGACGGGGCGCAGTTGATCGCGCGTGCGGCCGCTTGGGCGCATAGAAAACTCCTGGTGTTTCCGGTGAAGAGGCGTTGAGCGCGGCATAGCGCGGGTTCCTATAGGCTTGCAAGGGCCCTCTGGCGCCGCTTTGAGATCGGGCCTGTCGTGGGAGTCCGCCGGCGGCGCTTGTGCGGCAGGGGGCGACGTTGAAGTGACCGGCCGATTCGCTTACATCGGAGACGGCCGCCAAGAGCGCAGTCGCTGCGGGCGAGGCGGCGATTCAACCGGGGAGTAGCGCGCAACCGAGATGAGCAGCGTCAGGTCCGCAGTCGAGCAAATCGCCAGCGAACTGGGTGGCCTCAACGCCCGGCATCGCGACATCTTCCGCCGTATCGTGGAGGCTTATGTCGAGACCGGCGCGCCGATCGGCTCGCGCAGCCTGTCGCAACAGCTTGGCATGACGCTGTCACCGGCGACGATCCGCAACGTCATGGCGGATCTCGAGGATCTCGGCTTGCTGATGGCGCCGCACACCTCCGCTGGCCGCCTGCCGACCGAACTGGGGCTGCGGCTGTTTGTGGACGGTCTCCTGGAGCGCGGGAACCTAACCCGCGAGGAGCGCTCGGAAATCGATTCGCGCTGCGCCGCGCAGGGACGCAGCTTTACCGAAGTCATGGAGGAAACCTCCTCCATGCTGTCCGGTCTGTCACGCTGTGCCGGCCTGGTTTTCGCCCCCAAGTCGGACGCGCCGCTGAAGCATATCGAGTTCGTCTCGCTTGGCCCCGGCCGCGCTTTGGTCGTCCTGGTCACCCAGTCGGGACAGGTCGAGAACCGCGTGATCGACGTTCCGATCGGCTTGCCGCCCTCGTCCCTGGTCGAAGCGGGCAACTACCTGGCGGCGCGCTTGCGCGATCGCGGTCTCGGCGAGGCTTGCGGCGCCATCCAGAGCGAGTTGACTCAGACGCGCGCCGAGCTCGACACGCTGACCCGAAAGGTGATCGAGGCGGGTTTGGCCACCTGGTCCGGCGATGCGCCGAGCGGCGGTGGAGCTTTGATCGTGCGCGGTCAGCATCAGCTGCTTGACGATGTGCAGGCTCTCGAAGACCTGGAGCGCATCCGTCACCTCTTCACCGCGCTGGAGCGCAAGGAAGCGCTGCTGAAGCTGCTGGAGATGACGGAGATGGCTGAGGGCGTGCAGATCTTCATCGGCGCCCAGAACGAACTCTTTGGCTTGACCGGCTGTTCCCTGGTGGTGGCGCCCTACACCAACAGTGAGCAACAGATCGTCGGCGCCGTCGGCGTGATCGGCCCGACACGCATCGACTACGCCCGCATCATTCCGATGGTGGATTATACCGCCCAGGCTGTCGGCCGTTTGCTCGGCCGGCCATCCTGATCCACGCAACTGAGAGACTAAGGTAAGAAACGGAGCGTCATGACCGCCGATCCGAAGCAGAAGCCCGAAGGGCCGAGCACGGCCGACTTTGTATCCGATGAGCCTGCCCCGAAACCGGCCGAGGCCGCCGCAGCGGAAGCTGCCGCTGCGCAGGCCGCGGACGAGGAGGAGGCAATCTCGTTCGACGAAGAGACCTTGGAGGCTCTGGATTTAAACGAAGGCGAAGGCAACTTCGGCAGCCCTCAGGCGACAACGCCGCGTGAGGCCGAACTCGAGGCACAGGTTGCCGACACGAAGGATCAACTCGTGCGCGCGCTGGCCGAGACCGAGAACTTGCGCAACCGCGCCCGCCGCGAGAAGGCCGAAGCCCTGAAATACGCCGCCGCGCCATTGGCGAAGGATCTGCTGAGCGTGGCCGACAACCTGAAACGCGCTCTGGCCGCCGTTCCGACCGATGCCGTCGAGCAGGACCCGGCGCTGAAGACGCTCTTGACCGGCGTCGAGATGACCGACAAGGCCTTGGGCGACGCCTTCGCTAAGCATGGAATCGTGCCCATCGATCCGATCGGCGAGAAGCTGGACCCTCACCGCCACGAAGCGATGATCGAGATCGACGACCCGACCAAGCCGGCCGGCACGGTGGCGCAGGTCTACGAACTCGGTTGGCTGCTTGGCGAGCGCCTGTTGCGCCCGGCCCGGGTTGCCGTCGCGAAGGGCGGTCCGAAGGCGGGAACTGCCGGCGGTCAGGAGAACGACGAGCCGCCCGAGCCCGGCTCGACCGTCGACACGCAGGCCTGAGGCCGGGTCCCGTTTCGGCCGAGACTGGGGCGGGCCAGGGCGTCAGTCCTCGACGAGAGTTCTCAATCTGTAGAGCAACTCCAGCGCCTGCTTCGGCGTCAACTCGTCCGGGTTGATGGTCCGAAGTTCCGTATCGCTGAGGCTTTCTTGCGGCTGCGGGACGGCCCTATCGCTCCGGGGCACCGCCGCGAAGAGCGGCAGGTCGTCGGCGAGCCGGGTCAAAGCCCCCGCTTGTTCGCCCTGTTCGAGCAGTCCCAGCACCTCCTCGGCCCGGGTCACGGCGGCAGGCGGCAAGCCGGCAAGACGGGCGACGTGGATGCCGTAGGAGCGGTCGGCGGCGCCCGGTGCGACCTCATGCAGGAAGACCACCTCGCCCTGCCATTCCTTCACCCGCATGGCGTAGCAGGACAAGCGCTCCAGTTTGCCGGCCAGATGCGTGAGCTCGTGATAGTGGGTTGCGAAGAGGCCGCGACAGCGGTTCACCTCGTGGAGATGTTCGACGCAGGCCCAGGCGATCGACAGGCCGTCGAAGGTCGCGGTCCCACGGCCGATCTCGTCCAGGATGACCAGGGACCGAGCCGTTGCTTGATTCAGGATTGCGGCTGTCTCGACCATCTCCACCATGAAGGTGGAGCGTCCGCGCGCCAAATCGTCGGCCGCGCCGACTCGGCTGAACAGCCGGTCGACGGTGCCGATCTTCGCGCGGGCCGCTGGGACGAAGCTGCCCATCTGAGCGAGCACGGCAATCAGGGCGTTCTGCCTCAGGAAGGTGGACTTGCCGGCCATGTTGGGGCCGGTGACAAGCCAAAGCTGCTGAGCTTTGGAGAGGTCACAGTCGTTGGCGACGAAACGCGCGCCCTCGTTGGCCGCAAGCGCCGCCTCCACCACCGGATGTCGCCCGTCCTCCACGACGAAGATCGTCGAGTCCTCGACCTGGGGCCGGGTCCAGCGTGCTTCGGCCGCCAACTGGGCCAGACCGGCGGCCACGTCCAGTTCGGCGAGGGCGCGCGCGACTGCCGCGACCGGATCCGCGCGCTGTAGCACCTCCTCGACGAGCTGGGCGAAGATTTCCAGCTCGACTGCCAGCGCCCTGTCCGCAGCCTGCAGAATCTTCTGTTCCAGCTCGCCAAGTTCGGTCGTGCTGTAGCGGACCGCCGACGCCAAGGTCTGGCGATGGACGAAACCGGCTGCCGGATCCTGCGGCATCTTCGCGGCATTGGTTGCGGAGACTTCCAGGAAGTAGCCCAGCACGTTGTTGTGCTTGACCTTGAGGCTGCCGATACCGGTTGCCGCCGCATACTTGGCCTGCAGGCCGGCGATCAGGCGTCGGGATTCGTCGCGAAGCTGCTTCAGCTCGTCCAGGTGCGGCGCATAGCCGGCGGCGACGAAACCGCCGTCGCGCGTGAGCATGGGCAACTCCGGTGCCAGAGCTCGACTGAGGCGGTCGATGAGTCCCTCTTGCTGGCCCAACGCTTCGGCTGAACGGGTCAAAGCGGCGGGTGGCGGGTCTTCGCTCAGGCCCAGCAGATCGCCTTGCAGACCGGCGGCCTGCCTGAGGCCGTCGCGGATCGCGGCCAGATCGCGAGGACCGCCGCGCCCCAGCGATAGCCGCGACAGCGCGCGTTCCATGTCGGGAGCCTGGCGCAGACGGTTGCGCAGGCCCTCACGTAGATCCGCGCGTTCGACCAGCCAAGCGACGGCGTCCAACCGTGCCGCGATCTCACCCTCGTCGGTCAAGGGCGCCGACAGCCTTTGTGCCAGCAGGCGGGCGCCGGCCCCGGTCACCGTGCGGTCGAGAACGTTGAGCAGCGTGCCCTTGCGTCCGCCGGTCAGGGATTCGGTCAGCTCGAGGTTTCGCCGCGTCGCCGGATCGATCTCCATGACTGTCCCGCGCGCTTGACGGCGCAGCGGCGTCAAGCGCGGCAGCTTGCCTTTCTGTGTCAGCTCCACGTAGTCGAGTAGCGCTCCGGCCGCGGCCAGCTCAGCCCGCTCGAAGGCGCCGAAAGCGTCGAGCGCTTCGACCTCGAACACCGCCTGCAGACGGCGCCGCGCATTTTCGCTGTCGAAGCGCGCGGAGGGCAGCGGGGTTAAGGCCGCCTTCCAGTCGCCTAGCAGCTCGAAGAGGTCGGCACGCTGCAGCAGGCGTTCGGGCAGCAGCAGCTCGCCGGGAGCGATCCGGGCGAGGGCCGCACCCAGATTGCCGGGCGTCACGGCTTCGGCCAGAAAGTCGCCTGTCGAGACATCGAGCCAAGCGAGTCCGAGTTCACTGCCCGCGTCCGTCAGCGCGGCCAGATAGTTGTGCCGGCGGGCGTCGAGCAGCTCATCCTCGGTTAGTGTACCGGGGGTGACCAGGCGCACCACGTCGCGCTTGACCACCGACTTGCTGCCGCGTTTCTTCGCCTGAGCCGGATCTTCGAGCTGCTCGCAGATCGCGACCTTGTGGCCCTGGCGGATCAGGCGCGCCAGATAGGCCTCGGCAGCATGCACCGGCACGCCGCACATTGCGACCTCCTCCCCAGCATGCTGGCCACGCTTGGTCAGGGTGATGTCCAGATCCGCCGCCGCGACTTTGGCGTCTTCGAAGAAGAGTTCGTAGAAGTCGCCCATGCGGTAGAACAGTAAGGCGTCCGGGTATGCCCGCTTGATCTCCCAATACTGGGCCATCATCGGGGTCGCGGGGGGCGCGGATTTCGTTTCGGAAGCGGAAGGGGCGCTGTCTGGCATGGGCTGCGGAGGTGAGCGGATGCGGGAGGCGGACAGTAGCATCGGGGCCCGCGTGTCCCGACTCGGAATTTCGGTACCTGGAGATTCGAGATCGAAATGAAAAGGGCGCCGAGCATCCTTGCCTCGTCCTGCGACTCCGAATAGGACAAAGCCAATACAGATCAACTGGAGGCGATAGAGCGTGAGCGACGGGACAATGCCGGTCATCGAAGTGGTCGGCCGTTTCGAAACGAGAGCGGCCTTCGAACAGGCGGTCAGGGCGCTGACCGCCACGGGCTTCGGCCATGCCGACCTATCGGTGCTGGACAGCCACGAGTCGCTGGACGCCGCCGGTGAGGAGCGCGAAGCCTGGCGTGAAACTCTGGCCGCGTTGACCGGCGAGGTGAATTTCATCGGCCCGATCGCGGCGGCCGGCCTGATTGCAATCGCCACCGGGCCGGTCGGGGGCGCCATCGCTCTGGCCGCCGGTGCGGGGCTCTCAGGACTTGCTGCGCGCGACGTGCTGGAGAAGATCCAGGCGACTCCGCATACCGAGGCTTTCGCGCGCGCCCTTGAAGCCGGCGCGGTTCTGCTCTGGGTGCGGGCGGATACCCCCGAGACGCAGGCCAGCGCAACGGCGATTCTGGAAGAGGCCGGCGCCGAAGACGTGCACCTGCATAGCCGGTTGCAGCAGTCGGAAGGCTAGGGCCGTTCGTCGGATCTGATTCTGTCACCGTCCGACTCAGTTGGCGATGATCACTTCCACTCGGCGGTTGAGTTGACGGCCAACGGGGTTGTCGGAGCCGTTGGCGTGCCTGTTAGGCGCGACGGGTCGATTTTCACCGTAGCCTCGGGTGCGCAACCGCGCGCCCTTCAAGCCGAAGCTCTCGACAAGATAGCTCTTCACCGAGTTGGCGCGCTGCTCCGAAAGGCTCTGGTTGTAGGTTTCGCTGCCCTTGCCATCGGTGTGGCCCTCGATCTCGACGGGTGCCTGCGGCAGCTTTTCGATCAGGCTTGCCAAGCGCGCGAGCACTGGCTCGGCGTTGGGCCTGATGTCCGACTTGTCGAAGTCGAACAGGACATCGCCCGGCAAGTTGATCAGCGTGCCGCGTTCGGTCTCCTCACCGTCCAACTCGGTGATGAGGTCCTGCACGGTGACTTCGACAGCCGTACTCGGAATCATGCTGTCACTCGTGAGGGCCGAGGCCGTGGGGTCGCCGGACGCCGACAGGCTCGAGGCCGGAACCGTGGTCACCGACTGAACGGTCGAAGGCGTCAGGACCAACGTCTCGAAGACCGAGATCGGGTCACCCGAAACGTCCGTCAGGGCTTTTTTTTCCATCGGCGGCCACGGCTTCGGCGAGCGGGATCCGCACGTCGAAGTTTGGGGTTCGCGTTCGGTCGCTCACGCTGGCGCGGTGAGGATTGATGCGCAATTCGATCCAGTCAGCGGTCTCGGCGACGTGGCTGATGAATACCAGGGTTCCTTGTAGAACGCCCCCTTCGGCGACGCGAAGGTCGCGATTGTCCCTGGGTGGCATGATGCGGTACTGCGTCGTTGCGCTGTCCGTCAGGATGCTGCGGTTATCCACGTTAAGTGTGACGGCTTCGCGTGCTCCGTTGATCGCCCGGATCTGAACTTCCACGAAGTCCTGGTGGACCGTGACGTCTTCGACGAAGAGCTGAGTCCCGTTCGGATGGTTCGACTGTGTTCCGACTGTGAAGCTGTAGGGCGGACCCGGCCGGTCGTCGGCTCGCGGCGAGGTGACAACGGCTGCGGACGCGGCAATCCAAAAAGCGATCCCCAAGGCAAAGGCAAATCTCAGTTTTTGCGCCCGATATCTCTTCATCGCAATTTCCCCGCTGAGCTTCGAAGCACACGATAATTCCGCGCGCTGAACGAGTATCGAGGTCTTTGAAACTTGCTTTTGGTTGCAGTTTAATTAGCCTGGTCCGGTTCAGCCTGTGTGATCTTTGCGATGAGGAGGGGCGTCTCTCTGTGGCGTCGCACCTCTGCGTCCGGCGGGGTAAGAACGGGCAACCTGTTCAGTCTTGACGAGCGCCTCTCGGACGGCTCTGGTCCCAAAGGTCATCTCTCTGAAAAACTTCGGGTCTTTCATGAGTTGGAAAGACCCGGTTATGTTTCATGGATACGCTAAGACCCCGATCAGCAGTTGCTTGTCGTGCAGCGGTCGGGCGTCCGGGCTTGTACGTCTCTTCGCAGGTGAATTCGACTCATGGAGCAGCTGGGGCCGCAGCGCGCGCGGCACGTTCGGGTGACGAGGTGCCCGCGCGAAACCTGGCGCGCGACTTTTGTGGGGTCGGCTTGCGCCTTTTGGCGCTGCGGAAGCCCGCTCTCTGCTGGCGGGAAGGTCTAGGGCGCCGCTATGCAGATCTACCTGCCGATTGCCGAAATCTCGCTCAACGTCCTGCTGCTGCTCGGTCTCGGCGGTCTGATCGGCTTCCTGGCAGGTTTGTTCGGGGTTGGCGGTGGTTTTCTGATGACGCCGTTGTTGATCTTCATCGGTGTGCCGCCGGCGGTCGCGGTGGCGACCCAGGCGAATCACGTCGTGGCCTCCTCCGTCTCCGGCGTGTTGGCTCACTTCAAGCGCGGAAACGTCGATGTCCGCATGGGGCTCGTGCTGCTGGCCGGCGGTTTCCTCGGGTCGACCGTGGGCGTGGCACTCTTCTCTCTGCTGCGCGGCCTTGGTCAGATCGACTTGGTGATCAGCCTTTCCTATGTGCTTTTGCTGGGGATCATCGGCATTCTGCTGTTTCTGGAGGGTGGTCGCGCTCTGGTGCGGCGCCGGCGCAAAGTGGCCGCTCCCAGCCGCAAAGGTCACGCCTGGGCCGCCGGCTGGCCGCTGCGCATGCGTTTTCCAAAGTCCCGGCTTTATATATCGGCGCTTTTGCCGCTTTCGCTCGGCTTCGGGGTCGGCGTGCTCTCGGCGATCATGGGTGTCGGGGGCGGTTTCATCCTGGTTCCGCTGATGATCTATATCCTGGGCATGCCCACCACGGTGGTGATCGGCACCAGCCTGTTTCAGATCATCTTCGTTTCGGCCAACGTCACCTTCCTGCAGGCGACTCAGAACCAGACCGTCGATCTGGTGTTGGCGCTGCTGCTCGTGCTCGGTGGCGTGGTGGGCGCCCAGTTCGGCGGCCGCTTCAGCGCGCGTCTGCCGGCGGATTCCCTGCGTATCATGCTGGGACTGCTGATCCTGACCGTTGGCGGCAAGCTGCTTTTCGATCTCGTGACGCCGCCGGTCGACATCTACAGCCTGGGGGTGTCCTGACATGGGTGCTCGAGGTGTCCTCTTCGCCGCGGTGCTGGCCGTGACGCTGGCAACGCCCCTGCGTGCCCAGTCTCTGATCGCCGACCTTTCGGAGCATCTCGTCGCGATCACCACCGGATTCGTTGGAGTGGATGTCTTGCTGTTTGGCGCCGTCCAGCCGCCCACCGATCCTGAGTTGGCAGGCCTGCCGCCGGGCGATGTCGTGGTGGTCGTGCGGGGACCGGAGCGCTCGCAGACTCTGCATCGCAAGGCGAAGGTCGCTGGCATCTGGATGAACACCGCAAGCCTGACCTTTGGGCAAGTGCCCAGCTTCTATGCCGTCGCGGCCAATCGCCCATTGGAGGAGATCGCCGAGGATACCGTGCTGGCGGCCAACGGGATCGGACTCGATCATCTGGATTTCGACCTGCCGGCGGCCAAGGCCAGCGGTTCCTTGCGCGAGGAGTGGCGTCAGGGCCTGATCCGCGCCAAGCAGCGCGAGGGCCTCTACGCGCCGGATGTCGGTCAGGTCAGCCTGCTCGGCGAGACCCTGTTCCGCAGCGCCGTCTATTTCCCCACGAACGTGCCGACAGGCGTTTATCAGGCGCAGGTCTTCTTGTTTCGAGACGGGCAGGTGGCGTCCGCCCAGGTTATTCCGCTGAGCGTCAGCAAGATCGGGCTGGAGGCGGAGCTTTTCGACTTCGCCCACGGCCAGGCGGGGGCTTACGGCCTGATTGCCGTGATCCTTGCGCTGATGGCAGGATGGGCGGGCCATTTCATTTTCAGGCGTGACTGATTTGGGCAATGACCCGCCGTCACGTCCATGCCAGTTGTGGGTTTTGACGCTCTATGACGCCTGACGAGACCACACCGAGCGCGGCAACGCCGGACGGAGATCTGTCCTCCGACCGTCCGGATCCCGGAGAGGATCCGAACCGGGGCGTCGGCCGCGTCTTTCTGGTGATTGTCGACGAGAGTCCGGAGATGGACGTCGCGCTCCGCTTCGCCTGCCGTAGAGCGCGGCATACCGGCGGTCGTGTCGCCCTGCTTTACGTCACGGAATCGAGTGAGTTCGAGAACTGGCTGACCGTCGGCGAGCTGATGCGCGACGAGGCGAGGCACAAGGGCGAACAGGTGCTGCAGCGGCTCGCCGGGAAGGTCAACGAATGGGTCGGCCGCATGCCCATCCTGCATTTGCGCGATGGGAGCCCCCGCGACCAGCTCTTTCAGTTGATCGAGGACGAGCCGGACATCTCGATCCTGGTCCTTGGGGCTGCAACCGGGAAGGGTGGTCCGGGGCCTTTGGTGGCTGCGCTGACGGGAAAGTACATCGGCCGTCTGCGGGTACCTGTCACCATCGTGCCGGATAGCCTCGCTTCGGAAGAAATCGATTCGCTGTCGTAACGACGCTGTGCAGGCCCCGTGCCGGCTCGCCATGCGCTGAGCGGCCACGGACCCGCTTCTTTCTACGCTTGAAAAGGTCTTAATGGCCCCTTAAGTCGCCAAAGTCCTTTCCCAAGCGGGAGATTGTCAGAATGTTCATTCAGACCGAGCAAACGCCGAACCCGGCGACGCTGAAGTTCCTGCCTGGCCGCCCCGTGATGGGCGAGACAGGAACGGCGAGTTTCGCAAGCGCAGAGGAAGCTCAGCGTTCGCCGCTTGCAGAGCGGTTGTTCGAGGTCGAGGGCGTGACCGGCGTCTTCTTCGGCAGCGACTTCATCTCCGTCAGCAAGGCCGAGGCGCAGGAATGGTATCTCCTGAAGCCGGCGGTGCTGGGGGTGATCATGGAGCACTTCGTCGCCGGCAAGGACCTGCTGCGCGAGGCGGAAGCCGACGGGAACGCCGCAGCCGAGACGGATAGCGAGGTGGTTTCCACTATTAAGGAACTGCTCGACACGCGCGTCCGTCCGGCCGTGGCGCAAGACGGCGGTGACATCATCTTCCGTGGTTTCGAAGACGGAGTGGTGCTGCTCCACATGCAAGGCGCCTGTGCCGGCTGCCCCTCTTCCACCGCGACTTTGAAGATGGGCATCGAGAATATGCTGCGGCATTACGTGCCGGAAGTGACCGAGGTGCGCGCCGTCAATTGACGGCCAACCTTTCCCGGCCTTGGGGATAAGCATCAACCTGCGCGCGCTCGCGCCGGATCGGCTTTGGCAGTGCTTGCTCAGTTCGAAGACCGTTCGAGTCCGTTGAGGCTGAGGGCCCTTTGGGAGCCTGCCTCCGCCGGACTGCCGCTTCGGCAAAGATCAGCGCTTTTCCGAGCCCGTCCGGCCTAGGGACCAACTCGGTCCTGGAAGAGTCGAGCCGCAGCGTCAAGCAATAAGGCTAGTCGAGACCATGTTCACAATCGCCGAGGCGACCTCTGGTCGCCCCCGAGTGCTGTGCGCGGCCATCGCCACCTTGCTCCTCGCTTGCTCCCTGACCTTCGTCGATGCCGTCACGGGCCCGCGCCTTCACGCGGCCGCAGCAACCAGCGGCTTCGAAAGCCGATTGGATCGCGCCTCGACAGGTGCCGGTGACTTCACGCGACCGCAAGCGGGGGCCGAGGGCGGCGGCTTGTCCCTGGGGATCGCCGAGGTGATCGAGCCGTCGAACGTGGCCGAACTCAAAGTTGCTCTCGAGCGCGTCGACTTCCAGCTCACCGAGATCCGTGACGGCGCCGCCGAGGTTCCACGGCTCTACGTTGCCACCTTACCGCCGGATCTATCCGAGATCGGCCAAATCGAAACCCGCAAACAGGTGTTCCTGGGCAGCGTGCTGCCGCTGATTCTCTTGGCGAACGAAGAACTCAGGCAAAGACGCGGGCGCCTGCTCGATCTCGCAAACCGGATCGAGGCCGGTGCGGAGATTTCACTAACCGACTGGGCCTGGCTGGACGCGCTGGCGGAGCACTACGGCTTGGCCCATGGTGATCTTGCCGGGCTCACGCTGCGAGTCGACGAGATTCCGCCTAGTCTGGCGTTGGCTCAGGCGATCGTCGAATCCGGCTGGGGAACCAGCCGCTTCGCCTTGAAAGGCAACGCGCTTTTCGGTCAGCGCACCTGGTCCGCCGAGGCCTTGGCGATCGTGCCGGAACTGAACCGAGGCGTCCGGGTCAAGGCTTTCATCGACCTGATGGATTCGGTGCGGGCCTACATGCACAACCTCAACAGCCATCAAGCCTATGGCGAACTCAGGCGCGAGCGGGCACGATTGGCGGCTGCTGGGAAAAGGCCTGGCGGGGGGAACCTGGTGCATGGCCTGGAGCGCTACGCGGAAATCGACGGCTATGTCGGCAAGTTGCGGGCGTTGATGCGTCACAACAGGCTAGCTGAATTGGACGATGCCGAACTCAAAAGCCGACCGCTGACCGCCTTCGCAGCTCCCTAGAATGTGGCCCCCTTGGGAAGCCACACCGTTATCCTAGAGCAACTGCGTCGACGAGCTATAAGGCAAGCTCACACCGGACCAAACTCACCTAGAGCTAAGACCGACGACTTTCCGAAGTTCAAGCTTCGGTAATTGGCGCCAGAGCGCGCAGTCCGGTTTCCAAAAAGGGATTGTCAGCCTTCCAGCATGCGGCGAAGCAACTCGACGTCTTCCGCGAAGCGGTGATCGGTTCCCTTGAGCTCCTCCACCTTTTTGACCGCGTGCATGACTGTGGTGTGGTCGCGTCCGCCAAACTTCCGACCGATCTCCGGAAGCGAACGGCTGGTCAGTTGCTTGGCGAGGTACATCGCAATTTGCCGAGGCCGCGCGACCGAACGTGCGCGTCGGGCCGAATGCATATCGGAGATACGGATGTTGAAGTGTTCGGCGACCTTGCGCTGAATCTCCTCGATTGTGACGCGACGATCGTTGGCGCGCAGTAGATCGGTCAAAACCTCCTGCGTCGTCTCGAGCGTGACCGACCGTCCGACCAGCGTGGCGTGAGCGACGATGCGGTTGAGCGCGCCCTCCAATTCTCGAACGTTGGAGGTGATCTTATGAGCGAGGAATTCGAGCACCCGCCGTGGGATGACGACGCCGACGCTTTCGGCTTTCGATTCCAAAATGCCCAACCGCAACTCGTAGGTGGTCGGATGGATATCGGCGACCAGGCCCCAGCCCAGACGCGACTTCATGCGCTCCTGCACGCCTTCCAAATCGTTCGGGCTCTTATCGGCTGAGATCACCACCTGGCGATTCTGATCGACCAGCGCGTTGAAGGTGTGGAAGAACTCTTCCTGCGTGGCGTCCCGGTTCCCGATGAACTGGACATCGTCGATCATCAGAACGTCGACCGATCGGAATTGTTCCTTGAACGCGACCGTGTCCTTTGTCCTCAGCGCACGGATGAACTGATACATGAACTTTTCGGCCGACAGGTAGATCACCCGCTTTTCCGGACGATGGTCCCGCAGGTGCCAGGCGATGGCATGCATCAGGTGAGTCTTACCGAGCCCGACACCGCCGTAGAGGAACAGCGGGTTGAAGGGAACCGCCTCGGCCTCGGCCACCCGCCGAGCGGCGGCATAGGCCAGTTCGTTCGGCTTGCCGACAATGAACTTGTCGAAAGTGAAACGCGGATCGAGCGAGGCGGAAATTTCCAAGTCTCGCATGTCCGTTCCACCCGTCGACACGAGGGAGGCGCGGCGCTCGCCGTTGGCCTCATGAGTTCTGGCGTCCGAGTTGGTATGACCGGTCGTATCGGCCGTTTCGTTCGACGGCGTAGCGCGTGCGGTAGCGGGTGACGAGCGCAGCGGCGTGTCCTGCGACTCGCGCGGTGTCGGCCGTGCCGGCGGTTGAACGACCACCTCGATGCCGACCGCCGCATTACGCTCTTCCGCCCAGAGTTCGGCGAGGCGCTGGCTATAGTTGCCGTTAATCCAATCGCGCATGAAGCGCGACGGCACGGCCATGCGAATCTTGTCGCCGCGCGGGCCGACGAGGATCAGCGGCTTAAGCCAGGAGCTAAAGGCGTTCTCGCCGACCTCATTGCGCAGACGCACACGCACGCGCGCCCACTGCTCATCCAGATGCTTGCGGTCCTCGCCTTGCCCGGCGGGTCGGCGCTCGCCGTAGCTCAAGGCAGCGCCAGCGTCCTTGGGTGACGCTCGATACGCTCCCTCTCGGTCGGAAGTCGCACCTCTTGCAATCGTCGCCCTCTGCATGACCGCAAATGCCCTTTCTAGTCTCTCGTTTCATGCGCTCGGCGTGACGTTTGCCCGAGGCTTGGCTTCAGACAAAGCTGCGCCGTCGAAGCGGCTATCAGACGCATCGCGTTTGCCGACCGTGGCGGCACACTCGACTTTTAAGGAATTGGGGGAAACTACACCCCGACTTCAGTGGAGTTCTGTCTGGGCGCAGTACTAACTAAAACGGTCGAATTAATCCACCCCACAACGCTTCCCCCTATTATTATCTATACATTACTTATCCACAAGACCCTGAGGATTTTACTTTATTTTAATCAGTTCATCCGCAAACGTTAACCGTCTTCGGAGGCCGCGTAATCTACCTGTCACCTAGATCCGGCGCAACGAGACCGAAGGCGGAACGCCTGTCAGCTTGCTCGATGACTCTGGCACCCTCATCAAAGACTCGCGAGCAAGGCTTTCAGACTCCAGCATATCACCTATGGGTTGTGTATCCGCTACAACAGAGATTTCGGCCTCCGGAGATGATTCCGCCCCGAGGTGTGGCTCATCGTCCACACCTCCTCCACGGCAGTCGGAGTGAAGATGCCATCTATGCCAAGCGAGCGGTTCGGACGGCTGCGCAGCAACAAAAAAGGCCCCGCCGATTATCGACAGGGCTCTTGATTGTACCACCAAGCCTCCGGATCAACGCGGATCCGGGAACACGACCGCAGTCTCAGGCCAGTGCCTTCACCCGCTTGGATAGGCGGGAGAGCGTACGTGCGGCGGTATTCTTGTGATAGACGCCCCGTGTAACGCCGCGCTGGATTTCCGGCTGAGCGGCCTTAAGCGCGTCTCTTGCGCTCGATTGGTCACCGCTGGCGATTGCCAGCTCGACACGCTTCAGGAAGGTGCGGATGCGGCTCACCCGTGCCTTGTTGATTTCACGCCGGCGCTCATTGCGACGAATGCGCTTCTCGGCGGACTTATGGTTCGCCATGGTTACCCTATTCGATGGCCTGGAACATTCGGGATCGCTTGCGTCGGTTCGCGCCGTAAAAGTCAGGCGCACCTCGGCCGGCGAAGGCGCGGGTTATAGCTACGCCCCCACCAGTCGTCAAGGGTTCGATGTCGCGGTTTGGCTGCCCCGGACCCTTTAGCGATGCGTCCAGACGGGTTTCCGTTTGGCGGCGAAGGCCTCCATGCCCTCCTTGCGGTCATCGAAGGCGAAGGTGGCGTGGAAGGTCCGGCGCTCGAAGCGCACGCCTTCCGCCAAGGTCGTCTCCAGCGCGACCTTGACCGCTTCCTTGCAGACCCGTGTCACCGGCCGGCTCATGCCTGCGATCTTCCTGGCGATGCGAAGCGCCTCCTCCATCAATTCGGCCGCGGGCACCACCTTGGCAACCAGTCCGGCGCGCAAGGCCGTCTCCGCGTCGATGAACTCCCCGGTCAGGCACATGTACATCGCCAAGGACTTACCCACGGCACGGGTCAGACGCTGCGTACCGCCGGAGCCGGGAATTGTGCCGATCGTGATCTCGGGTTGACCGAACTGAGCGGTGTCGGAGGCAACGATCATGTCGGCCATCATCGCGACTTCGCAGCCGCCACCCAGCGCGAAGCCCGAAACGGCGGCGACCGTCGGTGTACGGACCGTCGCGAGGATCTCCCAATCGCCGGTGATGAAGTCTTCCGCCTCAACTTCCTGATATGTCTTGTCTTTCATCTCCTTGATGTCGGCACCGGCCGCGAAGGCCTTTTCGCTGCCGGTGATCAAGATACAGCCGATGCCCGGGTCGGCGTCGAAGCCCTTCAAGGCCTCGCCGAGTTCGGCGATCAGACCGGCGCACAGGGCGTTCAATGCCTTCGGACGATTCAAGGTGATGACGGCCACCGCGTCCTGGGTCTCGGTGGCAATGTAGTCATAGGCCATGGCGGCTCCTCCCTCCGGCCCGCGCGATGGAGCGCAGGCTATGGTTGTCGTGGCGACGTTTCAGATTATTCGGGTGCCAGCGTAAAGCGGGCGACGGTTTCTCCGCCGCGCACGCGCGCATCGCGGTTTGCCTCCAGCGTGAGGCGCTCCCCCTCGCGCAACCAGGCTTGTCGCTCGACCGCGCGCCAACCCAGTGCCGGCAGAGTCTCCTGGTAGAAGCCGAGGATCGCCTCCGGTGCGGCTTCGCCCGTTGCATAGAGCGTAACGATCCGCCCGCCCGGTTTATCGAAGGCAATGCCGGCGGCTTCCGATTCCGTCAGGCCCGGCATGACCGGCAGATCGGGTAAAGCTTCGAAGTAGCGTGTCTCCTGCGCCGCTCCGACCGTTGCGGTCAAGGCGAGCAGCAGACCGAGAAAAAGGGGGGGTAACCTCCGAGACATGTCGTGCAAACTAGCCTCAACGCTGGTGCCGGGGACAGTGGAAAGTCGAACGCCCCGACTGAACGAAGCGGCGAATGCCGCCGGATGTGGTGAGGTCGCAGTCGCAGGTCGGGCAGGCTTCGCCTTCTTTGCCGTAGACCGCCCATTCATGCTGGAAATAACCCAACTCGCCGCTGGCCTGCACGTAGTCGCGCAAGCTGGAGCCACCCGCTGCGATGGCGCGGGTCAGGGTCGCCTTGATCGCTGCGGCGAGCCGATCGGCCCGTCCGCCCTGTACCGCCCGCGCCAGGCGCTTGGGCGAGAGGCCGGCGCCGTAGAGCGCTTCGCAGACGTAGATGTTGCCGAGACCGGCCACGACGGTTTGGTCGAGGAGCGCTGCCTTGATCGGCGTCGACTTGCCTGCCAAGGCAGCGGCGAGGTATGCGCCGTCGAAGTCCTCGGAGAGTGGCTCGGGACCGAGACACGAGAGCCTCGGATGGCCGGCCAACTCGTCCTTGTCGAAGAGATCCATGAAGCCGAAGCGGCGTGCGTCGTTGAAGCGCACCTCGCGCCCCTCGTCGGTGATAAAGACGACATGATCGTGTGGCAGGTAGGGCACGTTGGGGCGGGCCGGGAACAACGTCATGCGACCGGACATGCCGAGATGGATCAACAGGACCTCGGAGCCGGCGCGCCCCTTGGCTTCCAGATGCACGAGAATGTACTTGGCCCGGCGCACGATCCGCTCGATCCTGCGCCCGGTCAGACGGTCGGCGAAGCCCGACGGCAGCGGAAAGCGAAGGTCCTGACGGCGCTGGACCACCTCGGAAAGAGTCCGTCCCTCAAGGACAGGGCGAAGGCCGCGAATGACGGTTTCGACTTCAGGCAGCTCAGGCATGGTGCGCGCAACCTAGCCGAAGCCTTGCCGGGGCGCTATCTTCCGCCCCGATGCCCCATCCATCTCGAAATCCAGACTCGGAAACCGCCGTGCCCCAGGGCTCCGACGAGACCGTCAGCTTCGGCTACCGCGAGGTCCCGCCGGCCGACAAGTCGACGTTGGTCCGCGACGTCTTCGAGTCGGTGGCCGGCCGCTACGACGTGATGAACGATCTCATGTCTTTCGGTGTGCACCGCCTTTGGAAGGATACCTTCGTACGCCTGTTGAATCCGCGTCCGGGCCTGCGGCTCTTGGACGTGGCGGGCGGGACCGGCGATATCGCCTTTCGCGTCGCGGAACGTCTGTTCCGCCCCGAACTCCCTGAAAATCCAGTGATCTCCAGGAGCCCGGCGCCGACCGAGAGCGCAGACTCTTCGGGCAAGAGCGCCGCTGGCGATATCGTCGTATTGGATCTGACGGAAGGTATGTTGCGCCAAGGCCGCGATCGCGCGATCGACCGGGGCCTGCTGCGGAATATCTCCTGGGTCTGTGGCGATGCGCTGGCGCTGCCCCTGCCGGCGCGCTCGCTCGATGCCTACACCATCGCCTTCGGCCTGCGGAACGTCACCGACGTCGACCTTGCTTTGGCGGAAGCGCGGAGGGTTCTGCGGCCCGGAGGCCGTTTCCTGTGTCTGGAGTTCAGCCAGGTGGTGCTGCCGTTGCTCGACAAGGCTTACGATCTCTATTCCTTCCAAGTGCTGCCGCGGCTCGGCGGTCTGGTTGCCGGGGATCGCAGCTCCTACCAATATCTCGTCGAGTCCATCCGCCGGTTCCCGCCTCAGGCGGATCTGGCGGCCAGGATGGAGGCGGCGGGTTTCGCACGTGCGCGCTGGCGCAATCTCTCGGGCGGCATCGCGGCGATCCATTCCGGGTGGCGCATCTGATCGGCGGAGCGATGCTGCGCAGTCCTCTCATGCTCTGGCGATTGCTCCGCATCGCCCGCACGCTGGCGCGGTACGACGCTCTGGCGGCGGTCGAGAAGACGGGCGTCGCGCCGACCTTGACCGCGCTTCTGCGGCGGCTGGTCCCGCGGCAGCGCGACGGGCGGCCGGGCCAGAAGCTGGCCCGCGCCTTCGTCGCGCTGGGGCCTAGTTTCATCAAGCTGGGCCAGTTCCTCGCGACCCGCGCCGATCTCATCGGCGAGGAAATGTCGGCGGATCTGTCCGAACTCCAGGATCGCCTGGCACCCTTTCCCGCGTCCGCCGCGCGTGCCGCGGTTGCGGAGGAATTGGGCGTACCGCTCGAACGGCTCTTCAGCCATTTCGACGATACACCTGTCTCCGCCGCCTCGATCGCGCAGGTCCACTTCGCGGTGATTCGACCGCAGGATCCACAGGGTACGGACGAGGATGCGCGGGACGGCGATCGCGAGGTTGCGGTCAAGGTGCTGCGCCCGCAGGTGGAAGAGAAGCTGGAACGCGATCTACAGCTGCTTTACTGGCTGGCCCGTCTGGCCGAGCGAACCGAGCCGCGTTTGCGCCGCTTCCGCCCGGTCGCCGTGGTCGCCGAGTTCGAGCGTATGGTCAAGACCGAGATGGATCTGAGGCTGGAGGCTGCGGCCGCCAGCGAACTTGCGGAGAACTTCGTCGGCGACGAGAGCTATCGGGTGCCCGAGGTGGACTGGGAGCGCACTGGCAGGCGGGTGTTGACCATGGCGCGTATCTCCGGGATTCGGCTGGACGACCGGGCCGCGCTGTTGGCGGCCGGCCACGATCTGCGCGACGTGTTGGAGAAGGCTGCCGCCATCTTCTTCAACCAGGTTTTCCGCGACGGCTTCTTTCACGGCGATCAGCATCCGGGCAACATGTTCGTGGACGCCGAAGGAAGCATCGTCGCCGTCGACTTCGGGATCATGGGACGCTTGGACGGCGTGACACGGGCGCTTCTGGCCGACATGCTCTTGGCCACCTTGCGACGCGACTATCGGCGTCTTGCCGAGGTGCAGGCCCAGGCGGGTTTCCTGCCGCCCGGTCAGCCGCTCGACCTCTATGCGCAGTCGCTGCGTGCGGTCTGCGAACCGATCTTCGGCCAGCCGTTGGAGCGCATTTCCTTTGCCCGCCTGCTCGGTCAGCTGTTGCAGCTGACGGAGTCTTTCCAGATGCCGGTGCAGCCTCAGCTCGTGCTCTTGCAGAAGAATATGCTGATGGCGGAAGGGGTGAGTCGCAGACTGGACGCAGAGCTCAATATCTGGTTGCTGGCCGAGCCCCTTATCGCGCAGTGGGTTCGGGCAAATCGCGGGCCGGGGGCCCGCGCGGCGCGCGGCGTCGAGGAAATGACCCAGACCTTGAGCCGCTTGCCGCTGCTCGCCCGACGTGCGGAGGAGGTGCTTGAGAGTTGGCCGCCGCGGGGGCGACACGACGCCAACGAAGAGCGGGATTTTAGCCGGGACGGTTCGGGTCGAAGCACGGCTTTCTGGCTGTCTCTGCTTGCTTTGGCGCTTGCCTTGGTCGCGCTTCTGGACTGACGTCTGTCTGGACGGCATGCAATCGAAGCACGTAAAAAATGATCCCTTAGTCTGCGAAAATACAGTAGCAGGGGCTTGCGGATGCAAGGTACCGCTCGCTAGTTTATCTACCTGACCTAGCCGTGAAATAAGGGCGTCGTCTGCATGCTGAGTGGAAGACGGATCCTGCTCGTCGTCGCCGGTGGGATTGCGGCCTACAAGACACTGGAGCTGATCCGCCGCCTGCGTGAGCGAGGAGCCTCCGTTCGCGCTCTCCTGACACCTGCCGGTGCGCAGTTCGTGACGCCCTTGTCGCTTGCGGCTCTGAGCGGCGACAAGGTCTACAGCGAGCTCTTTGATCTCAACGACGAAGCGGAGATGGGGCACATTCAATTGTCGCGCGACGCGGATCTGGTCGTGGTGGCGCCGGCGACGGCCGACATCATGGCGAAGCTTGCCACGGGGCGGGCCGACGACCTGGCCTCGACCGCGCTGCTGGCAACCGACAAGCCCGTGCTGATGGCGCCGGCCATGAATGTGCGCATGTGGGAGCATCCGGCGACCCGGAGCAATCTGGAGACGCTCAAACGTCGGGCAACACGCTTCGTCGGGCCCAACCAGGGCGATATGGCCTGTGGTGAGTACGGCTACGGCCGCATGGCCGAGCCTGCGGAGATCCTGGCGGCGATCGAGGCGCAGTTTCATGCGGCTGGCCGGTTGACCGGCCGGCGGGCGCTGGTGACCAGCGGTCCGACCTTTGAAGCCTTGGACCCTGTTCGGTTTCTCGGGAACCGCTCGTCGGGCCGGCAAGGCCATGCCGTTGCCGCCGCGCTTGCCGCCGCCGGTGCGGAAACCACTCTTGTCACCGGGCCGGTCGCGCTGCCCGATCCGCCGGGGGTTGCAACGCTGCATGTCGAAACGGCGGAAGAGATGCTGGCGGCCTGCCGCGAAGCGCTGCCGGTGGAGATCGCGGTCTGTGCCGCCGCAGTCGCGGACTGGCGACCGGTGCGGACGGCCGAGCAGAAGCTGAAAAAGGGAGACGGCAGCCAGATCCCCGAGATCGCGCTGCAGCCGAACCCGGACATACTGGCCAGCCTCTCCCGGTCCGGGCCCCAGCGCCCGCGTTTGGTGGTTGGTTTCGCCGCCGAAACGGAAAAGCTCGTCGATCATGCCCGTGCCAAGCTGACGGCGAAGGGCTGCGACTGGATTCTCGCGAACGATGTCTCGCCGGCCAGCGGCACCTTCGGCGGAGACGAGACGACGATACATCTCGTCGAAGCTGCCGGAGTCGAGGCTTGGCCGCGCTTGCGCAAGCAGGCCGTGGCCGACCGGCTGGTGCAGCGCATCGCCGAGACCCTGGACGCTTCACCGACCTCGAAAACGCTGTCCGAAGGAGTTGCCGAGTGAACGGGGAGACCCCTAGCATTCCCGTCGAAGTGGTTCAGTTGCCCCATGCACAGGATCTTCCGCTACCGCGCTACGAGACCGAGCTTTCGGCCGGCCTCGATCTCTTGGCGGCGGTGGAGGCTCCGCTGGTCCTGACCCCGGGCGCCCGCGCATTGGTGCCGACCGGCCTGTCCATTGCCCTGCCCGCCGGAACCGAGGCGCAGATTCGGCCGCGCTCGGGCCTTGCGTTGAAGCACGGGGTGACCTGTCTCAACACGCCGGGCACGATCGACGCCGACTATCGCGGCGAGATCAAGATCTTGCTCGTCAATCTGGGCGAGGCGGACTTCGCGGTCGAGCGGGGCACGCGAATCGCTCAAATGGTTGTCGCGCCGGTGGTACAGGCGGTTTGGCGCCCGGTTGCGGCTTTGAGCGAAACCCGGCGCGGAACTGGCGGTTTCGGATCGACCGGCACGTCCGCCGCTAGGTCGTAGAAGACAACAGGGACGCGTAACGGACGAAAGGGTCCGCAAGAAGATGCTAAGACTATCCAAGAAGTTGCTGTTCGCCATCGAAGCCGTCGTCGATATCGCCTATCACACCAATGCTGGCCCGGTGCGCTCCACCGATATCTCGCGCCGCCAGGGCATCCCCCGCCGCTATCTGGAGCAGGTGCTGCAGCAGCTCGTGCATCACGGCATTCTCGCCGGCCAGCGAGGGCCGCGCGGCGGCTATCGCCTGGCCCGCGAACGGCGGCGCATCTCGGTCGGCGAGATCATCAGGATCGTGCGAAAGCTTGAGGGCACCGCCGACCCGGCCAGTGAGCCCGACGGGTCCGAGATCGGTGTCAAGGTGGTCCGCCCGATTTGGATCGACATGCAGCGCGAGATGATGGAGCGCTTCGACAACACAACCATCGACGAACTCTGCCATCGCGCCCGCGAACGCGGGATCACGCCGGAAGGCAAGGTGACGGCCGACTTCTCGATCTAGCTCGCCTCGGCATCGATGCCGAGGCCGGCCTGCGACCTGCCGAAGCAACAGCTATGATCTGATTTCACGGTCCCGGCGCGGGTTTCGTTGGCATTCTCCACGATCACATCCTAAATCAGGCAAATCCCAAATCAGTCTGAAGCGCTTCCAGGCGCATGTCGGGTAGGAGGATCGGATCGATGAGCGACGCAGCGGCGAAGAGCGAGATGATCGAGTCCCCTCGGGCAGCCACGGGTGAGTTCCGTGGCCGGGTCTACGACTCGATTCTCGAGACCATTGGCGCGACCCCTCTCGTGCGCATGCGCAAACTGGCCGCTGCGCATGGGATCGAGGCGGACCTGATCGGCAAGTGCGAGTTCTTCAATCCCCTCGCCTCGGTCAAGGACCGCATCGGCCTGGCCATGATCGAGAAGCTGGAAGCGGACGGTAAGATCGGCCCCGAGACCGTCTTGGTCGAGCCGACCAGTGGAAACACCGGGATTGCCTTGGCTTTCGTGGCGGCGGCCAAAGGCTACCGGCTCATCCTGACCATGCCGGAGACCATGTCCGTCGAGCGGCGCAAGATGTTGAAGCTGCTCGGCGCCGAGCTGGTCCTGACCGAGGGACCTAAGGGCATGAAGGGCGCGGTTGCCAGGGCGCAGGAGCTTCTGGCGGAGATTCCCGGCGCCGTGATGCCGCAGCAGTTCGAGAACCCGGCGAACCCGGAGGTCCATCGGGCCACCACGGCGGAGGAGATCTGGAGCGATACCGGCGGTCAGGTCGACATCGTGATTTCCGGCGTCGGAACCGGCGGTACGCTGACCGGTCTCGGCCAGGTACTGAAGCCGCGCAAACCGGGCCTGAAGATGATCGCCGTGGAGCCGGAGGACAGCCCGATTCTGTCCGGCGGTGAGCCCGGACCGCACAAGATCCAGGGAATTGGGGCCGGCTTCGTGCCCGGCATTCTGGAAACGGATCTGATCGACGAAGTGATCCGGATCGGAAACGACACGGCTTTCCGCACCGCTCGGGAAGCTGCCGCCACCGAAGGTCTGGCCGTCGGGATCTCGTCCGGAGCCGCTATTGCCGCGGCGTTGGAAGTGGCGGCCCGCCCCGAGTCGAAGGGCAAGACGATCGTCATCGTTCTTCCATCCTTCGCGGAGCGCTATCTCTCGACTGCCCTGTTCGAGGGGCTCTAGGACACGCGAGCCGGCGTTTGCGACTCGAGACTGCTCCGTGACTCACTGGCAACCGCCACGCGTGCCTTTCGTCTTTCTGCGGCACGGAGAAACCGACTGGAACCGCGACGGCCGGCTGCAAGGCCGTCGCGATCCTCCGCTCAACGAGACCGGGCGAAGACAGGCGCGCCAAGCCCGCCGGGCGCTGATGCGCTTCGACTTCTCTACGGTGTTTCACAGTCCGCTGGATCGCGCGTACGAAACGGCGCAGCTTGCTGCGGGCGGACGTGGGCTGCCGCTCTGCAGCGTGAACGATCTGGTGGAGTGTGATTTCGGCGAGTTGGAGGGCCAAGCAGCCCAACAGCTGAGGCCCGGCTGGCGTGCCGCCTGGATGGCGGGCCAGACCCTTCGCGGCGCGGAGACCTACGCCGCGTTCCTGACACGGGCGCAGCGGGCTCTGGAGGCGGTTCTGCGGCTCAGCTCCGACGCGACGGCACCGCCGCTGATCGTCGCGCACGGGGGTGTTTACTGGGCGGTCCAGCGTGCACTCGACACCGGCTTTGAGGGCGATCTGCCGAATGCCCTGCCGGTGCTGCATCGGCCGTGCGGTGCCGGCGATTGGGAAGTTACGGCTTTGGCGTCCTAGACCGGGTCTCGGCCCGGTCTAGGACTTGGAGTCCCGGACCGGCCCGAGGTTCGGTCTAGAACATGGCTTCCAGGACCCGGTCCGGCGGCGTGTGGCCGTCGGCGAAGGTCTTGATGTTGATGATGACCTTTTCGCCCATCGCCATGCGGCCCTCAATCGTGGCAGACCCAAGGTGAGGCAGCAGGACCACGCTATCGAGCTTGAGCAGCTTCGGGTTGACCGCCGGCTCGTGTTCGAAGACGTCCAGACCGGCGCCCGCCATCTCGCCGTTCGCCAGCATCCGGGTCAGCGCATTCTCGTCGATCACCTCGCCGCGCGACGTGTTCACGATGATCGCGTGATGCTGCAGAAGCTTGAGCCGCCGCGCCGAGAGCAGGTGATAGGTCGCCGGCGTGTGTGGGCAATTGATCGAGACGATATCCATGCGGGCGAGCATCTGGTCCAGGCTTTCCCAATAGGTGGCCTCGAGCTCGGTTTCGATGTCCTCATGGACGCGGCGCCGGTTGTGATAATGCACCGACAGGCCAAAGCCCTTCGCCCGAAGAGCAACGGCCGATCCGATCCGTCCCATCCCGACGATGCCAAGCCGCTTGCCTGAGATGCGATGGCCGAGCATAGCCGTCGGGCTCCAACCGCCCCAGGCGCCGGAGCGCACCAGCCGCTCGCCTTCGGTGAGCCGGCGCGAGACCGAGAGGATCAAGGCCATGGTCATGTCGGCCGTGTCCTCGGTCAGCACGCCCGGCGTATTGGTTACGGTGATGCCGCGTTGCCGCGCCGTCTTTAGATCGATGTGATCCACGCCGGTCCCGAAGGAGGCGATTAAGCGGAGCTGGGGCCCGGCCTGGCTCAGCACGGCCGCGTCGATCCGGTCGGTGACCGTGGGGACCAGAACTTCCGCTTCCTTGACCGCTTCGATCAGTTGAGCCTGGGTCCAAGGTGTGTCGTCGAGATTCAGGCGCGCCCGGAAAAGTTCCATCATGCGTGTTTCGATGGGGTCCGGCAGGCGGCGCGTGACGACGACCAAAGGCTTCTGAGTGGACATCGGCGGTTCCCGACCGTTGGCTGTGGCGCGGCGGCGTTCGGCTTGAGGTATCAGTCGAAGCACCAGCCTACGGGCTGCTTAGCAAGCCCCGTGCCGCCTTGTCCAGGTTGCTGCGGCGAAGCGGCCCGCGGCGGAGCTGCCGCCCATCCCCCGCTTGACCGGCGCGGGGCTGCGCGGGTAACGGACAAATCATGTGGGGGATCCGTGGTGTGTCGCTTGCGGTGCTGGTCGCCGCCCTCTGTTTTGTCGGGCCGTCGGCGGCCCAGCAGACAGGATCGATAAGTGTGCCTGCGGTCGAGCCGGCGGGCAGTCAGCGAGTCGGGGACTCCACCGGATTACCGCTGCCCCGCTTCGCCTCCGTAAGAGCCAGCGAAGCCAAGATGCGCATAGGCCCGGGTCTTCGCTATCCGGCCGAATGGGTCTACCGGCTTCGCAACATGCCGGTGGAAATCATCCAGGAATTCGACGCCTGGCGGAAAGTGCGGGACTGGGAAGGCACGGAGGGCTGGATGCACCAGTCGCTTCTCGCCGGTCAGCGCACCGTCATCGTCATGGCCGACGAAACGCTTCTGCTCCGAGAGCCCGACGAGGAAGCGGCCGGTCTGGCGCGCTTACAGCGGGGCTTGGTCGCCCGACTGGAAGCCTGTCGCCAGGACTGGTGCGCGGTCTCCGCCAGCGGTTATCGAGGCTGGTTACCCCGGACCACCGTCTACGGCGTATTCGCCGGCGAGACCTTCGGAGGATAACGCGCTCCAGCTCTCTCCTAGGTCTAGAGAGCGAATCGCGTCCTAGGCCAGGTCGGCTGCCAGGGCCGCCCGCGCTTCTTCGGTCAAGACCGCCATATGGCTGTAGTGTGAGTGGGTAAAGCCGATGACGACGCGGGTATTCGGGACCTTCATGGCCTCGGCTTGAGCGTCGGTCACGGGGAAATGGATGAACTGGACCGAGCTGGCCTTGCCGTCGGCCGTCGTGCGGTCGACGTCCTCTTCGGGCTTGCCGACAATGCGGTCGACGCCGTCGATCTCGATGAAGGCCGTCTCCTCGACACCGCCGAGTTTCGAGAGGAAGGCTTTGCGGCGAACCGGATCGTCGATTTCGAACATGACCGTGGCGATCAACTCGCGTCCCTGAGGGATCAGCGGGTTGTAGGCGTTGAGCTCGTCCTCGATCTGCTCTTCACCACCTTTCTCGATGTAGAGCATCTCCTGAACCTGATGCCACATGGTCTCGTAGTTCTCGAAATAGAAGGTGCAAACGGGGCCGGTTTCGACGCGCCGGTGGCGTTTGACCGCGACGAGGTCCTTGCGGCGCTCCTTGCGGCCGGCCTCGTACTCGGCCATGGGCATGATGTCGTCCCGCTCGATGCGGCGTTTGATGGCGGCGTTCATGGGTCTTGCGTCTCCCTATAACTCTCTAGCGCTTCAGCGCTCCAAATCGAAGCCGTAAGCCTGGGCGAAGAGTTCGATCGGATGGCGGGCGGGCTCGCTGGTCGGCTGCGGCCCATCCGGTTTGTCTTTCGCCATGCGTTCCATGCCCTGGAGGATATGCAGGCCTGCCAAAGGACACTCGCTGGACAGATAGGTCTTCTCGGCTTTCAGGGCGTCGCGCATGACCGGTTTGCCGACCTTCATCGCCGTCTCGAAGTATTCGCTCCGCACACCCCAGGTGCCGCCGTGGCCGGAGCAGCGCGGCAACATCTTGATGTCGGCCTCCGGGATCAGCTTCATCATGTCGCGGGCCTTCATGCCCATGTTCTGCGCGCGGGCGTGACAGGCGATATGTAGGGCAACCCCGCCGTCGAGCGGGCCGAGACCCTCGGCCAGTCCCTCTTTTGCGGCAATATCGACGACGTACTCGGTGACATCGTAGGTGGCTTGGCTGAGCTTCTTGACGGTTTCGTTCTCAGGCAGGAGCAGCGGCCACTCGAACTTCAGCATCAATGCGCAGGAGGAGGTCAGCGCAACGATGTCGTAGCCCTGGTCGATCCAGCCCTCCAGTTCGCTGGCGATGCGCTCCGCCTTCTTCGCCACGGTCTCGACCTGACCCTGTTCGAACTGCGGCATGCCGCAGCACTCGGGATAGACGATCTGGGTCTCGACGCCATTCTTGGCGAGAACCTGGCGGGTGGCCATACCTGTGCCGGGGTTGTTGAAATTGACGAAGCAGGTCGCGTAGAGCGCAACCTTGCGCCCGGCTGCCGGGGCATCGCGGTCGATCTCGATGCCGTTGCCCCTGGCGCGCTCCTCGAACGTCGTGCCGGAGAAGCGCGGTAGCCATGCATCGCGGTGGATGTCCGCCATGCGCTCGATCAGCGGACGGGTCATGCTGTTGTCGACCTTGATCGCCCAGTTGGCGAGGATCGGCAGCAGCGCGCCCAGCTTGCCGTTGCGATCGGTTTTGGTCAGTTGCGCCGGCAGCCCGGATTCGCCCTTGCCGGCCTTCTGCTCGGCGGCCCGGAAGCGCAGCATGAGATGCGGAAAGTCCAGGTCGAACTCGTGCGGCGGCACGTAGGGGCAGCTCACCATGAAGCACATGTCGCAGAGCGTGCAGGCGTCGGCGACTTTCTTGTAGTCGGCCGTGTCGACACTATCGAGTTCGCCTGTCTTGGACTCGTCGATCAGGTCGAAGAGGATCGGGAAGGAATCGCAGAGATTGAAGCAGCGGCGGCAGCCGTGGCAGATGTCGAACACCCGCTCCATCTCCGCCTCGATCTTCCCCATGTCGTAGAAGTCGGGATCGTGCCACTCGAGCGGATGACGCACCGGGGCGTCGAGGCTGCCTTCGCGCATGTCGTCTGTCTCCTCAAACTCGGCCTCTCCGCCTCTGCCGCTCCAGGGTCTCGATTCTCGACAGGGCGGTGACTCCTGGGAGGGAAGCCAAGCTTGGATCTCTATCGGGTCGGGCTCAAGGAGGCCGTCTTTCGGCGCGCGAGCCGAGGCTCATGTCGCGCCAGAGAACGTCTCGAGAAAACAAAGGGGCGCCAAAACCGACTGCCGCCGGTCGGCGCCCCTTCGTCTTACGCCATCGTGTCGAGCGCTTTCTGGAAGCGACCCGCGTGGCTCTTCTCGGCCTTCGCCAAGGTCTCGAACCAATCGGCGATCTCGTCGAAGCCCTCTTCGCGAGCGGTGCGGGCCATGCCCGGATACATGTCGGTGTACTCGTGGGTCTCACCGGCGATCGCGGACTTCAGGTTGGCGCTGGTATCGCCCATTGGCTCGCCGGTGGCCGGGTCGCCGACTTCCTCGAGGAACTGAAGGTGCCCGTGCGCATGACCGGTTTCGCCTTCGGCCGTCGAGCGGAATACGGCCGAAACATCGTTGAAGCCCTCAACGTCGGCCTTTTGGGCGAAATAGAGGTAACGGCGGTTCGCCATCGACTCACCGGCGAAGGCGTCCTTCAGGTTCTGTTCGGTCTTGCTGCCCTTGAGGGACATCTTCTCTCTCCCATTACTAGCTGGATGGTGCGGCGCCCACGGTCGAGCGGGGCTCGGCTGCGGCGAGCGAAGGCATCGGAAAGACGCTTCGCTCTCTCCATGGGCAGCGATATAGAGGAACTCACCAAACTGTCAACAGTTTGGAATTGCTCTAAGATGAAATTTAGGAGGTAGAAGGAAAAGAGTTTTGCGATCTTGTCGCAATCGCATCTAGACGCGATGAAGATCAGCTCTCGCGCACTCGGATAATCACGTCGACGCGTCTGATCGCGGCACCCTCCGGAGCGTCCGGAAGCTCGGCAAGGCGCACATGATCGCCCGGAATGTCCTGCAGGCGGCCATCGTCTTCGAAATAGAAGTGGTGATGGTCGTCGACGTTGGTATCGAAATAGGACCGTCCCGATTCGACCACGACTTCGCGTAGCAAGCCGGCGTCGGTGAACTGGTGCAATGTGTTGTAGACCGTGGCCAACGAGACCCTCACCTCAGCCTCCATCGCCTCGCCATGCAGCTGCTCGGCTGTGACATGGCGATTCGGCAATTCTTTGGCGGCGTCGAACAACAGCTTGGCCAAGGCCAGGCGCTGACGGGTCGGCCGGAGGCCTGCCAACTTCAGGCGCTCGATCAGAGCGGTATAGGGGCGTACGTCGGTCATAATCGGCAATATAAGCGTCATCTGAGCAAATTGAAGGGGCAAACCGCACCTTAGCTCATTTTTTAGAATTGATCGAATTTGCAGCCGGGCGGTCGCGCGAGCGGCGAACCCGCCTGTTCGCCAATTTATCGGGCTTCCAGCAAGCCTTTGAAACGTTTGATCGCTTTGTGCGGCTTTTCAACGGCCATGCTGTTGCGTATCGTGAGCGCCACCAGCACCGCGTCGCCGGGATGGGCGCGCGGAGGCCGGGAGTCATCATTCCATGCCGGGGCATACGCGTGACCGCGAAGAAGACCGCTTACGACTACGACGACCTGATTGCCTGCGCCAATGGCAAGCTGTTCGGGCCGGGGAACGCACAGTTGCCCTTGCCGCCCATGTTGATGTTCGACCGCATCACGCGCATCAGCGACGAAGGCGGCGACCACGGTAAGGGCGAGATCGTCGCCGAGTTGGACGTTCGCCCCGACCTCTGGTTCTTCGATTGTCACTTCAAGGGCGACCCCGTCATGCCGGGGTGCCTCGGCTTGGATGCGCTCTGGCAGCTTGTCGGTTTCTTTCTCGGCCGCACCGGCGCGTCGGGCCGGGGCCGTGCGCTGGGTGTCGGCGAAGTCCGATTTACCGGACAGGTCTTGCCGACCGTCAAGAAGGTGACCTATCACCTTAATCTCAAGCGCGTGATCATGCGCCGGTTGGTTCTTGGCATCGCCGATGGGGTGTTGAAGGCCGACGGAGAAACCATCTACGAAGTGAAGGACCTGAGGGTAGGTTTGTTCCAGGCCGAGGACGCGGCGGCAGCCGAGCCGGCCTGATCCAGGTAATTGCCGTTTCGCGGCAAGCGGCTGGGCAAGGGGTGCGGTGGCGCAACCTCCGAGCGTTCGGGGTTTTGCCGGCGAGCCGCCATCACAGAAGGACAAGCGGGACGATATGCGACGCGTGGTCGTCACCGGACTGGGCATCGTTTCCAGTATCGGCAACAACAAGCAGGAAGTGGTCGAGTCGCTGCGCTCGGGTCGGCCCGGCATCGTCTTTGCCGAAGATCAGGCGGAGCACGGCTTTCGCAGCCAGGTCAAAGGCGAGATCGTCATCGACCTGGAGGCTCACATCGACCGGCGGCTGCGGCGCTTCATGGGGGACGGTGCGGCCTACAACTACGTCGCCATGGTCGAGGCGATTGCAGACGCCGGCCTGACGCCGTCGGAGATCTCCAACGAACGCACCGGTCTGGTCATGGGCTCGGGCGGCCCTTCCACCTCGAATCAGGTTCAGGCCGCCGATATCGCACGAGCGAAGGGCGTCAAGCGGATCGGCCCCTACATGGTCCCGCGCTGCATGTCCTCGACCAACTCGGCAAACCTTTCGACGGCCTTTAAGATCAAGGGGTTGAGCTACTCGATTTCTTCGGCTTGCTCGACCTCCGCGCACTGTATCGGCAACGCCGCCGAAACCATCCAATACGGCAAGCAGGACATCATGTTCGCTGGTGGTGGCGAGGAGCTGCACTGGACGCTTTCGATGCTGTTCGACGCCATGGGCGCGCTGTCCAGCGGTTACAACGACCGGCCCGCTGAAGCCTCACGCGCCTTCGATCAGGGGCGCGACGGCTTTGTCATCACCGGCGGCGGCGGCGTGGTGGTGCTCGAGGAGTACGAGCGCGCCAAGGCTCGCGGCGCGAAGATCTACGGCGAGTTGGTCGGCTACGGCGCGACCTCCGACGGCGCGGACATGGTCGCCCCCAGCGGTGAGGGCGGGGTGCGCTGCATGCGCCAGGCGCTGGCGACCATGGGCAACACACGGGTCGGCTACATCAATACCCATGGGACCTCCACACCGATCGGCGATGCCTCGGAACTGCGAGCGATCAAGGAAGTCTTCGGGAGCGATCTACCGAAGATCAACTCGACCAAGTCGATGACCGGCCATGCCCAGGGCGCGGCCGGCGTGACCGAGGCGATCTACGCTTTGTTGATGATGGACCGGGGTTTCGTCGCCCCGTCGATCAATATCGAGACCCCCGATCCGGAAGCCGCCGGTGTGCCGATCGTGACCGGCGCCGCGGAGGACGTGCAGTTGGACTGCGTGATGTCCAACTCTTTCGGATTCGGAGGCACCAACGCTACCCTGGCTTTCCGCCGTCTCGAGAGTTAGGCGGTGCCGATCTATCCTGGGCTGCGGACTCTCCGACGGCCGGCTTGCAACTTTTGCGAGGAGAAGACTCCCCGATGGGCTTGATGAGTGGCAAGCGCGGCTTGATCATGGGCGTTGCCAACGACCATTCGATCGCTTGGGGCATTGCGAAGGCGGTTCACGCCCAAGGTGCGGAGTTGGCGCTTACCTATCAGGGTGAGCCTTTTCTCAAGCGCATCACGCCGTTGGCGGAGCAGCTGGGCGTCACCGAGCTGATGCAGTGCGACGTGGGAACCGAGGGGTCGCTGGAGGCGGTGTTCGAACGGCTGGACAAGACCTGGGGCAAGCTCGATTTCGTGGTCCATGCCGTGGCCTACTCCGACAAGGAGGAACTGAAGGGCCGCTATCTGGACACCAGCCGCGCCAATTTCGCGCAGACGATGGAAATCTCCTGCTACTCCTTCACGGCCGTCGCGCGGCTGGCCCAACCGCTGATGTCGGATGGCGGCTCCCTAATCACGCTGACCTATCTCGGCGCCGAGCGGGTGACGCCGAACTACAACGTCATGGGGGTTGCCAAGGCCGCACTGGAGGCTTCGGTCCGCTATCTGGCGGTCGATCTCGGCGAGCAGGGAGTGCGCGTCAACGCCATCTCGGCGGGCCCAATGCGTACCTTGGCGGGTTCCGCGATCGCCGATGCACGCTTCGTCTACGGCTGGAGCCGGGATCATGCGCCCTTGAAGCGTCCGGTGACCCTCGAGGAAGTGGGGCAAACGGGATTCTATCTGCTGTCGGACCTCTCGGCCGGAGTGACCGGCGAAGTGCTGCATGTGGACAGCGGCTACAACGTCGTGGGCATCCCTCATCCCGGCAGCATGACCTCCGGCGAAATCAAGAAGGCCAAAACTTAGGTGCTAGACCAGATAGTGATCAGCCGGACCCACGTATTGGGTCCGGCGATTACGTTAGATCCAGTCTAGATTCAAAGCGGTAGAGTCTGTTTCTTGAGATCGGCGGAACCGCGAAGCGAGTCCATACGATTACAATATGCTCTAGACGGCCGGTTGGGCTGGCAGTCCTCTAGGACGGGGACCGGCGTAGCAGCAGTAAGCCACCGGAGATAATCACGCCGGCGCCGATCCAGACCAGCAGATCGGGCAGTTCGTCGAAGACGAAGAAGCCAATGGCCGAGGTGGCGACCAGCTCCAGATAGACCAGCGGCGCCAGGGTCGAGGCATCGGCGTAGCGGAAGGCCGTAATCGAGAGGATGTGGCTGGCCGCCGACAGCAGGCCCATGATCAGGAAAAGCAGCAGTTCGTTCGTGGTCGGCTGCGACCAGGTCCAGATGGCCTGCGGTGTCAGGAGTGCCGCGCCGACCAGGCATTGGAACGCCAGAGTCTGAATCGGGTCGCTGCTCTGCGAGGCTAAGCGCGTTGCGATCATGTAGAACGCGAAACAGGCACCGCTCCCCATGGCGAGCAGCACTCCGGGCTCCAGCTCGGCGTCCGGCCGCAGGATCAGAAGTGCGCCGCCGAAACCGAGCAGCAGTGCAGACACCTTGCGGCCCGTTAGCCGCTCGCCAAGCAAGACGATGGCCAGCAGGGTGGCGATGATGGGGCCGACGAAGTAGGCGCTGATCGCCGTCGCCAGGGGAATCTCCGCGATCGCCAGGAAGTAGAGCGTCATCGCGGCCATCAGGAAGACGGTCCGCAGGAAATGCGGGCCAAGTCCCTTACGCGGCAGGGCGTGCCGTCCATGAGTCGCCAGCGCCAGCGGCAAGACGATCAAGCAGGCCGCGGCATAGCGCGCCCAGGCGATGAAGAGTGGCGACTGGCTGCTGCTGAGATACTTCGCAAGGCCGTCGACGACGGGAATCGTCAACATGGCCAGGGTCATGAGAGCGATCCCGAGCAACATCGCCGAACCGGCGGTCATGCGCAGCTCGAGTCTGCGGGGTATCACGATGCGGCTCGGTCCGGACTCTGGTTGCAGGGATGCGAAAAGACGGGTGCAGCAGGTTCCCGCGCGCACCGGTCTGACGGTATCCTAGATCGCAGCCGGTTCGAAGGCACGCAGCGCTTGTGGAGGTCAGCTCTGCACGAGGAGCCGCCGGTGGTAACGAGAACGGCGGCAAAAAAACAGCAGCGGCGGCTCCGTTCCGGAACCGCCGCCGCGAAAAGGTCTACCTCCGGATCACAGGCAAGCCAGCGTTCGTGCCGCCTACCGTCTCCCGGCGATGGCCATCTGCTTTAGGAGGCGGCCTGCTCGGCCTCCAGGTCCTCGCCGGTCTCCTGGTTGACGACCTTCATCGACAGCTTGACCTTGCCGCGATCGTCCAGGCCGAGAACCTTCACCTTCACTTCGTCGCCCTCCTTGACGACTTCGGTCACCGTCTGCACCCGCTGCGGCGCGAGTTGCGAGATGTGCACCAAGCCGTCGCGGGGACCGAGGAAATTCACGAAGGCGCCGAAGTCCATGATCTTGACCACCTTGCCCGTGTAGACCTTGCCGACCTCGGGCTCGGCGACGATCGACTCGATCCAGTCGAGGGCTTGCTGCATGGCGCTCTCCTCGACCGCCGCCACCTTGATGGTGCCGTCGTCTTCGATATCGATCTTGGCGCCGGTGGTCTCGCAGATCTCGCGGATGACCTTACCGCCGGTCCCGATCACTTCGCGGATCTTATCGCGGGGAATGCTGATCGTGGTGATGCGCGGCGCGTGGGCGGAGACCCCGTCGCGGGCGGAGCTGATCGCCTTGTCCATCTCGCCCAGAATATGGAGGCGGCCGTCCTTGGCCTGAGCCAAGGCGATCTCCATGATCTCCTGGGTGATCGAGGTGATCTTGATGTCCATCTGCAGCGAGGTGATCCCGGTTTCCGTGCCGGCCACCTTGAAGTCCATATCGCCGAGATGATCCTCGTCGCCGAGGATGTCGGAGAGCACGGCGAAGCGCTCGCCTTCCTTGATCAGGCCCATGGCGATGCCGGCCACGGGGCGCGGAAGCGGCACGCCGGCGTCCATCATGGCGAGGCTGGTGCCGCAGACGGTCGCCATGGAGGAGGAACCGTTGGACTCGGTGATCTCGGAGATCACGCGCAGGGTATAGGGGAAGTCCTCGCGGCTCGGCAGAACCGGGCGGATGGCCCGCCAGGCCAGCTTGCCGTGACCGACCTCGCGGCGACCCGGCGACCCGATGCGGCCGGCCTCGCCAACCGAATAGGGCGGGAAGTTGTAGTGCAGCAGGAAGGCCTCGCGGTACTCGCCGTCAAGCGCGTCGATGATTTGTTCGTCGCTGCCGGTGCCCAGCGTGGTCGTGACCAGCGCCTGGGTTTCTCCGCGCGTGAAGAGCGCGGAACCGTGGGTGCGGGTCAGCACGCCCACCTGGCAGTCGATCTGACGCACCGTCCGGGTATCGCGGCCGTCGATCCGGCTGCCGGTATCCAGAATGGTGCCGCGCACCACATCGCTCTCCAAGGCCTTGAAGACGTCGCCGAAGACGGCCAGCTCCGCCTCGTTGTCGCCGAGGGAGGCTTTCGCCTCGTCCTTGACGGAGTCGACGGCGCTGCGCCGTTCCGCTTTGTCGGCGATCCCGTAAGCCTCGGCCAGCTTGCTGCCGAAAGCTTCCTTGAGACGGGCCGCCAGCGGCGCCTTCGCCTCCGGCTCCGGCGTCAGGGTCCAGGGCTCCTTGGCGGCCTGCTCGGCCAGGTCGATGATCGCCTGAACGACAGGCTGCATCTGCTCATGCCCGAAGGTGACGGCGCCCAGCATGACCTCCTCGGTCAGCTCCTGCGCTTCCGACTCGACCATCAGTACGCCGTCCTGGGTTCCGGCGACGACCAGGTCGAGGTCTGAGGTCGGCATCTCGTCGCGCAACGGGTTGAGCACGTACTTGCCGTCGATATAGCCGACGCGCGCACCGCCGATCGGGCCCAGGAACGGCAGGCCGGAAATGGTTAGGGCTGCCGAGGTGCCGACCAGGGCGACGATGTCCGGATCGTTCTCCAAATCGTGGCTCAACACCGTGCAGATCACCTGGGTCTCGTTCCGGAAACCCTTGACGAAGAGCGGGCGAATGGGGCGGTCGATCAGGCGGGAGGTCAGCACCTCCTTCTCGGTCGGCCGGCCTTCGCGCTTGAAGAAGCCGCCGGGAATCTTGCCGGTGGCGGAGGTCTTCTCCTGGTAGTGAACGCTCAAGGGGAAGAAGTCGACGTCCCGCCCGGAGGTGGTGCCGACCACGGTGCAGAGCACCTGGGTTTCGCCGTAGGTCGCCAGAACGGCGCCACTGGCTTGGCGGGCGATGCGCCCGGTTTCCAGGGTCAGCTTGCGGCCACCCCAGTCGAGTTCTTTCTTGTGGATCGTAAACATGGAGTCCTCTTCGGTCCGACCGGCCTTCATGCAGGCACCGGACCCGCGTAAATCGCGTTGCCGCCCCGGTTGAGCGGGGTCAGGCAACGCAGCTTACGTCGGCCCGGCGTTTCGGGATTCCCGCTGGCCGGCCGGCTGCGGAGATCCCTGGGTGTCGTGTCAATGCAAAGACCCGCCCGTTCCTTAGCCGGTCCAGGCATCGCGGCGCGCTGTGGCGCTGGAGGCTGAGATCGGCGGGGAATGGGCGGGTCACGTCGCGGATCGACTTGTCGTTAGCGGCGCAAGCCGAGGCTTTGGATCACGGAGGCGTAGCGCCCGTGACTCTTTTTCTTGAGGTAATCCAACAAGCGACGACGCTGTCCCACCATGACCAGCAGGCCGCGGCGGGAGTGGAAGTCATGTTTGTGGGTCTTCATGTGCTCCGTGAGGTTGTTGATGCGTTCCGTGAGGATCGCGACCTGCACCTCTGGAGAGCCGGTATCGCCTTCGCCGCGGGCGTATTCTTGAATCAGCGCGGTCTTGCGCTCAGCAGTGATCGACATGTCTCTCTTCACTTCTCGACATCACAGGTTCAGAACCCGGATTGGCTTGACGTCTCCGGCCTCGAAACGGGCGATTGCCACAAGCCTATCGCCAGCCATGGCACAAAGGATCTCACCGTTTTCGAGGTCACGGATCCGGTCCAGGTTGGAGCGGGCGAGCATTGAAACCGCCTGCCCCTGCCTCAACCGGGTCGCCTCCTGGTCCGTCAAGGCCAGTGCCGGGATGTCGTCCAGCGCGGTCTTGACCGGGAGCAGAAGCTCCGCAGCGGTCGCAATCTGGGTCTTTTGCTCCAGCAAGTCCAGTGGAATCGCGTCGGCAATCGCAAAGGGCCCGACCGCCAGGCGGCGGAGCTTGGAGATGTGACCATGGCAGCCGAGAAGCGTGCCGAGGTCGCGCGCGAGGGAGCGCATGTAGGCACCCTTGCCGCAGTCACAATCGAAGGTCGCGTGGTCGACGTCGTCTTGTGCGACCAATTCCAGCCGGTCGATCCGCACAGGCCTGGCGCGCAGTTTCACCTCCTCGCCGTCGCGTGCCAAGTCGTAGGCCCGTTGGCCTTCGACCTTGATCGCCGAATAGGCCGGCGGCACCTGCGCAATCTCTCCGACAAGCTTGGCGGCTGCAGCTTCGATCGCGTCGCGTTCGGGCCGTTCGCTGCTCTCCGCCACCACGGCGCCCTCGGCATCGTCGGTCTCGGTCGCCTGGCCCCAGCGCACGGTGAAGCGGTAGGTCTTGGCGCCTTCCATCGCCCAGGCGACGGTCTTGGTGGCTTCGCCGAATGCGAGCGGCAGGACGCCGGTTGCGAGAGGGTCCAGAGTGCCGCCATGCCCGGCCTTACGCGCGTCAAGCAGACGGCGTGCCCTGTTGAGCACATCGGTCGAAGTCATGTCGGAGGGTTTATCGAGGATCAGCCAACCGTGCAGATCCTGGCCCTTACGACGCCGCGCCATTGTCGTCCTCTTCCGGCTCTTCGGGAGCCGCCGTATCGCGCCGAACCCGGTCGCTGCGCAGCAAGGTGTCGATTTTCGCAGCCTCGTCGAACGACCGGTCGGCCTGAAAGGTCAACCGGGGCGTGAAGCGCAGGTTCAACTCGCGCGCCAGTTCATGGCGCAACGCCGGTGCCGCGGTCCGCAGATCGGCCAAGGTGCCGGGGACGTCGCGACCGCCGAGCGGCGTGACGAACGCCGTCGCGACCTTCAGGTCGGGACTGACGCGAACCTCGGTAACTGTGACGTCGCGCTGGGCCAGCACCTCGATGTGGGTGCGTCCCTCCTGCAACAGGCGCGCCAGAACGTGGCGAATCTGCTCGCCCACGCGCAACTGGCGCTGACTCGGCGCTTTGGCCGCTCCGCGGCTCATGACTGCGAAATCCTCACTCCCGCATCGCGTCGTCGGACGATGGCACGCCGGCTAAAGCGTGCGCGCCACCTCGACGATCTCGTAACACTCGATGCGATCGCCCTTCTGAATGTCCTGATAGTTCTCGAAGGCCATGCCGCACTCGTAGCCCTGCTGAACCTCGCGGACCTCGTCCTTGAAGCGGCGCAGGGTCTTCAGCACGCCGTCGTGGATGACCACGTCGTCACGGAGCAAGCGCACGCGTGCACCGCGCTTGACCTGCCCTTCCGTGATCATACAGCCCGCGACCTTGCCGGACTTCGAGACGCTGAAGACCTCCCGGATCTCCGCGTAGCCCAGGAACCGCTCGTTCTGTTCGGGCGCCAACATGCCGGACAGAGCCTGCTTCATGTCGTCGATCAGCTCGTAGATGATCGAGTAGTAGCGGATATCGACGCCGTCGCGTCGCGCCAGCTCCCGCGCCTGGGCATTGGCGCGAACGTTGAAGGCGAGGATGATCGCCTCGGACGCCCTGGAGAGCGTGATGTCCGACTCGTTGATACCGCCGACGCCCGAGTGCAGAACCTGCACGCGCACTTCGTCGGTCCCCAGGCGGTTCAGCGCTCCCAGGATGGCCTCGAGCGAGCCATGCACGTCGGTCTTGATGACCACTGGCAGGCTTTGGGCCTCGCCCTCCTTGATCTTGGAGAGCATCTGGTCGAGCGTTCCGCGTCCCTGGGATGCGAGCTCCGTTTGGCGGCGCTTTTCGTGGCGGAAGGCGGCAACCTCACGGGCGCGCGCGTCGTCTTCCACCACGATCAACTCGTCGCCGGCCTCCGGGGTGCCCGAGAGGCCGAGAACCTCGACCGGCTCCGAGGGGCCGGCGGACTTCACCTGCTCGCCGCGGTCGTTGATCAGGGCGCGGACGCGCCCGGACTCGGATCCGGCGACGAAGATGTCGCCGACCTTGAGCGACCCGCGCCGCACCAGCACGGTAGCAACGGACCCTCGGCCCTGCTCCAGTTTGGCTTCGACGACCACGCCCTCGGCCCGCCGGTCGGCATTGGCCGTCAGCTCCATGAGTTCGGCCTGCAGGACGATCGACTCTTCCAGATCGTCCAGTCCCAGACCGGTGGTCGCCGAGACCGGTACGCAGATGATGTCGCCGCCCATGTCTTCGGGCACCAACTCGTGCTGCAGCAGCTCGTTCTTGACCCGGTCCGGGTTGGCGTCCGGCTTGTCCATCTTGTTGATCGCCACGATGATCGGCTTCTCTGCCGCCTTCGCGTGGCTGATGGCCTCGACGGTCTGCGCCATGATGCCGTCGTCGGCGGCGACCACCAGAATCACGATGTCGGTCACGTCGGCTCCGCGCGCTCGCATCTCCGTGAAGGCGGCGTGGCCAGGGGTGTCCAGGAAGGTCAGCTTGTTGCCGGCCGGCGTGACGATCTGGTAGGCGCCAATGTGCTGGGTGATGCCGCCGGCCTCGTGCGACGCCACGTCGGTCTTACGCAGGGCGTCCAGCAAGCTGGTCTTGCCGTGGTCGACGTGGCCCATGATCGTAATGACCGGGGGGCGCCCCGACACGGCCCCACCTTCATCGCCGTCGGGTGCCCGCAGACCGATCTCGATATCGTCGGCGGACACACGTTTGGCCTTGTGGCCAAACTCCTCCACCACAAGCTCGGCGGTATCGGCGTCGATCGTCTGCGTGATGGTCGCCATGACGCCCATCTTGAACAAGGCCTTGACCACCTCGCCGCCACGTTCCGCCATGCGGTTGGCCAGCTCCTGCACCGTGATGGCCTCGGGCACGGTCACTTCGCGCAAAACCTTTGCGCCCTTCTGAAGCGCTTCGCGCGACTTCTGTTTCTCGCGCTCGCGCTGGCGCTTCAGCGCAGCTAGAGAGCGCACCCGCTCCTCGCTGTCGTCCTCCAGCGCCTGGCTGATGGTGAGCTTTCCCTGGCGCCGCCGAGGTTCGCCTTTCTTGGCGGTGGGCGCCGGAACCGGCTTGGCTTTGCTGCGCTTCTTGTTTTCCGCGCTTTCGGCTTCCTCGGCCGGCTTGCGCTTCGGTGCGGCTGCGCCTTCCTTCGGAGCCTGGGCCTGTTTGGCGGCAATCTCCTCGGGTGTCGGTACGGCCTGTTCCGGTGCGCTCTCCGCGGCCGGCGCCGCGGCTGTGGGGCTCGCGGCGGCGCGCGTGGCTTCTTCCTCGGCGGTCCGCTTCGCCTCTTCCGCCTCGAGGGCCTGACGTTCGGCTTCCTCGCGGGCGCGGCGCTCCGCCTCGACGGCTTCGCGCTGCTTGCGCTCCTCTTCCTCCTGGGCGCGGCGCTCGCGATCGACATGCGCCTGCTCGATGGCGCGTTGCCGCGCTTCCCGTTCCGCCGGTGTCAGGTTCGAGAGGTCTTCGAGCGGCGGCGGCGGAACTGCGACCGGTGCCGGGCTACTCGCACCGCCACTTGCAAAGGTGGTTTCGGCCTCTGCTTCGGCTTCGGAACCGCCAGGGCGAACCTCCGCCATCTTTCCGCCTTCGCCGGCGCGATAGGTGCGCTTGCGCTTGACCTCGACCTGCACCGTTTTGGTGCGGCCGTGGCTGAAGGACTGGCGGACCTGACCCGTCTCGACCGTCTTCTTCAGTTCGAGTTTTTTCGACCGCCCAAGCGTGAGCGGCTTCTTTTCCCCGGACGTCTTCTCTTCTTTGGTCGTTGTCATGGTCTCTCTAGTCTAACGCGTCTTGCGTTCACTGGCCGCCGCCTTTTGCGCGGCTGCAGCCGTTTCATAACTCAAGATCTGTTCCGTCGTCGAAGTTAATTGCTTGGCCAGTCCGCCGGGTGCGATCGCCACATGCACCGCGGTCGTCCGGCCGAAAGCTGCCCCAAGCTCCGCCTGACCGAACATTTCCACCAGTTTCGGGTGATGGCCGGCCGACTCCGGCAGGGTCTCACCGACCGCCGCGGCGATCCCTGCCAGCCGCTGCCGGCTGCCTTCCGAGCCGTCGGCAGCCTGTACGACAAGCGCCGCACGACCCTGTTCGATCCAGCTTTTCACCCGGTCGAACCCCGCGACCGCTTGGCCCGCGCGCTTGGCGAAGCCGATTAGATCCAAGGCGCGTCGCCGCAGCAGTTCATCGACTCGTGCCGGCAGATCCTCAGGTACTTCGACCGTCTGCCGTGCCGCCTTGGCGAAGAGCTTCTTGGCGATCGCGGTCTCCAGAAGCGCCCGATCCGGTGTGACATAAAGCCCCCGGCCAGGCAGCTTTTCACTCAGATCCGGCACCAGCATGCCTTCGGGTGAGACGACAAACCGCAGCAAACCGCCCTTTAGACGGCTGGCGCGGGTGACCAGACAGCGCCGCTGGGGCCCAGCCGTCTTCCGGCCAGGCGCGCCGTCGCCGCGTCGGATCTCCGAACGCTCGTCCTGCTGCGGGGGAGTCGTTACCTGCATGCGGTCTCAGTCTGCTCCCTTAGACCTGGGGTCCCGGCTGCGCCGGATCTTCGCTGTCCTGACCGTCGACCTCCGCCGCGGAGTCTTCGGCAGAGTCCTTGGCCTCTCCATCTTGTCCGGCCGGGGCTTCGTCTCCAAACCAGTGAGCGCGCGCGGCCATGATGATGGCGTTGGCCTCCTCCTCGCTCGGGGCCTCGTCGCCCAGGATTTCGATCAACTCGTCGCTGGCGAGATCGCCAAGGTCGTCAAGCGTCTTGACCGCTTCGTAGGGTGCGGGCGGCTCACCGAGCTTGACCAGCATGGACGCGGTCAGACCCTCGATGGCGGCAATCTCGTCGCTGACCCCCATCTCCGCGCGCTTCGCGTCGAGCTGGCGTTCCTGCTCTTCCAGCCAGGTTTCGGCGCGCGCGCGCAGCTCCTCCGCCACTTCCTCGTCGAAGCCTTCGATGTCGATGAGATCTTCGATCGGCACATAGGCGATCTGCTCGACCGAGGTGAAGCCTTCGGCGACCAGAAGGTGAGCGATGACGTCGTCGACATCCAGTGCCTCGATGAAGAGCTGCGAGCGGTTGTGGAACTCCTGCTGGCGGCGCGCGCTTTCTTCCTCCTCGGTCAGGATATCGATATCCCAGCCGGTCAGTTGCGAAGCCAGGCGGACGTTCTGGCCACGCCGGCCGATGGCCAGCGACAGCTGTTCGTCGGGAACCACGACTTCGATGCGGCCCTGCTCCTCGTCGAGTACCACCTTGGTGACTTCGGCCGGCGCCAAGGCGTTGACCACGAAGGTTGCCGGCTCGGGCGACCAGGGAATGATGTCGATCTTCTCGCCCTGCAGCTCGGCGACCACCGCTTGCACGCGGCTGCCGCGCATGCCGACGCAAGCGCCGACCGGATCGATCGAGTTGTCGTGGCTGATGACCGCGATCTTGGCACGGCTGCCCGGGTCCCGGGCAACCGCCTTGATCTCGATCACGCCGTCGTAGATCTCGGGGACCTCTTGGGCGAAGAGCTTTTTCATGAAATCGCCGCGGGTGCGCGAAACGAAGATCTGCGGACCGCGCGGCTCGCTGCGTACATCGTAGATATAGGCACGGACTCGGTCGCCGGTGCGGACGGACTCGCGCGGCAGAGTTTCGTCGCGCCGCATCAAGCCCTCGGCACGGCCCAAGTCGACTGTAACGTTGCCGAACTCGTTGCGTTTGACGATGCCGTTGACGATCTCGCCGATGCGGTCCTTGTATTCCTCGTACTGACGGCCGCGTTCGGCGTCGCGGACGCGTTGCACGATGACCTGCTTGGCCGTCTGCGCGGCGATCCGCCCGAGGTCGATCGGCGGCAGCTCGTCGATCAGCTCGTCGCCCAGTTCGGCTTCCGGTTCGCGCAGCTTGGCGTTGGCGGGTGTGATCTCGGTGAATTCGTTCTCCACCGGATCGGCCACCGTCAGGTAGCGCCGCAGTTTTATCTCGCCGGTGCGGCGATCCATCTCGGCCCTGATATCGTGCTCGTGGCCGTACTTGGCCCGGCCCGCTTTCTGGATCGCCTGCTCCATGGCGACGATCACCTCATCGGGCTCGATGCCTTTTTCGCGCGCAACCGCTTCGGCCACTTGCAGCAGTTCGGTGCGATAGGTCGGCGTAGTGTCCATCGCTTTTCGTCGTCCGTCCCTAGGTCTCCGACCGGCTCGGCGCCGTCCTCTTCAGCAACGCCTCGGTCATGATCAACTTCGCTTTGGCGATCCCAGCGAAGGGCAAGTGCTTGCGCCCCTCCTGCGTATCGATCACCACGTCCTGCCCCTCTACGCCGATCAGCGGCCCGCTGAAGCGGCGCTGGCCTTCGTGGAGGGCCACCAGTTCCACGCGAGCCTCGAAACCGGCCCAACGGGAGAAGTCCTTCAGCCGCGTCAGCGGCCGGTCGATCCCCGGCGAGGCCACCTCCAGGAGGTAGGCTTTCCCGATCGGGTCTTCTACGTCGAGCAGCGCTGAAACGGTGCGGCTGGCTTGCGCACAGTCCGCAACAGTCATGCTGCCGTCCGGCCGCTCCGCCAGAACCTGGAGCGTCAGCTTGAAGCCGCGACCGCCCGAAAGCTGCACGCGAACGACATGGAAGCCGAGATCCTCCAACGCCGGCGTAATCAGATCCGACACGATCGCCGACTGAGCTGCATCGATACCGCCGGTTTCGCCGCCGGTCGAGCGCTCCGCGACACGCGCGCCCTTGGTCTCCCGATTGTCTCGCCTGCGGGCCGAACGCTTCATCGTCGCGGCCACCTCCTCGCAACGCCGGCCCGCCAGTCCCTAGCAATAAAAAATGGCGGGCCGGAGCCCACCATATCGAGTGAGCCGACTCAAACAGAGAGCCTTCTCTATGGCAACCGCGAAGATAATCCCGGAGCGGTCGCCGTTTCAAGGCGCAAGCGAGCTTTCTCTCCGCTAGGTCCCCGAACGGGGCCGCCTACGGAAGCTCAGATAGATCGGCGTGCGACCGGCCGCGACGGCTTTGGCCTCGTACCTGGTCGGCGACCAATCGTCCGGGCGCCTGCAGGCGTCTTCGGCGCTAGTGGCGGTCCAAATGAACTCCGGGCGCTCCAGCAAACGGCTCAGCATCCAGGCCTGCATCTTCGGGTCGTCGCTGGCGGCCCGAAATTCCGCGTCGTCGCTCAGGGCGTGCGACAGCAGGTCCAGAGTTTCAGGCTGAAGAAAGCGCCTGGCGGCGTGGCGGCGCTTCGGCCAAGGGTCGGGAAACAGCAGGAACGCGCGCGCCAGGCTGCGGGCCGGCAGACGTTGGAGCAGCAGGCGAGCATCGGCGGTAAAGATGCGCACGTTCCTGAGAGCTTCGCTCTCGACGGCGCGCAATAGGGTGGCGACGCCATTCTCGAACACTTCACAGCCGATCAGGCCGACGTCCGGACTCTCCGAAGCCTGGCGGGCCAGATGCTCACCGCCGCCGAAGCCGATTTCGAGCCAGACCGCCGATGGCGGCGGATCGAACTGCGTTTTCGGGTCCAGCGTCGGCGCTTCCGGCAGTTCCAGGGCGAACTGCGGCAAGACGTCCTGCATCAGCCGCTGCAGGCCGGCCCGTAAAGGCCGGCCTTTGCGGCGTCCGTGAAGCTTCGCGTGAAGCATGGTGCGTACGTCTTAGGATGTTCAGGTCCAGGGCCGCGGCTCCGCCGGCCTCTTGACCGGGCTCCCGGCGCTCCTGATTTCGTCTGCTCGAGCGGGGTTCAGGCCGCGCCGAAGCGGGTTTTCAGCGCATCGACCAGATCGGTGCGTTCCCAGGAAAAGCCCCCGTCGGTGTCCGGCTTGCGTCCGAAGTGCCCGTAGGCCGCGGTGCGTGCGTAGACCGGCCGGTTGAGGTGGAGATGCTCACGGATCCCGCGCGGCGAAAGCTCGACCAACTGGCAGAGAACCTCAACAATCTCGTCCTCGGAGACCTTTCCGGTGCCTTGGGTGTCGACGTAGACGCTGAGAGGCTTCGACACGCCGATCGCATAGGAAAGCTGCAGAATACAGCGCTGGGCCAGCCCGGCAGCGACGACGTTCTTGGCCAGGTAGCGCGCTGCGTAGGCGGCCGAGCGGTCGACCTTCGTCGGGTCCTTGCCTGAGAAAGCTCCGCCGCCGTGAGGGGCGGCGCCGCCGTAGGTATCGACGATGATCTTGCGGCCGGTGAGGCCGGCGTCGCCGTCCGGGCCGCCGATCACAAAGCGGCCGGTGGGGTTCACGTAGAGGCTGTCCTCCGGACACATCCAGCCGTCGGGCAGCACATTGACCACGTGCGGGCGCACGATCTCGCGAACGTCATCCTGGTTCAGATCGCCGCGATGCTGGGTCGAAACCACGATCGAGGTGGCGCGCACCGGCTTGCCGTCCTCGTAAGCTAGCGTGACCTGGCTCTTGGCATCCGGCCCAAGGCCGGGCTCGGCGCCTGAGTGACGCGCTTCGGCCAGCGACTTCAGGATACTGTGGCTGTAGTAGATCGGTGCCGGCATGAGATCTTCGGTCTCGTCGCAGGCAAATCCGAACATGATCCCCTGGTCGCCCGCGCCCTCGTCCTTGTTGCCGGCGGCGTCGACACCCATGGCGATGTCGGCTGACTGCTGATGAATGTAGTTCTCGAGGGTCAGGTTCTTCCAGTGAAAGCCCTCTTGTTCGTAGCCGATGTCCCGCACGGCGTGGCGCGCCACGTCTTCCAGCATTTCCTTGCTGACCTGATTCGGCCCGCGGACTTCGCCGGCCAAGACAACTCGGTTCGTCGTTGTCATGGTTTCAACGGCGACGCGCGACAGCGGGTCGTGGGTCAGGAAGGTATCGACGATAGCGTCGGAGATGCGATCACAGACTTTGTCTGGGTGCCCTTCCGATACGGATTCGCTTGTGAACAGGAAGTTGCCGGCACGCACGTCTTATTCCTCCGCTCGCTAGACCCGGATTTCGGGACTTCTAGATGTCTACGATGAAGCGCCGAGGCCTCTATTCTGGGCGCCACGGTGTCGTGGCACCGGGCGGCTCACTGTGCGAATAGCGGATAGTAATCCGGTGCAGCTCAGAGCGCCGCCACTTTGCAAAGAGGAGGTCGGAGGTGCAAGCCCGTAATGGGACATCCTGCGCATTTACATGGAGACAGCGGTGGGCAGCGGTGTGACCTTTTCTGGCCGATCACTCCTCCGGATCGCGTCCGATGACTTCGTCGCTGCGCGCCGCTAGAGCCTTCGTCATCTCGAACAGCCGCTTACGCACTTGAGGGTCGTGGATTCGGTAGTAGGCGCGCACCAGTTCCAGGGTCTCGCGCTTGGCCATAGGATCGGGCTCGGCTTCGTAGGGCTCGGGCTGTTCGGCCAGGCCGCGCAGTTGACCCGGCGAGCGCACCGCCACCTCGTCGTGCATTTCCTCGAAGAAGAAATTGATGTCGGTGTCGAGCACGCGCGCCAAATCATAGAGCCGGCTTGCGCTCACCCGATTGGCGCCTCTTTCATACTTCTGTACTTGCTGGAAGGTCAGGCCGATGGCCTCGCCGAGCTTCTCTTGGCTCATTCCCAAAAGAGTGCGGCGTTGCCGTACTCTTTGGCCAACGTGCACATCCACTGGATTAGGCCCGTCGCCTCCTCGCCCTCTCGGACGTTGCGTAGTCATCCCCGCATATGCCCCTGTCGCTGAACGTTACCGATATCCAAGGCCTAGTCACACTTATGTATGCCGTCAACTATCTAATTTTGATACCACTTCGGAGCGAAACTGGGAAAAGAACACTTTTCGTTACGCTAGTACTTTGTTGCGTTATTTAGAAGTACAAGCATTGGAACACCTGCTTTGCGTGAATTCACTCTGACATATATGTGAGAGCGCCTGACACTGCGGCACCATCATCGCGTTATATCAGCCGAGGCAACGTTGTACAGCCAAGGTCGGGCTAATCTTTACGCTTATCGGATTGAATTATTGTAGAATTCGATGTAATTGACCGAAAATAACCGACCGAATTTAGTCTGCGGGGGGCGCCTTTTTGGGGCGGCCAAGCAGAAGACCCGCGATCAGAAGCAACAGGATTATCGGTAAGAGAAACCAGCGCCCAAGACTTGCGTAGGGCGTCTCGGTCAAAGGCTCGGGCAAGGCCGCGTCGATGACGCCTTTGCTGTTGAGGCCGAGCCGGACCACGGTCCGACCGTAGGGGTCGATCACGGCCGAAATGCCTGTGTTGGCCGCGCGTACCAGCGGCAGCCCCTCCTCGACGGCGCGCAGACGGGCGGTTGCGAAGTGTTGATGCGGTCCGCTCGACGTGCCGAACCAAGCGTCATTGGTCAGATTCAGCAGCCAGTTCGGGCGGATGTCGGCAACGACGCGGCCGGAAAAGATCACCTCGTAGCAAACCAGCGGCCCGACTGCGGGAAGGCCGGGGATCTCCAGCGTGCGAAGGCCCGGACCCGGCGTGAAGTCCCGGCGCCCGCCGGTAATTTTGTCCATACCGAACAGGCCGCGGAAGGGCACGTACTCTCCGAACGGCACCAGGTGGAACTTGTCGTAACGCGCGGCGATCTCTCCGTTCTGCTGAAGCGCCAGGACCGAGTTGTAGACAAGGGTGTCGGGTCCCCGGGAGTCGTCGGCCTCGCTGTTGCGAAGGGGTGCTCCGAACAAGAAGACCGTGCCCGGTCGCGCCAGTTGCCCGAGTTCGTCGAGCAGGTCGCTGTCGCGGTCGAGCAGGAAAGGCACCGCCGTTTCCGGCCAGATCACGTGAGTGATCTCTTCCCAGCCAGGCGACATGGAAAGGGTGGCCTGATCGCGCAGGTGCTGCAGACGCAGCTCGCGCTGCCATTTGGTCTCTTGAGCGATGTTCGGCTGGACGATGCGCAGGCGGAGATCCGGCACCGCCGGCTCGCCCGTCGGTGGGGCGAAACCCAAACGCAGCGACCCGCCGGCGGCCGCCAGCAGCAAGAGACCGTAGGCGGCGATCGTAACGCCCCAGCGCCGCAATCCGACTCCGCGATCTATCAGTGTCGCCGGCGCGGTCGCGGCCAGCAGAGTCAGGACCGAAAGCAGCCAGACGCCACCGAGTGCGGCCGGCTGAAGCATGATGTCCGAGAAACTCCAGACGCTGCCGACGAGGTTCCAGGGAAAGCCCGTCAGAACCCAGCTACGTAGCCACTCGGCCGTAAGCCAGGCTGCCGTCAGGAGAAAGATACGGCCGGGTCCGTGCCAGCCCAGCGACCAGGCCGCCAGGGTGGCACCTCCGGTGAAGATCGCAAGTCCGACAGACAAGCCGCCCACGGCGATCGGCAGAAACCACCAGAAGGCCGCGAAATCGACCGTCATGGCGATGCCGACCCAGTAGAGGCCGGCCAGGAAATAGCCGGCCCCGAAGGCCCAGCCGAGGCCGAAGGCGGCGGAACGCGTGGTGGCGCCATCCATCAGCCAGACCAGGCCGACGAAGGCCGGGATCAAGAGCGGCACCAGGTAGAGCGGCGGCAAGGCGCCCGCCGCCACAACGCCGAGCAGCACGCCGAGCGCCAGTCGTCGTCGCCCCTTCAGATGCGACAGACGTGCCGCCAAGGCAGACAGCATCGCGCTCAGGTCTCGGCGGAGGGGGCGCTGACGGACCGGCCGGTAGCGGTGGCGTCCCGGACAGCGGGATCGCGATCCGAAGCGCCCGGTATGCCCGCCGTGTCCGTGCGAGAGGCCGCGGCTGCTCTCGTCGAAGACTCTTCGTCCGGCGCATTGGAAGGTGGCTTGCCGTGTTTCTTCATCGGGCTGGGACCTGTGCCGGCGGTGCCGCCGCTGCCGGGCGGAAGGTTGCGCAGGCGTAGGCGCTTCACCCGGCGCGGATCGGCCTGCACGATCTCGAAGATGACCTGGGAGTGGGCATGCTCGATCAATTCGCCGCGTGCCGGCACCCGTCCGGCCAGCGAGACCACCAGCCCGCCCAGGGTATCGATGTCTTCTTCGCGTTCTTCGCCGGAGAGGAGCGGGCAAACTTCCTGCTCGAAGTCCTCGATCGGCATCCGCGCATCGGCGAGAAGCGACCCGTCGGCCCGCCGCACCAGCTTCGGCCCCTCCAGAACGTCGTGTTCGTCCTCAATCTCGCCGACGATCTGCTCGACCAGGTCTTCGATGGTGATCAGCCCGTCGATGCCGCCATACTCGTCGACCACCGCCGCCATGTGCGCGCGTCGCAACCGCATCTCCAGCAACAGATCGAGGACCAGCATTGAGGGCGCCACGACCTGCAGCGGCCGCACGATGTTGGGAAGGCGAAAGCGCCGGTCGCCCTTGGCATAGCCGAGCACGTCCTTGATGTGGACGAAGCCGATCGGGTCGTCCAGGTTCTCCCGATAGACCGGGAGGCGGGAGTGGCCCGCCTGATTGAAGGTCTCGATCAAGCTGTCGAGTTCGGTGTTGGCCTCGACCGAGACGATGTCAGCGCGCGGCACCATCACATCGTAGGCCGTCAGGTGGCGCAGCTTCAGGATGTTGGCGAGCATCATGCGCTCGTTGCTGCCGATCGGCTGGGCGCTGTCGTCTTCGCCCTCGTCGATGCCACCGATGATTTCTTCGATGGTGTCGCGCAGTTGGTCGCCGTTGCGACCCTTGAACAACCGCTTCAACCAGCCGCGTCCGTTGCCTGCCTGCGGTGTATCGCTCATCCGGCCGCTTCCTTCAGCGGTTCGATTCGGTAGGGATCACGGACGCCCAGGCCGGCTAGAATCCGCCGTTCCAAAGCTTCCATCGCTTCGGCTTCCGGCCCCGTTTCGTGGTCCCAGCCGAGCAGATGCAGTACGCCGTGCACCGTCAGGTGACTCAGGTGGTCGGTCAGGCTCTTTTTCTGTTCGACGGCCTCGCGCGCGACCGTTTCATAAGCCAGAACCACATCGCCGAGTGCAATTGAGCCGGCAGGGTCGGCGGTGCCATCGGGGAAGGAGAGCACGTTGGTCGGTCGGTTCTTGCCGCGATAGGCGGCGTTCAGACGCCGGACCTCGGCGTCATCGCTCAAGGCGACGGCTAGACTGACCGGGTCTTTTCCATCGCTTGTCGCCAACGCAGCGCGTGCGGCTGCCTCGACACAAGCCACAGGTTCGGGCAGGACGAGGTTCCAGGCCGGACTGTTGCAGAGCACGTCGATCTCAAGAGATCGGTGACTCGGATCGGGTTCGTCGTCGTCGGTCATGGCGAGTGCGCCGGTCCGCAGCGGTCTAGACTTTCGACGGCTCTCGGCGGCTTCGGGGTCCCTAAACTATTTCCCTTCAAAGAGATCGGCTTCTCGCGGCCCTTCTTCAAGCGCTTGGTCATAGGCGCGAACGATACGCGTCACAAGCGGATGTCGCACCACATCGGCATCGGTGAACTGCGTGAAGCCGATTCCCGGCACGTTCTTGAGGATCGCCACGGCCTCCAGCAGGCCGGACCGCTCATTGCGCGGCAGATCGACCTGGCTGAGATCGCCGGTGACGGCCATGCGTGAATTCTCGCCCAGTCGGGTCAGGAACATCTTCATCTGCGTTGCCGTGGTGTTCTGTGCCTCATCGAGAATGACGAAGGAATTGGACAGGGTCCGCCCGCGCATGAAGGCCAGCGGCGCGATTTCGATCTCGCCGCCCGTGATCCGCTTGGTCACGGCGTCGCCCGGCATCATGTCATGCAGCGCGTCATAGAGTGGGCGGAGGTAGGGATTGACCTTCTCCTCCATCGTTCCGGGCAGGAAACCGAGGCGTTCGCCCGCCTCCACGGCCGGGCGGGACAGGATGATGCGGTCGATCTCGCCCTGCTTGAGCAGCGCAACCGCCATCGCGACGGCCAGGTAGGTCTTGCCGGTTCCGGCCGGACCCAGTCCGAAGGCCAGATCCTTGGACATGAGGGCACGCAAGTAAGCGGCCTGTCGGCCGGAGCGCGGCGTGATGTGTTTCTTGTAGGTTGTGACCGTCAGGTCGCCGGCGTGCAGGGCCGCTGGCCCGTCCGTCTCGCCGTTCTCCGCCGGTACCTCGCCATTCGGTCCCGACTCAAGTGCCATGCGGGCGGCGGCGTCGATCTCCGCTGCGCCGACGCTCAAGCCCTTCCGCAGACGCTGTTCCAAGGCCTCTAGCGCCTGGGTTGCCGCGGCTTGGGCTTCGGGCGAACCCACGACAGTGACTTCGTTTCCGAAGGAATGCAGCTGGACGCCGATCAGCTCTTCCAAGCGAACCAGATTCTGGTCGTGCTGGCCGAACAGCAGCGGCAGCAGGGTATTATCGTCGAAGTGAAGCTTGATCGGGGAAGCGTCGTTCAAACGCGGGCGGGTCCTTCAGGCGGCCCCGGTCTGGGCAAAGACCGTGCGGGCAATATGCGATTCCGATGCACAGTCTAGCGTGACTACGCGTCCCGCCAAAGAGTTCCCATGTGCGGCCTCGATGTCCACCTCGATAATGTGACCGATGAGCCGCTCGGGCGCTTCGACCACCACGGACTGCATCCAGGGGCTGCGGCCGATGAGTTGACCGGCCCGCTTGCCCGGCTTTTCCAGCAGCACCTCCAGGCGTTCCCCGATCTTCGCGTGATTGAACGCCAGTTGCTGGGCGTCGATCAGCTGTTGCAAGGCGCTCAAGCGCTCGGTCTTGATGGCCTCCGGCACCTGCTCCTCGATGCTGGAGGCCGGGGTCCCGGGCCGCGGCGAGTACTTGAAGGAATAGGCCTGAGCATAGCCGACGTCGGTCACCAATCGCAGGGTGGCCGCGAAATCAAGGTCCCGCTCGCCTGGGAAGCCGACGATGAAATCGCTGGACAGGGCCAGGTCCGGGCGTGCGTTGCGCAGTTCGCCGACGATGCGTCGGTAGTCGTCGGCGCTGTGTTTGCGGTTCATCGCCGAGAGGATGCGGTCCGACCCCGACTGCACCGGCAAATGCAGATAGGGCATGATCTTCGGCTCGTCGCGGTGGGTTGCGATCAGCTCGGCGTCCATGTCGCGCGGGTGGCTGGTGGTGTAGCGCAGGCGCGCCAGCCCTTCGATTTCGGCCAGGCGCCGCAGCAGGCGGCCGAGGCCCCAAGTGGCGCCGTCGGGGCCGTCGCCATGGTAGGCGTTGACGTTCTGGCCGAGCAGCGTGATTTCCAGGGCGCCGCTCGCGACCAGCCGTTTCGCCTCCGCAACGACCTCTGCGACCGGCCGCGAGAACTCGGCGCCACGCGTATAGGGAACCACGCAGAAGCTACAAAACTTGTCGCAGCCTTCCTGCACCGACAGGAAAGCGGCTGCGCCTTGGCTCGCGCCTTCCTCGGGCAGATGATCGAACTTGGACTCCAGCGGGAAGTCGGTGTCGACGAGGCCACCTCCTTCGCCGGCCAGCAGTCGGGTCACCATCTCCGGCAGACGATGATAGGTCTGTGGCCCGAACACGAGATCCACGACCGGTGCCCGGCGCAGCATTTCCTCGCCCTCGGCCTGGGCGACGCAGCCGGCGACGCCCAGAAGGACCTGTCGTCCCTCGGCCGCCGCCGCCGCCTTCAGGGGGCGCAGCCGGCCGAGTTCGGAATAGACCTTCTCGCTCGCCTTTTCGCGGATATGGCAGGTATTGAGGATGACGAAATCCGCCTCCTCGGGTGACGCCGTCTTGGCATAGCCGAGCGGCGCCAGAGCGTCCGCCATACGCACGGAGTCGTAGACGTTCATCTGGCAGCCATAGGTCTTGATATAGAGTTTCTTGGGCACGGGGTCCGACTGTCCGCAATCGAGATCGCGCGGAAGGTAACATCGCCAGATGGCTGCATAAAGGGAGGTCGCGCGGGAGTTGGCGCGCCAAACGCGGCCCGGTCCTCACTCCGTCGTGTTCAGGGGTTCGGGCCTGACTGGCGCGACGTGCAGACGGTCGAGGCCGGACTGCAGACCGCCCTCGGCCTGCTGGCGCAAACGGTCGAGATCGCGCTCGCGGATGTCGGCGATCGTATGCGTCACCTTTTCCTCCGAAGTCCCGAGCGCCAGCAGTACCTTTTCCGCCAATCGCAGGGCCGATTCGAACGTTTCGCGCACGGAATAGTCCACGTCCGCCTGGCTGAGCCGGATAGAGTGCCGCCGGTCGTAGGAGCGCACATAGAGCTTCGCTTGTGCGAATTCCGCTTTGACCAGGGCGACGATCCGGTCCGCGGACTCCGGATCGTCGACGCAGACCACGATCAAATCGGCCTCGGCCGCGCTGGCGGCGCGCAGCACGTCGCGCCGCCGACCGTCGCCGAAATGCACCCGAAAGCCGAAGCGTTTCGCGTCCAACACGCGGTCCGCGTCATTGTCGAGGATCGTGACCTCCACCCCGTCGGCGAACAGCGGTTGCGACACCACCTGTCCGAAGCGCCCGAAGCCGATCACCAGCGTGCGCCCCTTGGCATCGTCGAAACTCTCTTCGAGGTTCCGCGGGGCGCTCTGTGTCAGAAACAAGGGCTCCAGACGCGCCACAAGCGGTGAAACCGCCATGGAGAGGGTCACGATCGCGATCAGCGTCGAAGAAAGCTCATCACCCAGCAGGCCTGCCGTCGCGGCCGCGGCGAAAAGCACGAAACCGAACTCGCCGTGTTGCGGCAGGGCCAGGGCGACCTGGATCGAGGCGTTGCGGTCGATCTTGAACAGCCGTGCCACTCCGTAGAGCGCAAGTCCCTTCAAAGTCATCGCCACGGGTACGGCGGCCAGGATCAACGCCCAGTTCGCGGTTACGGCCCCGAGGTCGAGCGACAGTCCGACGGCCATGAAGAACAATCCGAGGAACAGGCCGCGAAACGGCTCGATGTTTGCCTCGACCTCGTGACGATAGGCCGATTCGGCCAGCATCACGCCGGCGATGAAGGCGCCCATGGCGTAGGACATGCCCGCGACGTCCATCAACAGGGCCGCGCCGATCACCACACCCAATGCGCTGGCCGTCATGATCTCCTGCATGCCGCTGCGGGCGAGCAGGTGGAAGAGAGGGTCGAGCAGATACTTTCCGACGATGACGAGGATGGCGATCGCCGCCAGTGCGATGGCCAACTGGACCAGACTCTGGCCGAGATCCAAGCTTTCGCCGGTCGGCGCGAGAAAGGCCACCAGCAGGAGCAGCGGCACGATCGCCAGATCCTGGAACAGCAGGATCGAGAAGGATTTGCGTCCGTAGAGGCTGGCCCGCTGGCGCCGCTCGTCCAGTGTCTGCATGACCAGGGCGGTGGAGGAGAGCGCCAGGCCGAGACCGATGATGGCCGCTGCCGCCACCGGCAGTCCCAGGAGGAGGGCCGGAATTGCCAGGAGGCCGCCGCAGACCAGCATCTGCGCCGTTCCCAGCCCAAAGATGTCACTGCGCATGGCCCAGAGGGTCGTCGGTCGCAGCTCCAGCCCAATCACGAAGAGAAAAAGAACGACTCCGAACTCGGCGAAATGCAGCAGTTCTTCCGGGTGTTCGGAGAAGCTGCCCGAAAAGGCAAGCTGCACCGCCAAGCCTGCCGCGAGGTAGCCCAGGATCGTGCCCAGCCCGAGCCGCCGGAAGACCGGGGCGAAAAAGCAGGCTGCCGCGATCAAGGCCAAAGCGTTCCAAAACAACAGTTCCATCGGACTGGGATCGAAAGCGGGCATTCCTGTCGCTCCGAGAGTTTAGATTCGGGGGAATCGCTTCTGAGGCGCACTCTAGTGGGCAGCGCAGGCGGGAACACCCCCGTGTTTGCCGAGCCCTCCTGAACGGAGGTTGATCGATGTGTCACGGCGTCACCCTGCTGCACTCTTTGTCATTGGAAAGTCCGGCCCGCCTCTGCCAGCTTACGGACCCGACTTTAAGCTGCAGGATGTGTCGCCAAGCCCCAGGAGATGAGCCTAATGTCCGAAATGCAGACGAAAAATCGCATCCCGACAGCGGCTTGGCCGGAGATTCCCTTCGAGGCTTGGCGCGAGACCTCCGCGGCCCTGCATCTCTTCACGCAGATCGTTGGAAAGTACCGGCTGGCCCGCACGCCCTGGGTCAATCACTCCTGGCACGCCACACTCTATGTGACGCCCCGCGGCCTCACCACGGCGCTGGTGCCGGACGGCGATCTCGGTGTGGAGGTTAAGTTCGACTTCTTCGAACAACGGCTCATCGCCGAGGCGACCGGAGGCCATCGGGATGGTTTCGCGCTGGAGCCGATGAGCGTCGCGGACTTCCACGCCCGTTTCTTGACAGCCCTGGAGACGGTCGGGGCAACGCCGGAGTTCCACGGTCGCCCGAATGAGCTACCCGATCCTCTACCCTTCCGGCAGGACCGGAAAGAGCGGCCTTGGGATGGCGAAGCCGTGCGGCGGTTCCATGCTGCGCTCGTCTCTGTCGAGGGCGTTTTCCAGCAGTTCCGTACAGGCTTTCTCGGCAAGGTCAGCCCCGTCCATCTCTTCTGGGGCAGTTTCGACCTGGCGGTGACGCGTTTCTCCGGTCGGCCGGCGCCCATGCATCCCGGCGGCATTCCCGCCTTGCCCGACGAAGTGACGCGAGAGGCCTACAGCCACGAGGTCTCTTCGGCTGGATTCTGGCCGGGCGGCGGCCCGATCGATGCACCTGCCTTCTATTCCTATGCCTATCCGACTCCTGAAGGGTTCGGGGCGGCGCCGGTACAGCCGGCGGAGGCCTATTTCGACACAGCAGCCGGTGAATTCATCCTGCCTTACGATGCCGTGCGTCAGGCTGCCGATCCCCGGGCGGCTCTACTGTCCTTCCTGCAGAGCACCTACGACGCTGCCGCGAACCTCGGCGGCTGGCAACGGGCGGCGATGGACTGCCCCAGCGGCCAGCCCTTGCGGCCGCGGCCGCTCAGTCCCGGGCCGTATCAAGGCTAGAATCGCGAAGCGGGAGCGCTCTAGAAGTTCCAGCGGCGCACGCGGCCTGTATCGACGTGGATGAAACCGGACTTGGCGTAGTAGCCGACGCCGCCCCGCTGCATCGCCCAGGCTGCATCGCGCAGAGCGGTCAGGTCGTGGTCCGGCAGGGCGATGTCGATCGCCATGCCGCGCATGTGGAAGGATTTCCGCGCCACGCCGCCGGATTTGGATGCCAGGGCGGCGTTGGTCTTGGGCGAACGGTAGGCGGAGATCACGTGAAACGGACCGCGCGAATCCGTCTTTGCCTTCAGGCTGTACAGCAAGTCGAGCAGAGCCGGGTCCATCTCCTGCAGATCGCCGGTGCGCCAGTCGCGCAGAATGTGGTTGATCTGCTGAAGGGCTTCGTGCCGGTACCCTCCGTCGGCCCAATAGATTGTCTCGAGCGTCTCGTCAGTGTGAAGATTGCGAAAGGCGAGCGCTCGCGGCTCGCCGGCGAAGGCGCTGGAGGCCGCGAACGTCGTGCCGCCGAGCAGCGTGAGGGCCGCGGTACCAGTCAAACCGGCAATCACATCGCGGCGGGACAGGCCTTCGTCGGGCGCCGCACAGCAGTCTGAAAAGGGCGGAGACGTCTCCGTCATCTTGGGCAGGCTCCTCGTTTCCCGGCTGTCCCCGTTTGATTGTCCGACCGGTGGTAGCGGTCACCGTCAATCGTTAAAGCCATAACAAATAGATGGTTAACGGGGGAATAACCAAAGCACCGCTGTCGGGAAGCAATTTTCGGACAGCGCGAGGGAATTCGCGGCTCTAGGCTGAGATTGGTCATTAGGGGGCCTTGCGGTGCCTGGAGATCGTGGCGCCAGGGCAGGTCGAACGCGGGTCAGTCGGCGCCGGCGCGTGGCCCGAAGAGGGTGTCCAGAAGAGCCGCGTCCCGGCCGTAGATGTCGTCACGGAACTGCAGTGTGCCGTCCGCGTCCGCCCAGGCGGTCAGGTAGGTGATGTGAATCGGCAGGTGTTCCGGTAGCGAAACGATCGTGCGTCGCCCGCTGGCGACGGTCTGACGAATACGCTCTGGCGTCCAGTCGGGTACGTCTCGCAGCAGAAGGTCGGCGAGCTCGAGGGGCTTGTCCAACCGAACGCAGCCATGGCTGAAGGCGCGGCTCGCCCGTTCGAACAGGCTACGCGCCGGTGTGTCGTGTAGGTAGACGTTGAAGCGGTTGGGGAACATGAACTTGATGCGCCCAAGGGCGTTTTGCGGCCCCGGCTTCTGACGCACCCGGTAGGGAAAGCTCCCCGCCGTCACCTGCAGCCAGTCGATCTGCGCAGGGTCGAGCGGTGTGGCTGTCTCGGACCAGGAAGCCAGGATCTCGTAGTGCCGGGCGGCTAGGTAGTCCGGGTCTTCTTTGATCTTTGGCAGCAGTTCCTTGATGGCGATGGAGTGCGGAACGTTCCAGTAAGGATTGATCTCCAGGTATTCGATGCTGTCGCTGAAGACCGGCGTGCGGTGATAGGGCGCGCCCACCACGGCGCGCGTCCAATAGAGCGGCTTGCCATCGAAGGTGCCTTCGACCGAGAAGTCCGCGAGGTTCACCAGCAGATGATCGTCGCCCAGGTCGTCGGGCATCCAGCGCCAACGCTCCAGATTGATCTCAGCTTGGCGAACGCGCGCGGCCAAAGGCACGTTGAGCGCGCGTAGCGTGTTCGGTCCCACGCGGCCATCCACCTCCAGGCCATGCCGTCCCTGGAAGCGGCTTACCGCGGCTGCCAGCGCTGAATCGAAGACGCCGGCACGTGAAGGATCTTCCGACGCTGCGTCGAGTTCGGCTGAGAGGTCGCCGCTTGCCCGCAAACGGGCTCGCAGTTGGGCGACACGGGAACCCTCGCCCGCGATGTCCGTCTGGGTGTCGAGCGTCTTCCCGCCGTCCACTCTCGGCCAGTTCACGCCGGCTGCGGCCCCGGCGCGCAGCGCCGCCAGAGCGTGGCGCAATCGGTCGTAGGCCGGGTCGGCGGGTGCGAGCCCCGCCAGATGTCCTGCCGTGCGCGCGGCCGGCTGCGCCCGCAGGTGCTTCAGGATCGCCAAGCGTTGGATTGGATGAGGCGCCAGATGATTCTCGGCGAAGACCTCGCCGGGAATTGTCCGGCCCTGCGCGAGGTCGCTTGCGTAGGCCATGGCGCCCAAGCCTAGGCGGACCTCGAACTCCGCCCGCAAGTCCGGGCGTGTCGCTCCCATAAGGGCGGCAATGGCCGAGCTGCCGTAGTCTTCCGGATCGAGGCCGTGGCTGTCGGCGGCCGCCAGCGCGGCGACCATCGCCTTGGCGCGCGGATCGGCGCCCGTAGCATCGCTCCAAAGCGGTCGCCAGCCGGAGTCGCGATAGAGCCCCTGTAAGGCCGCCAGATCTTGAACGCGCTGCTCCGTGGCTCCGGCTGCGAGTTGCGTCTCGAGAAGGTGCGTGATCTCGATCGCAAAGGCGTCGGATCGCAAGGCCTGATCCGATGGCACGGCGGCCGCAGGTGTTGTTTGGGCGGTCGCCTGCGCAGCCGATTTCGCGGCAGGGCCGGCGAGTGCCAAGCCGGCCGCCAGCAGCGAGGCGAAACCGAGAAGGAAGGAGATGAGCGACCGACTGGACATGCGCACTCCTTCAGGCCCGACATGGGCCCCGTACGGAACAGGCAAACCTCCGACCTGTCGCCCAGAGACTAGGCGGTGAAGTCCCGCACGTCGGCAAGACGGCCGGTGAGGGCGGCGGCGGCGGCCATGCCCGGGCTCATCAGGTGGGTGCGTCCGCCAGGCCCCTGTCGGCCCTCGAAGTTCCGGTTGGAGGTGGAGGCGCAGCGCTCGCCTGGCGCCAGCTTGTCGGCGTTCATCGCCAGGCACATGGAACAGCCCGGTTCGCGCCAGTCGAAGCCGGCGTCGACCAGGATGCGGTCGAGGCCCTCGGCCTCGGCCTGCTCCTTCACCAGGCCGGAGCCCGGCACCACCATGGCGTAGACGCTCTCAGCCACCTTGCGGCCCTTGGCGATCTCGGCGACGGCACGCAAGTCCTCGATGCGACCGTTGGTGCAGGAACCGATGAAGACCTTGTCGACGGTCACGTCCTGCAATGGCTGACCTGCCTTCAGGCCCATATAGCTCAGCTTGCGCTCCAGCGCCGCCTGACGGTCCGGCGAAGCCGCACCCTCCAGTCCCGGCACGGCACCGGAAATCGGTAACACGTCTTCCGGACTGGTGCCCCAGGTCACCTGCGGCTCGATATCGGCGACCGAGAGCGACACCTCCGTGTCGTAGGTCGCGTCGGGGTCGGACGGTAACGTGCGCCAGTAGGCCAAGGCCTGCTCCCAAGCGCCGGCCTTGGGTGCGCGCGGGCGGCCCATCAGGTAGTCGAAGGTGGTTTGATCCGGTGCGATCAGTCCGGCGCGCGCGCCGGCCTCGATCGACATGTTGCAGACCGTCATGCGACCCTCCATCGAGAGCGCGCGAATGGCCGGCCCGGCGTATTCCACCACATGGCCGGTGCCGCCCGCCGTGCCGATCTTCCCGATCAGGGCCAGGATCAGATCCTTTGCGGTAAGGCCGGTCGGCAGGTCACCGTCCACCGTGATGCGCATGTTCTTCGCCGGCCGCTGCAACAGCGTCTGAGTAGCCAGGACATGCTCGACTTCGCTGGTGCCGATGCCGAAGGCCAGCGCGCCGAAGGCGCCATGAGTCGAAGTGTGGCTGTCGCCGCAGACGATGGTCATGCCCGGCTGGGTCAGGCCTTGCTCCGGGCCGATGATGTGGACGATGCCCTGGCGCAGGTCGGACATGTCGAAGTACTCGATGCCGAAGGCGGCGGCGTTCCGCTCCAGCGTGTCGACCTGAATGCGGCTCTGTTCGTCGTCGATGCCCAGCGAACGGTCAGAGGTCGGCACGTTGTGATCGGCCACGGCGAGGGTCGCGTCCGGACGGCGCACCGGTCGGCCGGCCAGGCGCAGACCCTCGAAGGCCTGCGGGCTCGTGACCTCGTGCACCAGGTGGCGGTCGATGTAGATCACGCAGGTTCCGTCGTCCTGGCGATCCACCACATGGGCGTCCCAGATCTTGTCGAACAGTGTGCGGGGCCGGGTCTGTTGCCGGCTGGTCGTGTCGCTGGGCATCGGTTCGTCCTGTTTTTATCGTCTTGTCGTTGCGCTCTAAGGAACTGCGGGTAGCGAAGATAGCGTTACGGCGGGTCGAGTCCAATCGCACTCTGACGGTCGCAGCCATGCAGAACCAAGGGACCGCGCTGGCCGCCTGCGGAAAGACGATTTAGGATCGGACCCGCGGCGGCGGAACCCTATGTCGCGCTATCGATGAACCCGGGAGGAGCGCGGGCGTGTCAAAACCGACTCGAGAGAGTTCGAGCGATGGCAGCGGTCAGGCTGCCGACGAGAGCGGCAAGATCGTCCAAGCCGATGTGCCGGACAGCATGATGAGCCTGCTGACCGCGCTGAGGGCGACGGGCGGATCCGACACCGATCAGGCTCCGTCTGAGTCCGGTGTACCGAAGGCAGCATCGCCTGCGCGCTTGCCGGTCGGCTCATCGCTCGACCCGGACAGGATCGACGTCTGGCTGTTCGACCTGGATAACACGCTCTATCCGGCTTCCTGCCGCCTGTTCGAGCAGATCGACCGGGCCATGGGCCGCTACGTCGCCGATCTGCTGAGCCTGGAGCCGGCCGAGGCGCGGGCATTGCAAAAGCAGTATTTCCGAGAACACGGCACGACCCTGCGCGGTCTGATGACCCACCACGATATCGACCCGCACGACTATCTGTCGGTGGTGCACGATATCGACCATACGCCGGTCCAGCCCAATCCGCGCCTGGACGCGGCGTTGAACCGCCTGCCTGGCCGCAAACTGGTCTTCACCAACGGCTCCGTGCCCCATGCCGAGGCCGTCCTGCAGCGTCTGGGCGTGACCCGCCACTTCGAGGCGATTTTCGACATCGTCGCCTCCGACTTCGTGCCGAAGCCCGATCCGGCGCCCTATCGCGAGTTGCTGGTGCGCTATGGCATCGACCCGACCCGCGCCTTCTTTGCCGAGGATTCGGCGCGCAATCTGGTGCCTGCCCATGCGCTGGGCATGGCCACCCTCTACGTCCAGCACGGCGCCGACTGGAACGTCGATCCCCACGAAGGGGCCGACTACATCCATCACCGTTGCGAAGACCTCGCCGACTGGCTGGAAGGGGTGGTGGGCGCGGACCGCGCCTGAGACTTCGGACCGTCCGCGACAAGCAAAGTCTCTGCGCACTTGATTCCCGGTCGTCCCCGACGCACTCTCCGCCGCTCTTTTGGGCGGCATATTTAGAGAGAGAAGGGGCGGAGACGGAATGCAGACGGCTGACCTGCAGGCGGCGATCGAAGAGGCATGGGAGCAGAGGGCCGAGATCGGTCTGTCGACCAAGGGCATCGTGCGCGATGCCGTGGAGCTGTCCCTGGCTGGACTGGACGAAGGACGCTACCGCGTTGCGGAGAAATCCGGTGGCGGCAACGGCGACTGGTTTGTCAATCAGTGGCTCAAAAAGGCCGTCCTGCTATCCTTCCGCCTCAACGACATGGCCGTTATAAGCGGTGGTCCCTGGGATCCGGAACACGGGCAGGCGGCCTGGTTCGACAAGGTGCCCTCCAAGTTTTCCGATTGGACCGAGGAACGCTTCCGCAAGGCCGGTTTCCGGGCCGTGCCCAACTGCACCGTGCGGCGCAGTGCCTACATCGCGCCGGGTGTGGTGCTGATGCCCTCCTTCGTCAATCTCGGCGCCTACGTCGACGAAGGCACCATGGTGGATACCTGGGCGACGGTCGGCTCCTGCGCGCAAATCGGCAAGAACGTGCATCTCTCGGGCGGCGCCGGTATCGGCGGCGTTCTCGAGCCGCTGCAGGCCAATCCGGTGGTCATCGAAGACAACTGTTTCATCGGGGCCCGTTCCGAGGTGGTCGAGGGCGTGATCGTGCGCGAGGGCGCGGTGCTCTCCATGGGCGTCTACATCGGCGCCTCCACCAAGATCGTCGACCGCGAGACCGGCGAAGTCTTCCGCGGCGAGGTGCCGGCCTACTCGGTGGTTGTGCCGGGCAGCCTGCCGGGCAAGCCGCTGCCCGATGGATCTCCGGGGCCGAGTCTCTACTGTGCGGTGATCATCAAGCGAGTCGACGAGAAGACCCGCTCCAAGGTCTCGATCAACGAGCTGCTGCGCGATTGAAGCGACCCCGCAAGCGCCGCACTGGTCGCGGCAAGGCGGCGCGCCTATCTCGCCGTGGGGAGACAAGCCGTTCCGCAGCGCGATATAACCAGTCATCATGACCGACAGCCTTCTCCTCGACAAAGCTCGCACGCTCGATCCGCTCGGCCTTGCCCAGCGGCTGATCCGCTGTCCGAGCGTCACGCCGGACGAAGGCGGGGCGCTGGATCTGCTGCAAGGCGAGTTGGAGGCCTTGGGCTTCGTTTGCCATCGCCTGCTCTTCTCCGAGCCCGGGACTCCGGACGTGGATAATCTCTATGCCCGGCTCGGCACGGCGCAACCCAACTTCTGTTTTGCCGGCCATACCGACGTGGTGCCGGTGGGGAGCAAGGCCGATTGGTCGTCCGACCCCTTCGCGGCCGAGATCCGGGGCACGGAATTGATCGGACGCGGCGCATCCGACATGAAGGGCGCCATCGCCTGCATGGTGGCCGCCATTGCGGACTACCTTGCGGAGCGGGGCCGTCCGGACGGTTCGATCTCGCTGCTGATCACCGGTGACGAAGAAGGTCCCTCGATCAACGGCACGCGCAAGATGCTGGCCTGGCTGGCCGAGCGGGGCGAACGCCTGGACGCCTGTCTGGTCGGCGAGCCGACCAATCCCGAGGCGTTGGGCGACATGGTCAAGATCGGTCGTCGCGGCAGCCTCACGGCGCAACTGACGGTCCAGGGCATTCAGGGCCATACGGCCTATCCCCACCTGGCCGACAATCCGGTGCATCATCTCGTCCGCCTGCTGCAGGCCGTGACATCTGAACCGCTCGATGCGGGCAGCGACCACTTTCAGCCCTCGACCCTGCAGGTCTCGACGGTCGATGTCGGCAATCCGGCGACAAACGTGATCCCGGCCAAGGCAACGGCCGCCTTCAATATTCGTTTCAACGACCTGCATAGCGGCGCCTCGCTGGAGGCTTGGCTGCGCGAGACCTTCGACGCGGTTATGTCCGCCGGTGCGAAACCCGACGGAGCGCGGGCGGCCTATGAGCTCAAGGTTCGGGTCTCGGGTGAGTCCTTCCTGACGCCGCCGGGACCGCTCTCCGATCTGCTGCAGACCGCGGTCGAGGCCGCGACGGGCCAACGCCCGCAGCTCTCGACCACCGGCGGCACGTCCGACGCGCGTTTCATCAAGGATGTTTGCCCCGTGGCCGAGTTCGGTCTGGTCGGCAAGACCATGCACCAGGTCGACGAGCGGGTGGCGGTGAGCGATCTCGTGACTCTGACGGAGGTGTACCGTCTGGTGCTGCAGGATTTCTTCGCACCCGTCTCGCAGGGTGCGCTGGCACAGCACGACGCTGATGGGAGCGGGACCGCGTGATCCTGCCGAGTCAGGCCGAAACCTTAAAGTCCCTCTACGCCGTCTGGCGGTTGCTGCGCGGCGACCGGAGCGCTGTAAGTCTGCTTGAAGAGGGCCCGGAGGGCTTCGTGAAGTCGTTCTTCGCCGCCGCGCTGGTGCTGCCCTTCTGGTTGCTGCACGAATGGATGCTGCTGAGCGACGAGCGCGTGGCGGGCGGCCTGCCGTTCCTCTTTGCGATCGAAGGCCTGACCTACGGGATTTCCTGGCTGGCCTTCCCCGTGGCGATGACCTTCGTCGCCGAGGCACTGGGGCGCAGCCAGCACTACTTCCGGCACATCGTCGTCTGGAACTGGGCCGTGGTGATTCAGGCCGCCTTCGCCGTTCCGGTCGCTGCTCTCGCCGGTGCCGCCGAGGTGGCCGCGTTGGGCGGGATTCTGCTGCTGGTGCAGATCGCGATCTTCGTCTACCAGTGGTACCTCACCCGCGTTGCCCTGCAGGTCGACTCCTTTCCTGCGGTCGGTATCGTCCTGATGGCCTGGGTCCTCGACCTTCTGGTTGCCGGTGTCGGCCACTCGATGATCGTGGGTTAGCGGGCCTTAGGCTCAGGCCGGCACCTGTCTGCGGCCGCTTGCGAAGACTTGGGTCCAAGCCAGAACGCGTACCGATTTGCGGAGGCCGGTCGGCCAGAAGGGATCTTTTTCGACCAGGGCCTCGGCCGCTTCGGCGCTTTCCGCTTCAACCAACCATAGACCGCCGGCCGCTGCTCCGTCTTTCGCGTCCTTGAGAGGGCCGGCGGCCTGTATCACTGCTGCATTTGCCTCCAGAAAACCTAGGTGCGCGGCCATGTGCTTGGCGCGCTCGTCGGCGCGATTCGGATCGTCTTCGAACAGAATTGCGTAGAGCATTGGATCTCTCTCTCTCTCTCTCTCTCTCTCTCTCTCTACTAGAGTGCCGCGGATTCGGCAGGTTCGACACGCCGTCAGTAGGTTACGTCCGTCAGATAGAGGCCGGCGGCCGGTGCGGTGGGGCCGGCCGCACGGCGGTCCCTGGCCTCCAAAGCTTGCGTCACCCGCTCGGGACTCCATTTTCCCTGACCGACCAATCGTAGGGTGCCGACCATGTTGCGCACCTGATGGTGCAGAAAAGAGCGGGCGGCGGCGTGGACCTTGATCTCAAGTCCGCCCGGTCCGCAGTCTCGCGCCTCGATACGCAGCTCGTCCAAGGTCTTTTCGGGGCTGGCCGCCTGACACTCGCTGGCACGGAAGGAGCTGAAGTCGTGGTGGCCGAGGAGGCGGTCGGCGCCGGCCTGCAAGGCGTTTGGATCGAGCCGCTGCGGCACCCACCAGACCTGTCCGCGCAACACGGCAGGCGGCGCCGGTCGGCAGAGAATGCGGTAGAGGTAGCGCCGTCCGGTCGCGGAGAAGCGTGCGTGGAAGTCTTCGCCGACGGGCTCTGCCGCCAGCACCGCGATGGGGGCGGGCTTCAGGTGGGCGTTTAGCGCTTTTGCCACCGTGGCGCTCTCCACGGACTTTTCGATGTCGACGTGAGCGACTTGCCCGGTTGCGTGCACGCCTGTGTCGGTGCGTCCGGCACCCTGTACCGTGGTGCGTTCCCCGCAGAAGCCGAAGACGGCTTCCTCCAAGGCGGCCTGAACGCTTGGGCCGTTGTCTTGGCGCTGCCAACCGACGAACGGACTGCCGTCGTATTCCAGGATCAACTTGTAGCGGGTCACGCGCCGACCTCTATCCGGGTGGCGGAAGACGGGAACCGGCCGGCAGCGGGAAACCGCGCAGAAAGGCCGCCGTTTCGGCGGGCGCCTTACCCGGGCGCTGCAAGCTGACCGGACGGAGCGCACCCGTCGCGCAGGCGACGGTCAAGGCATCGTCGATCACTTCGCCCGGATGGCCGCGACCCTCCGCGACCAACTCCGCGGCCAGCACTTTGATGCGCGTGCCGTTGGCGGTTTCGAAGAAGGCGCCCGGCCAGGGGGTGAAGGCGCGAACCTGCCGTTCCAGTTCGACGGCCGTCCGGCGCCAGTCCAGCCGGGCCTCGGCTTTCTCCAGCTTGGCGGCATAGGTTACGCCGTCACTGGCCTGGAGCTGCGGTTCGAGCCGGCCGGCGCCCCAGCCTGCGAGCGCCTCGACGATCAGGCCGGCTCCCAGAGAAGCCAAGCGGTCGTGCAGGCCCTGAGCCGTTTCCCGGTCGCCGATGACGAGGCTCCGCTCCAGCAAGACCGGGCCGGTGTCCAGCCCCGCCTCCATCTGCATGACGCAGATACCGGTCTCGCGGTCGCCCGCGAGGATCGCGCGCTGGATCGGTGCGGCGCCACGCCAGCGCGGCAGAAGGGACGCGTGAATGTTGAGGCAGCCGAGGCGCGGGCTGTCCAGCACCGCTTGCGGCAGAATCAGCCCGTAGGCGGCCACGACGGCCGCATCGGCGTCGAGCGCCGCGAAATCTGCCTGGGCCTGCGGACTGCGCAGGCTGCTGGGTGTCCGTACCGGCCAGCCCCGGGCTTCGGCCACCGCCTGTACGGGACTCGGTTGCAGCCTTTGGCCGCGCCCAGCCGGCCGTGGCGGCTGCGCGTAGACACAGGCAATCTCGTGTCCGGCTTCGCCGAGGGCCAGCAGGGCCGGCACGGCAAAGTCCGGCGTCCCCATGAAAACGAGGCGCAGGCGCGAGGATTCTCTATCGGTCTCGTTCATATCGGGGGGTGTAGCACGGTCGCGCGCCCTGGGGCAGACGAGGCCGGAGTTTAGACACGCCGACGGAAATCACACGACTCTGCTCTCAGCCAGATCCTGCTCTAATCCTATGGGAAAGCGATCCTGCCCTAAGCCAACCCCGAAACCTCCGTAGCAGTCGGCGCGCAGGGTGCCGCCACCCGCGGAAGCGCGCGTTCGGCAGGCAAGGTCAAGGTGATGGCCGTGCCCTTGCCGGATGTGCTTTCGATTGCAAGACTGCCGCCGTGCAGCTCCGCCAGATTGCTCGCGATGGTCAGGCCGAGACCCGTTCCCTGGTAGCGGCGTGCATGAGCGCTTTCGAGCTGGGTGAAAGGCTGCATCACCTTGTCGATCTCTTCGGGACTGATTCCGATACCGCGGTCGACCACGCTGATCTGCGGCCGGCCTGCCGAGTCGAGATCGGCGCGAACCGTGACGTCGGTGGCCGCGTCGCTGAATTTGAGCGCGTTGGACAGGAGATTAAGCAGAATCTGCACGAGAGCCCGGTGATCCACCCAAAGCGCTGGAGCCTTTTCCGAGCCCTCGATCTTCACCCTGGCACGATTGAATTCTCCACGTTCGGAGACCAGCCGTAGAGTATCGGAGATCAACTTTTCGAACTCGATCCGCTCCTCCTGCAGCTCATGCTGTCCGGCTTCGACCTTGGAGAGATCCAGGATATCGCTGATCAGGCTCAGGAGATGCCGGCCGCTGGCCTGAATGTCCCGGACGTAACTCAGGTAGCGACCCTGCAGCGGCCCGAAGGCCTCATGGCTCATGACCTCCGAGAAGCCGATGATGGCGTTGAGTGGAGTACGGAGTTCGTGACTCATGTTGGCGAGGAACTCGGACTTGGCGCGGTTCGCGAACTCGGCCTCTTCCTTGGCGGCGCGCAGCGCGCGCTCCGATGCCGTACGTTCCGTGACGTCCTCGTAGGTCGCCACGGCACTGCCGTCGGACATGCAGCGATGATGGATTTCGATCACCCGTCCGTTTTTCCGGACTTCTCGGCGGACTGTATCCTGTTCGAGACTGTAGAGCTGCAAACGGCGCTTCATGAAGGCGGTCGCTTCCTCCGGTGTCATCTCCTCTATGCGGGCGTAGGTCTTGGCCAGCGTGGTCAGTGCCGCGCCGGGCTTGGCCTCTTCCTCGGTGAAGCCCCAAAGATCGCGATAACGAGAATTGCAGGCGACGAGGCAGCAGTCGGAATCGAAGAGCGCGACCCCGACGGGCATGGTCGCCATCGCCAGCATCAAACGCTGTTGTGCTTTGCTGGCGGCCAGTTCGCTGACCCGCTGACGAATCACGAAAACGGCGAGACCCAACGCCAAAGCTGCGAGCGCCACTGCGACGGCGAGGAAGCCGGCCTGGAAGCGGTCGAGCGCAGCCTCCTGATCCCGGAGCAGGTTGAGGGCGGCTATGTTCGACTGTTCGAAGAGGGCGCTGACCTGGGACAGAGCATTGTCGGCCCGCAGCAAAGCCAAATCGAGCACGAGGTCGCTTTCGGCCTCGGCGCCATGGACGCCATCGTTCAGCCACCTGTTCAGGTCGATCAGTGCCGGGTGCAGCACGGCATGCAGTGCCGAGGCACCGACCAGATTGTCGAGGTTGTAGCTGTGGCGCACCTGATCGACGATGATCCGCGCGCGGAGCAGCTGGTAGCGAGCTTCGTCGAGATCCCGGTTTTCAGCCAGCTGTCGGCGAGTCCCCTCGAGCGAACGCACCAGTGCGGAGAGGTCGTGCACCAAGACCGCGACATCACGTTGCTGGCTCACGACCTCCACCGGAAGGCCATGCTGAACGCGAGTCACGCCCTCCTGCACGTAGGTGATCAGGCCGCCTGTGCTGCCAAGAATCAGCGCGACTGTGAGGTATGCTGTCAGCGGCAAGCGGGCGAGCAGACGCGTCATGGGGGCAGCAGGCCCGTCCCCCGGTAGAAGCGCTCCGCTCCGGGGTGAAGTGGCAACGGCAGTCCGTCCAGGGCCGAGTTCAGCCGGATCGTCCGGCCCCGTGCATGACCTTTCGCCAGCACTTCGTGTGTATCCTCGTTCCAGAGGACGGAGGTCACCCGATAGATCAAGTCCTCGTCCAGGTCGGCACGGGTCAGCAGAAGCGCCCCGACTTCGAGGCTCGCCGTTGCCGCGCTGTCCGGATAGAGCGCTGCGGGAATCAGCGCGGGTGCGAAGAAAGGCACGCGTGCGGCGATTGCCCTTTGCCGTTCGGCATCGATCGGTACCAGCGTGATCGGCAGCTCCGACGCGAGTGCCGTAATCGAGCGGACCGGCGCGCCTGCGACGGTGAAGAACGCTTCGAGTTGACCGGCGCGCATCCGCTGAATGGCGAGATCCGGCTTGATGTAAATCGGCTCGATTCTGGCCTCTCCCAGGCCATGCGCTTCGAGCACCAGCCGCGCCGCGATCAGCGTGCCGGAGCCTTCTTCGTCCAGCGACACCCGTTGACCACGCAGATCGTCGAAGCGTCGGATGCCGGCATCGGCCCGGGCCACGATATGCAGCGTTTCCGAATAGAGGCGGCCGATCGCCCGCAGCTCGCGCATCGGGGACCTGCCGGAAAAGATACCTTCGCCCCGATACCCCCAGTGGGCGATGTCGGCCTGAACGAGCCCCGCTTCCAGTCTCCGTGCCACAAGCTCTTTGACATTGGAGACCGAGCCGTTCGAAGCCTGGGCTACGGCGAGCATCCGCGGATCCGGGCAATCGTCGATGCAGGCCGCGCCGAGATGGTCGGTGAGTTGTGCCGCGATCAATCTGCCGATCGGATAGTACGTGCCCGCCGTGCCGCCGGTTCCGAGGCGAAAGAAAGTAGTGGTGCGGTCGGCGGCATCGGCCGGTGCTGCAGCTGCCGCAAGGATCAACCCGACCGTGGAGCCCACGGCCAACCTGACCGCCGCTCTTCTCGACAGGGTGAGCTCAAGCCGTCCTGCCGTTCCGTCAACCCTGTTCACCGCTCCCGCTCCTCACGTGCGACGGGGGTTGTCATCTACCAATAGGCGAAGACTGGCTTACACATGTTGCCGTCCCGTGTTCTCCAGGACTTTGGTCGTTGATCGATTTCCAGCGCAACACAAACTAAATCCTCTAGACCCTTAAGACCTCGTAAATCGGCGCAAATTCGGTGCAAATGCTTTCCGTATACTGTCAGGTGTCCATGCGCTGGTGCCGGCGAAAGATGACCGCCAGATTGTTGGCCGGCAACTCTTGCACTTCCGTGAGGCGAAGCCCCCTGCTTTCGGCCGTGGTGGCGACCTGTTCCAGATCGCGGATGCCCCAGGTCGGATTCCGCGCCTGCAGCGAGTCGTCGAAAGCCACGTTGCTGGAGGACGTGTGAGATCCGCCGCGCCGGAAGGGGCCATAGAGCAGGAGCGGTCCCTCGGTTGGGAGAAGTTGGGCGGCGCCCTTCATTAGGGCTTCGCAGCAGGACCAGGGTGCGATGTGAATCATGTTCACGCAGATCATCGCGTCGGCACTGGAAATCGGCCAAGGAAAACGAGTCACGTCGAGATCGATCGGCGGCCGTAGATTTTCGAGAGCGCTGCCCTCGGCGGCTTGGTGGTCGCGGATGCTTGCGCGCAGGTCCGGATCGGGCTCGCTCGGCTGCCATCGGAGCTGCGGCAGTGCGCGTGCAAAGAAGACGGCATGTTCTCCTGTACCGCTGGCGATTTCCAGCAGCGTGGCGTCTTTCGGCAGCGCCGCGACGAGGGGACGCAGCACCTCGAGAATCGGGTTTCTGTTCCGTGCCGTCGCTGGCGCATGGCGTCTGGCGTCGTCGGTTTGCGTCGACGGCGACAATTCGATCTTGTTTGCCGTTTGGTTAGGCCCATCTTGGCTCACGCGCGACGACTCCCTAAGAACCCGCTGAGTGGAAAGCCGCAGTCTGCCAAGGGTTGCCCCCGGGCGGAAGGCAATGATAGGCAGCTAGGCATCATGATGGACCGCATCCGTACATTTTTTCTCGACCGCGGCGGGGCGCCGGCCGAAGGCGCGCGTCACAGTGAGGACGAACTGCATCTGGCCGCGACCGCCTTGCTGGTCGAGGCGGCTTGCATGGACGACGACTTCGACGCCGAAGAAAGAGCGACGGTTCAGCGGATGCTCTCCGAGCGTTTCGGAATGGACCCCGCCGAAGCCGGTCGTTTGGTCGATCTGGCGGAGCAGAAAGTGGCCGAAAGCGTGGAGCTCTTCTCCTCCGTCCGAACGGTGAAGGATCGCTTCGATCACGATGAGCGGGTGGAGCTGTTGGAGATGCTTTGGGAAGTGGTCTACGCCGACGGCTCACTGCATGACTACGAGGCGAATCTCTTGCGCCGTCTGGCCGCATTAATTCACGTGACCGATCAGGAAAGCGGGCAGGCGCGCAAGCGCGCCTTGGCAAAGTTGAACATACAAGGGTAACTCCCCGTCCGTCGCCGAGCGGCTTTGCGGCTGAGGGGATTTGCTAAGGGGTCGAGAATCGGTGCGGTGCGCCTGGCGCCCGGCCATGAGGAGAATACGATCGCGATGACCTACGTCGTCACTGAAGCCTGCATCAAGTGCAAGTACACCGACTGCGTCGAGGTCTGCCCCGTGGACTGTTTCTACGAGGGTGAGAACATGTTGGTGATCCACCCCGATGAGTGCATCGACTGTGGCGTTTGCGAGCCCGAATGCCCGCCCGAGGCGATCCTTCCCGACACGGATCCGCAGGCGGACACGTGGCTGACGTTGAACAAGGATTTTTCAGAGGCCTGGCCCAACATTACACGCAAGAAGGATGCGCCCACAGACGCCGACGCCCACAGAGACGAAGAGAAAAAGTACGACAAGTACTTTTCGGATAAACCAGGGTTGGGCGACTGAGTGATCGCTGAAGTTTAAGAGGGCAGCCTGTGTCCGAAAACCTAAAGTTGATATTCAGAATTTTTATCTCTCAATGACTACGTCGTGTTGACTGCAAGAGCCTCGTGGTCGCGGGACGCTGCATTGCGGCGGTTGTTTCGAGAGGCTGATTGTAGTATATTAGTTTTGTGACACGATCCGTTTCTCCTCGATAGGAAAACCGGGTTCAGGTCGCAGCGTCTTGGGGAAACCGAGGCTGGCCATCTGCAGAACGGCGTGACGCAAGCCTTGCTCTATTAGCACGGCGGATGGCGCAAACTTCTGTATCGCAGGAAGCGGAGAGCCAGCATCGTGATCATCGGCAGAGTTCGAACGCGGATTGCGCTTTGGCGATTTGCGCCGGTTGCTTGCGTGCGATAGCGAGGCCGATGAGGAGAAGGGCAGTTGAAGTCGTGAGAGACCGCGGAAGGGCGTCCCGTGGGGTGAGACGATTTCGACGGAACGTTTGGCGCTCCGAAGTTGGTGAGAGGCAAGCGCGAGGGTTGCGCTTCGGTCTTGGCGGCAACGGAACCACGGCGGGCAACCGCGCGTCAGCGTCGACTTTGAGGCCGGCCACGGTCAAGCCCTCCGGACGATCATGGTCGAGGTACGCCAGAACGATGGAGCTCAAGTTCAATCATGGTCAAGAAGATCGAGTTCAGCGCCGGAGATTACGTGGTCTATCCGACACACGGCGTGGGTAAGGTTCTGGGGATCGAGACTCACGAGATTTCGGGCGAGACGATCGACCTGATCGTGATCAAGTTCGAGAAAGATCGCATGACGTTGCGTGTGCCGGTCGGCAAAGCCCAGCAGTCCGGTCTGCGTCGCCTGTCCTCCCGTAAAATGATGGACTCGGCGCTGGCGGCCTTGAAGGGCCGCAGCCGTGCCAAGAAGACCATGTGGAGTCGGCGCGCCCAAGAGTACGAGGCGAAGATCAATTCCGGCGATCCGGTTTCGATTGCCGAAGTCGTGCGTGACCTGCACCGCGCCGACGACCAGCCTGACCAGTCTTTTTCGGAGCGGCAGATGTATCAGGCCGCACTTGATCGCCTGGCCCGCGAACTGGCGGCGCTCGAGGCGATTGACGAGCAGGCTGCGGCCGAGAAGTTGGAGAAGCTTCTCAAGGCGGCCTAGACCTCAGCGGAGTCATCGCGGCCGCCGAATCTGAGCGACCGTGTCTCTTTTTTACCTCCATGTCCTGGCCTGCCCGCCGGTTTCAGACGATTGACGTGACGGCGGCCACGGGGTCATTTGCGCCATGAGCGATCAGGAGAAATTCGCTGTCCTGAGCGCCGCCCGGCGTGTCTGGGCGGTTGGATCGATCCATGGCGAGCGCGAGCGTCTGGAAGCGCTGCACGACGCACTCTGGCCGCGGCTGGAAGCCGGCGATCATCTGGTCTACCTGGGCAATGTTTTGGGCCGTGGGACCGATGTTCTCGGGACCATCAACGAGTTGCTCGCCTTCCGCTGCGGCGTGATGGCCCGCGAGCCGGCGGAAGCGCCGCACGTGGTGATTCTGCGTGGAGGGCAGGAGGAGATGTGGCAGAAGCTGCTTCAGTTGCAGTTCGCCACCGACCCGCGCGGCGTGCTCAACTGGATGCTCGCGCAAGGCGTAGGCGCAACCCTTTCGGCCTATGGCAGCTCCGCCGAGGAGGCCTTGCAGCGGGTGCGCGGTGGCGCGGTCGGTCTGACCCGCTGGACCCAGGATTTGCGACGGGCCATGCAGGCCCGTGAAGGCCATGTCGCGTTCATGGCCGCTCTGCGTCGCGCCTGTATGGCCGCACTGGACGGACGGCACGGCACCCTTCTGTTCGTCAACGCCGGATTGGATCCGACACGCCCGCTCGAGGCTCAGCGGGACTCTTTCTGGTGGTCGTCCGGCGGCTTTGGACGCTTAAGCGAGCCCTATGCCGGTTTCGCACGCGTTGTGCGCGGCTTCGCGCCGGGCCGGGAAGAGGGCGCACCAGGAATCGTCGAAACCGATCACACCGTGACGATCGATGCCGGTTGCGGTTTCGGTGGGCCGCTCGCCGCTGCCTGCTTCACGCTCGACGGAGCCCTTGTCGACCGCATCGAGGCCTGATCCGGAGACGCGGAGTCCCCTGCTCGCTCGCCTGCCGCTTCGAGTCCAAGTGATCGCGATTCGGTCCGGATTTAGCCGCTCTAGATGTGAATCGGGCGGCCATCGACGGCCAGCGCGGCTTCCTTGACGGCTTCGTTGAGCGTGGGGTGGCCATGGAACGAGCGCGCGAGGTCCTCCGCCGAGCCGCCGAACTCCATCGCGACCACAACTTCGTGGATCAGCGTGCCGGCTTCCGGCCCGATGATATGGGCGGCGAGAATACGGTCGCTGCGCCTATCGGCGATGATCTTGACGAAGCCGTCGGTGGAACCGGCGGCCCGCGCGCGACCGTTGGCGGTGAAAGGGAACTTGCCTACCCTGTAGTCGACGTCCTTGGCCTTCAGTTCCTCTTCGGTCGGGCCGACACTGGCAACCTCGGGCCAAGTGTAGACGATGCCCGGCACGGTCTCGTAGTTCACGTGGCCGGGCAGACCGGCCAGGCTCTCGGCGACCGCGACGCCTTCCTCCTCGGCCTTGTGGGCGAGCATCGGGCCGACAATCGCATCGCCGATGGCATAGACGCCTTCGGCCGAGGTCTTGAAGTGGCTGTCGGTCACGATTCGGCCGCGCTCGTCGGTTTCGACGCCGGCGGCCTCCAGGCCCAGCCCTTCGGTGAAGGGCTTGCGGCCGATCGCCACCAAGACCACATCCGCTTTGATCTCCTCCGCGTCGCCGCCCTTGGCCGGCTCGACGGTCAGGCTCACCCCCTGCTTGCCGGTCTTGGCGCCGGTCACCTTGGTGCCGAGTTTGAAGGCCATGCCTTGCTTGCCGAGAATTCGCTGGAACTGCTTGCCGATTTCCCCGTCCATGGTGGGGACGATACGGTCCAGGAATTCGACCACCGTCACTTTGGCGCCGAGACGCAGCCAGACCGAGCCCATCTCCAGTCCGATATAGCCGCCCCCGACCACGACCAGATGCTTCGGTACCTTGGGCAGGTCGAGTGCTCCAGTGGAACTCACGATCTGCTTCTCGTCCACCGTCAGACCTGGCAGGTCGACATGGGTCGAACCGCTGGCGATCACGATCTGCTTGGCGCTATAGGTCTTCGCCGCCTTCTGGCCCTTTACTTCGACGCGCCCGCCGCCCTGCAGGCTGCCGTGGCCCTTCAACCAATCGATCTTGTTCTTCTTGAACAGGAACTCGACGCCCTTGACGTTGGCCTCGACCACCTTGTCCTTGTGGCTGAGCATGGTCGGCAAATTCAGTTTCACCCGGCCGACCTCCACGCCGAAGTTGGACAGGGCGTGGTTCGCCTCCTCGAACTTCTCGCTGGCCTGTAAGAGCGCCTTCGAGGGGATACAGCCGACGTTGAGGCAGGTTCCGCCCAGCGTCTCGCGCGACTCCACGCAGGCGGTCTTCAGCCCCAATTGCGCCGCCCGGATGGCACAGACGTAGCCGCCCGGGCCCGAACCGATAACGATCACGTCGTAGTCGAAGGAGCCGGACTCGTCGCTCATGGAATGTCCTCTATGGCTGGCGGTGGAGGGCGGCGGGCAGATCCCCGATGCAAGTCACCCGCGCGCGGCGCACCATGCCGCAAAGCCGGTGCAGCGGCAAGGCGGCGAGGCCACCCGCCTCGTCCGGCTCACGACATCGCCGTTTCCGGCAGCTACTGCGGACGAACCAGCGCGTGCTTCTTGCGCCCGGCGGAGATCTTGACGACGCCCTCGGGAAGCAGCCTGTCGGGGCTGACCAGAGCCGTCTCGTCCTCGACCTTCTCGTCGTTCACGCGGGCACCGCCGCCCTTGATCAGGCGCCGCGCTTCGCCATTGCTGGCGCAGAGTCCCGCCTCTGCCAGCAGAGCGTAGAGCGGGATGCCGGCCGCCAGGCGCTCGGTCGGCACCTCCAAGGTCGGCAGCTGTGCAGCGACCGCGCCTTCTTCGAAGGTTCGCCGCGCGGTCTCGGCAGCTTCTTGGGCGGCCGCCTCGCCGCGGCAAAGCTTGGTCGCTTCAAGGGCCAGAACCTTCTTGGCCTCGTTGAGCTCCCGGCCCTGCAAGGCCTCCAGCCGCGCGATCTCCGGCAGCGGCAGGTCGGTAAAGAGTTTCAGGAAGCGCCCGACGTCGGCGTCGTCGCTGTTGCGCCAGTATTGGTAGTAGTCGTAGTGGCTCAGTCGCTTCGGCGACAGCCAGACCGCGCCGGCCGCCGTTTTGCCCATCTTCTGGCCGGAGGCCGTGGTGATCAGCGCTGTCGTCAAGCCGAACAGCTCGGCGCCGTCGACGCGCCGCCCCAGCTCGATGCCGTTGACGATGTTACCCCACTGATCGGAGCCGCCCATTTGCAAGCGGCAGTCGTGACGGCGCGACAGCTCCAGGAAGTCGTAGGCCTGGAGGATCATGTAGTTGAATTCGAGGAAGGTCAGCGGCTGCTCGCGCTCGAGCCGTAGACGCACCGAATCGAAGGTCAGCATGCGGTTGATCGTGAAGTGACGGCCGACGTCGCGCAGCAGCGGAATGTAGTGCAGCGCGTCGAGCCAGTCCGCGTTGTTCACTTGAATTGCTTGATCGGCTCCGAACGCCAGGAAGTTTTCGAAACTTCTTCGGATCTCGGTGATGTTGTCCGCGATCTGTGCGTCGCTGAGCAGTTGGCGGGTCTCGTCCTTGCCGGAGGGGTCGCCCACCTTGGTGGTTCCGCCACCCATCAGTACGACGGGACGGCCGCCGCAGAGCTGAAGCTGCCGCAGCATCATGATGGAGACGAGATGACCGACATGCAGAGAGTCGGCCGTTGCGTCGTAGCCGACATAGGCCGTCACCCCGCCCTCCCGTGCCAGGGCGTCGAGACCGTCCAGATCCGTACACTGGTGGATGTAGCCGCGTGCCTGCAGGGTTTGCAGGAACTCGGAGCGAAGAGCGGTCATCGGCCTGAGATTCGTTGGTGAAAGGCGTTCGGCAAGCTGGTTGCCAGGAGGGCGCTCGCTTAGCACACTCCCCCGGTCGCCTCAACGCCTGCTCGGAAAACGCGGAGCCTTTTCAGTATGTCCCTGGCCGTTGGCCTGATGAGCGGTACGTCCCTCGACGGTATCGACGCAGCTCTGATCGACAGCGATGGAGACGCCGAGGTTCGGCCTGTCGCCTTCGACAGCCACCCTTACGATCCGGCGTTCCGCGCGCGCTTGCGGGCTTTGCTTGGCGGACGCGCGGCGGCGCCCGAACTGGCCGGAGAGATCGCGGCGGTCGAACTGGCCCTGACCGAACGCCACACGGCCGCCGTCAGAGGGCTGCTCGCGACGGCCGGTGCCGCTCCTGGCGAGATAGCCGTAGTCGGCTTCCATGGTCAGACTCTGCTGCATGCACCCGAGGTACGCCGCACCTGGCAAATCGGCGATGGTGCGCTCTTGGCGCAACAGCTCGGCATTCCGGTGGTCAACGACTTCCGTAGCGCCGATGTGGCGGCCGGTGGAGAGGGCGCGCCCTTCGCCCCGCTATTTCATCAGGCGCTGATCGCCTCCACCCTTCCGGATCCAAGCGAACGGCCGGTGGCGGTGCTGAACCTCGGGGGCGTCGGCAACGTGACCTGGATCGGGTCGGCGAGTCAGCCGCCGATCGCCTTCGATACCGGTCCGGGGAATGCGTTGATCGATGACTGGTGTGCCAAGCATGCCGCTTTGACCTGCGATCTGGACGGCGCCTTGGCACTCGCCGGCAGAGCGGACGCCGCGGCCCTGGCGGTCTTGATGTCGCACCCTTACTTCGCGCGGCCCGCCCCTAAGTCGCTGGATCGGGATGCCTTCGATCCCGCCGCTGTCTCGGGTCTCTCCGTCAGTGACGGGGCTGCGACCTTGACCGAGTTCACGGCTGCCAGCGTGGCGGCGGCGCTGCCGCTCTTGCCGTCGCCGCCAAGGCGCTGGCTGGTCACCGGCGGCGGACGCAAGAACCCGGCGATCATGCTGGCCCTGCGCGCGCGCCTTGGTGCCGCAGTGGAGAGTCTGGAGGCCGTCGGCTGGGACGGCGACGCTCTCGAGGCTCAGGCTTTCGCCTATCTGGCTCTCCGCAGCCGCGCCGGACTGCCGCTGTCCCTGCCCACGACGACCGGCGTTGCCCTGCCGACCGCAGGCGGTCAATTGCATCTCCCCGAGATTTAGGACAGGCTCACGCATATGCCTGTATTCTGAAGGCTGACCTCTCAACGGAGAGTTTCGGTAGACGATGGAGGACGCTAGCTCGCACGCCTTCGAAGTGTCCGACCAGCTTTCGGAAGACTGCTACCGGGAAGTCGAGCGGGTCGAAGAGATCAGCGATCCTATGCTGGCCGAGGTTTTTCGCTATTGGCACAGCCTAGCCGCGGGGCGCGCGATGCCGCTGGCGCGTGAGGTCGATCCTCTCGGGCTGCCCCGCCGTGCGCTCGGGTACATATTCCTGGTCGATGTGGAGCACCGCGAAGCCGGCAGGCTTAGGTTCAGGGTGCGCCTTGCGGGCACCCATGCCGTCGAGCAGGCCGGTTTCGATCCGACGGGTCGCTACGGCGAAGAAGTTCCGGGTTCGGAACCGGTCGCTGCGCGCATGGCCAATGCCGTGGCGAGTGGCCGGCCCTACGTGGCCGACGTCCCGCTGACCTGGTCGAGCCGAAACTACAAACGGTACGTGACGCTGGTCTGCCCGCTGGCCGATGAGGATGTCGCACCCGGCGCAGCATCCAAGGTCACCCGATTGCTCGCGGTGATCCACTTCCAGTGACGTCGTGACGAGGTCCTGTCAGCTCGCCTTCTTGCCGGCCTGCTGCGTATCGGTATGGCGGTTCAGGTAGTCGTGAACCGACAAGGAAAGCTGATCGAGCTGGGTAGCGAAGAAGTGGTTGGCACCCTCGATCAACGCATACTCGATCTCGATGTCGCGCTGGTTCTGCAGTTTGTCGATTAACTTCTTGACCGACCCTTCGGGCACGATCTCGTCGGATTTGCCCTGCACGACCAAGCCCGACGAAGGGCAAGGCGCAAGGAAGGAAAAGTCGTAAAGATTGGCGGGCGGGGCCACCGAAATGAAACCGCTGATCTCGGGGCGACGCATCAGCAGCTGCATGCCGATCCAGGCCCCGAAGGAAAAGCCGGCTATCCAACAGGCGCGCGCATTCTCATTATAGCTCTGGAGCCAATCCAGCGCGCTGGCGGCGTCCGACAATTCGCCTTCGCCGCGGTCGAAGACACCTTGGCTGCGCCCGACGCCGCGGAAATTGAAGCGCAAAACGGAAAAACCCCGCTGCGCGAAAATCTGATAGAGGGCGTAGACCACCTTATTGTTCATCGTGCCGCCGTGCTGCGGGTGCGGATGCAACAGCAGAGCGATCGGCGCGGTCGGACCCTTGCCGTGCTGGTAGCGCCCTTCGAGGCGGCCTTCGGGACCGTTGAAAATGACTTCGGGCATGCTTGAACTTTCCTGAATTCCTGGAGTCTTCGACGCGATCGCTTCCCTGGCATGACAGCGGGTTGACCGCATCATCTTTTCGTCGGTGTCACCTCTGCAATGCCTCAGCGGGCAGATATCAGAGGCGCGAATAGTTGACCGCAGAACTCGGACAACCATATTATGGCATCCGAAACGATCTGCGGGCCCGGCTGCCCGCAGACTGCGATACCGCAAAGGCCGCGGACCATACCGGCGGGTAAAGCCATGTTCAAGACACTCCGCGAGGACATTGACGCTACTATGGCACGCGATCCGGCCGCCCGGTCGCGGCTGGAAGTGGCACTTTGTTACCCCGGTTTCCAGGCTCTTTTGATATACCGCCTCGCGAATTCGCTTTGGCGTCGGCGCTTTCATTTGCTCGGCCGCTGGGTCTCCCAGATCGCTCGCCTGCTGACGGGTATCGAGATCCATCCCGGCGCGATCATCGGACGACGCCTGTTCATCGACCACGGCATGGGCGTGGTGATCGGCGAAACCGCTGAGATCGGCGACGATGTCACGCTGTATCACGATGTCACGTTGGGAGGTGTTGCGCCCTCGATCGACAGCGATCAACAGCGCAACCAGAAGCGTCATCCGACATTGCAGGACAATGTGATCGTCGGCTCCGGCGCCCAGGTTCTCGGACCGATTACGGTCGCACGCTGCGCCCGCGTCGGCGCTAATGCGGTTGTGACGAAAGATGTCGCCGCCGGAGTGACGGTGGTTGGCGTGCCCGCACGCGCGGTCGGCGATCAAACCGCTCGCCTGGAAGCAGCGGATGCACGCTTCGTCGCCTACGGAACCCCGACCGGCGATATACCCGACCCCGTAGCTCGGGCTCTCGACGGTCTCCTGAACGAAGTTCATGGATTGCGCGCGCAGGTGCGGGACCTGGAGGCGAAGCTGGGTGAGCAGGCCGGGCCGAAGCCCACGGGGTCCGAACGCGCCCAAGCGAAACGCGGCGTCGCGCACAACGGTGAAGAACCCGCGAAAAGCGAAAAGTCCGCCTGTTAAAGCGGAGCAGTACCCGGGACGAAGAGGCAAGCGCCCCCGGAGAGATGAGAGGTCTGAACTGATGAAGCTTTCGACTAAAGGCCGTTACGCCGTGATGGCGATGTGCGACCTGACCGCCAACGGCAAGGGCCGTCCGGTCTCTCTGGCCGACATCGCCGAGCGTCAGGAAATCTCCCTGTCCTATCTAGAGCAGCTCTTTGCAAAGTTGCGCCGCGGCGGTCTGGTCAAGTCCGTACGCGGGCCCGGTGGCGGTTACCTGCTGGCACGCGAGGCCGAAGCGACCCGGATCGCAGATATCATTCTGGCTGTCGACGAGCCCATTCGCGCGACGCGTTGCATGCCCGGTCAACCCTTCGGCTGCCGCTCCAACCAGACCCGCTGTATGACGCACGATCTCTGGGAAGAGCTGGGCAATCAGATCTACCTCTATCTCTCCTCGGTCAGCGTTGCCGACGTCGTCGAGCGTCGGGTGCTCGGCAGCAGCGGGCTGATTCAGACGGACCGGGATTTCCAACCGCCGATCGCCGCTCAGTAGGCCGGCCTCCCGGGAGTGCCATGATCGAGCCGGTCTATCTCGACTACAACGCAACGGCTCCGCTGTGCCCGGAGGCCTTGGCGGCCATGACTGCGGCCTTGGCGGTGACCGGAAACGCCTCATCTCCGCACGGGTTCGGGCGGCGAGCGCGGCGACTCGTGGAGGATGCGCGCGAGCAGGTGGCGTCCTTCGTCGGTGCCCGGCCGGAGCAGCTTGTGTTCACCGGAGGCGGCACGGAAGCGAACAACCAGGCCTTACGCGCCCATGGCCGGCCCCGCGTGCTCGTCTCGGCAGGTGAACACGCCTCGGTGCTGCAGGCGGTGCCGGAGGTCGTCCGGGTTCCGCTGCGCCGCGACGGTGTGGTGAGCTTGGCCAAGCTGGCCAGCCTCCTCGCCGGTGATACGGCGCCGGCCATCGTTTCCTTGCAGCTCGCGAACAACGAAACCGGTGTGATCCAGCCCGTGGCGGAGGCGGCGGCGCTTGCCCGCGAGTTTGGGGCTCTGGTGCACTGCGATGCCGTTCAGGCCGCCGGTAAGATTCCTGTGGATTTCGCCCTGCTCGGTGTCGATCTGATGAGCCTGTCGGCGCACAAGCTTGGCGGGCCGCAAGGGATCGGAGCGCTGGTCGTGGCCGACGATGTGGCGCTGCAGCCGTTTCTTCTCGGTGGCGGTCAGGAGCGTGGGCGGCGCGCCGGTACGGAAAACGTGGCGGCTATTGCCGGCTTCGGTGCCGCCGCCGCCGTGGTACGGCAGACCTTGGCCCACCTGGAGGCGCGACGCGATGCCTTCGAGGTTGAGCTGAGAGGTCTGGCCCCCTCCGCCGTGATCTTCGGTGCCGAGGCGCCGCGCCTGCCCAACACGACCTGCCTTGCTTTACCCGGTTTGACGTCCGAGAGTCAGCTGATGGCGCTCGATCTGGCCGGTATCGCGGTGTCCTCCGGTTCCGCCTGCTCCTCCGGCAAGGTGGCGCCCTCGCATGTTCTGGGCGCGATGGGGGCATCGACTGAGGAAGCTAAGGCGGCGCTGCGGATTTCCACGGGCTGGGCCAGCGGCGACTCCGACTATGCGCGCTTCCTCGAAGCTTGGCGGCCCTTGGCGCAGAGGTTTCCGGTGACCGGAAGCGCCGTTGCGAAAGGTGCGGTCACGGCATGAGCGATTCACGCCCGACCCATCTCCCGAACCGCCGTCCGAGGGGCATTTATCTGGATTATCAGGCGACCACGCCGACCGACCCGCGCGTCGTCGAGGTCATGTTGCCCTGGTTCACCGAACAGTTCGGCAACCCCCATAGCGACGCCCATGCCTACGGCTGGGACGCGGAGGAGGCCGTGGAGCGAGCCCGCGGTCAGGTCGCGGCGAGTCTGAACGCCGATGCGCGCGAGATCGTCTTTACCTCCGGTGCGACAGAATCCAACAACCTCGCGATCAAGGGGGCGGCGCGCTTTCGCCGGAGTCACGAGGGCCGTAACCGGGTGGTGACGCTGGAAACCGAGCACAAGTGCGTTCTGGAATCGACGCGCGCCTTGGCGCGGGAGGGGTTCGAGACCGAGATCCTGCCGGTCCGTCCCGACGGTCTGGTCGATCTGGATAGACTGGGTGCCGCGCTCGACGAGCGGACAGCCCTGGTCTCCGTCATGGCCGTCAACAATGAGATCGGCGTGATCCAGCCGCTGCCGGCGATCGCCGAGCGCGTCCACGCCGCCGGTGCCTGGCTGCATGTCGATGCCGCTCAGGCGGTGGGCAAGGTTCCCCTCGACGTCGTCACGGCGGGTATCGATCTGCTCAGTCTTTCCGGCCATAAGCTCTATGGTCCCAAGGGTGTCGGCGCGCTTTATGTGCGCCGCCGTCCGCGCGTGCGGCTGGAGCCGCTGTTCGATGGCGGCGGACAGGAACGGGGCTTGCGAAGCGGCACCTTGCCGACGCCGCTCTGCGTCGGCTTGGGAGAGGCTTGCAGCCTCGCGTCCGCCGAGCGGGAGGCAGAGGCCTCGCGTCTCGAGGGTCTGCGCCAGGCCTTCCTCGCGGCGATCGAGGCGAAGCTTGGACCCATCGCGGCCAACGGCAGCTTGGAGGCGCGCATCCCCGGTAATCTTAATCTCTGTTTTCCCGGAGCCCCCGCCGACAAGATCATGGCCGCCGCGCGCGGCCTTGCCGTCTCCACCGGCAGCGCCTGCAGTTCCGCGGCGGTGGAGCCCTCCTACGTTCTGCGTGCCCTGGGGCTGAGCGACGCGGATGCCGCCTGCTCTCTGCGGATCGGCTTCGGGCGCATGACCACAGCCGAGGAGGTCGGGCGCGCCGCCGACTTGCTGGCCGCTGCCGTCGTGGCGGTGCGCGCCGCCGCCGCCGCTGCGGAATAGATCGGCTCAGCCGTCTGGCAAAAGCAGCCGTCATTCGCTACATCCAGCGCGCAAATTCCGAAACGACGAAGAAGAGATCCGAGGATCCTAGATGCCGAAGATGACGTTCATCGAACGTGACGGCCGCACGAAGACGGTGGAAGCACCGTCCGGGCTGTCCGTCCTGGAAATCGCCCACCGGAACGACGTCGATATCGAAGGCGCCTGCGAGGGCTCGCTGGCCTGCTCCACCTGCCATGTGGTGATTGACGACTCTTGGTATGCCCGTCTGGAAGAAGCGAGCGAGGACGAGGAAGACATGCTCGACCTGGCCTTCGGTCTGACCAAGACCTCACGCCTGGGCTGCCAGATCATCCTGACCGAGGAACTCGATGGCCTGACCGTCAGGTTGCCGGGGGAAACCCGCAACATGCTGTTGGAATAGAGCCGCCGGCCGTGTCCAGCAATCCGTCTGTTTACGAGACTCTCAAGTCCGCCGCGACGGCGTCGTGGGAGGGCTACATCGGGCATCCCTTCGTCCGTCAGTTGGCGCGGGGAGAGCTGCCCGAGGCCTGCTTTCGCCACTACCTTGGACAGGATTACCTCTTCCTGCTGCACTACAGCCGGGCCTGGGCCCTGGCCGTGGTGAAGTCGCAGGACGTAGAGGATCTGCGCCAGTCGGCGGCGGCGGTCGACCTGTTGCTCAATCACGAGTTGGCCCTGCATGTCACCTACTGCGAGCGTTGGGGGCTGCGCGAGGCCGACCTCGTTCGCCTGCCGGAAGCCGATGCCAATCGTCTCTATACCCGCTTCGTGATGGATACGGGCCTCAGCGGCGATCTGCTCGACCTGTTGGTGGCCTTAAGCCCCTGCAGCCTGGGATATGCGGAGATCGGCCGGCGCCTCGCAGCCGACCCGGCGACACGGCTGGAGGGCAATCCCTACCGGGACTGGATAGAGATGTACGGCGGCAGCGAGTTCCAGGAAGGCGCCGAACTCTGCCGGCAACAGCTGGAACGCGTCGCGAGGGCGAGAGGTCTGACCGGCGACCTGACGGCCAACCCACGCTGGCCGGCGCTTCGGCAGCTGTTCGAGACGGCCTGCCGCCTGGAGATCGGCTTCTGGGACATGGGCCTCTTGGGCGCCTGACTCTCGCGGCGCCTGAGACCGGTCCGTTTTGCCAAGTCTGGCCGAGGCTGTCATGATTTCTGCTGGAGGTCTGGCCACGCTTCGGCGACCTGCGGCCAGGACCGCCAGAAGGTAACGCCCTCATCCACGCAGCGGGGTGTCAGACAATGCAACTGCCTCTCGAAATCGCTTTCAAGGACCTGGACCACTCGGATGCGGTGGAGGACCGCGTGCGGCAGGAGGCCCAGAAACTCGACCGCTTCTTCAGCCACATCACGTCCTGCCGCGTGGTTGTCGAGGCGCCCCACAAACAGCACAGCAAGGGGAACCTCTATCGGATCGGCATTCATCTCACCGTGCCGCCGAGCCGGACCATCGACGTCACGCGCGCTCATCCAGGAGACCCGCGGCACACCGACATCAACGTTGCGATCAAGGACGCTTTCAAGGCCGCCGCGCGCCAATTGGAGGATCACGCACGCCGGTTGCGCGGCGATGTGAAGACCCACGGCGAATAGGCGGCCGTCGTTCAGGTCTCTCGAGAGCGCTCGTCCGCTTCGAGCAGAGCCCGCAGTTCGGTCTTCAACACCTTGCCGTAGTTGTTCTTCGGCAGAGCGGCGACGAAGCGGTAGCCCTTCGGCCGCTTGAAGCGCGCGATGTGCTCGAGGCAGAGCCGGTTCAACTCGTCTTCGCTGGGCGCTGCTGTCTTGCGAGCGACCACGACGGCGACCACTTCTTCTCCCCAGTCCGGATGCGGGCGGCCGATCACCGCGACTTCGGCGACCTTCGGATGCCGGAGCAGGACCTCCTCCACTTCGCGCGGATAGATGTTCGTGCCGCCGGAAATGATTACGTCCTTGGAGCGGTCCTTCAGGGTCAGGAAGCCGTCTTCGTCCAGGCTCGCCATATCGCCGGTGTGCAGCCAACCGCCTTTCAGCGTCTGTGCGCTGGCGGCTTCGTCCTGCCAGTAGCCCGGGATCACCGAAGGCCCGCGCACCAGCACTTCACCGACTTCGCCGGGTGGCAGACTGCGGTCGTCTTCGTCGGCGACCCGAAGTTCGACCAGCATCTGGGCACGTCCAACCGAGGCGAGACGCGTCTCGTAGGCCGGATGGTCGATCTCCGCATGCTGGTCGCGCGTGAGCGAGGTGATGCACATGGGGCTTTCACCCTGGCCGTAGATCTGCACGAAGCGGTTTCCGAAAACCTCGAGGGCTTGTTTGAGGTCGGTGACGTACATCGGTCCGCCGCCATAGACGAGCGTGTTCAGGTTGGCCGTCGGGGCCGAGTCTGCATCGGCGTGCTCGACGAGACGTTTGATCATGGTGGGGGCGAAGAAGGCCCCGAGACCTCGATAGACCTTCATCAGGCCGATGAATTCGGCGGGATCGAACCCCCCCGACTCCGGAATCACATGCAGTGCGGCTTGCGCCATGTAGGGGAAGTTGTAGAGACCGGCGCCGTGGCTCATCGGCGCGGCGTAGACGAGGGCGTCGTCTGGCCCGACGGCATCGACATCCGGAAAGTAGCAGGAGGTCATCGTCCAGAGATTACGATGGGTGATCATGGCGCCCTTCGGCCGGCCGGTGGTGCCGCTGGTGAAGAAAAGCCACGCCAAGTCGTCCAGGTCGCGATCGGCCGGGTGCATCGGATCGCTTTGCAAGAGCTGTCGGTAGAGCGGTGCCTCGACCTCGATCACCTCCTGCAACCGATCGAGGCCGGCGCTTTCGCTCCGAATATCCGTCGCCAGATCGGGGGTCACGAAGCAGAGACGGGCACCGGACTTGCCCAGCATGTAGGCGAGTTCTCTCGGGTGCAGCTTGGCGTTCATCGGCACCGGCACAAGGCCGGCCCACCAGCAGCCGTAGAGCACTTCAAGGTAGGCTGGGCAGTTCTTCATCGCGAGGGCGACGCGATCGCCGGGAACGAGGTCGAAGCGTCCGCGCAAACTGGCGCCGAGACAGGCTGCCCGTCGCGCCAGGGTGCTGTAGGTCGTCGGGGTGCCGGCACCCTGGACGATGGCGGCGCGTTCGCCGCGACCACGGGCGGTCCGGACAAGAAGCTGGACGAGGTTCATTTCCAGGCCGCGCTGCGTACTATCGTAAAGCTTGTTTCAATCATAGGGCGCGCAGTCTGTGCAAGAGAGTGGAGGTGAGGCAAGGGCATGGCCGTTTCATTTTGCACTGCAGCGCGTCATAATCCCGGTTACGGCCGCAGATCAGTGAAAGGCCAGACCCTCCAATGCCCTTGACGCGCCGAACCTTGCTCCAGCGACTGGCTGCCGCCGGGCTGCTGGCGACGACGCCAGCCGGCGTTGGCCGTGCGGTCGCCGATCAGGCGAGCTTCTTCCGGATCGGGACCGGATCGACCGGCGGCACCTACTTCCCGATCGGCAGTCTTCTGGCCAGCGTGATCTCCAATCCGCCCGGCAGCCGCGGCTGCGACCGGGGCGGCAGTTGCGGTGTGCCGGGACTGATCGCCGTGGCGCAGTCGACCGAGGGCTCGGTCGCCAATGTGGCGGCGATCGCCGGCGGCCGGCTGGAGTCCGGGCTCTGCCAAGCCGACGTCGCTTTCTGGGCCTTTCATGGCGAGGCGGTGTTCGAGGGGAACGAAAGGGTTACGAAGCTCCGCACGCTGGCCAACCTCTACCCGGAGGCCATTCAGTTGGTGGTGCGGGCCGATGCCGGAATTCGCTCGGTCGAGGATCTCAAGGGCAAGCGGATCTCGGTCGACCGAGAGGGCTCGGGCACTCTGGTTGATGCACGTCTGGTGTTGGCCGCCTACGGCCTCGACGTCGAGGACCTGGAGGCTCGGTACCTGGCGTCCGGTCAGGCCGTCGAACTGATGCGCAAGGGCGAGCTGGAAGGGCTGTTTCTGGTGGCCGGTACGCCTACGGCGGCGATCGCGGGCCTTGCCGAGACGACCGCGATCCAACTCGTGCCGATCAGCGGAGAGGAAGCCATCGTGATCGAGCAGAGCTGGCCTTTCTTCAGCCATACGACGATCCAGTCCGGCACCTACCGCGGTGTCGCCGCGACTCGGACGCTCAGCGTCGGCGCTCAGTGGCTCGTGTCGGCGGATCTACCCGACGACCTGGTCACCGGCATCACTGCCGCTCTCTGGCATCCGGCCTCGCGACGACTGCTCGATACCGGCCACCCGAAGGGTAGACTGATCGAGCTCGACACCGCGCTGAACAGTCTGGGCGTTCCGCTGCACCCCGGAGCACTCGCCTACTACGAGCAGCGTGGGATCACCTTCCTCGACGAGGAGTACGATCCGGCTGAAGAGCCCTCGACCTCCGAGCTCGACGTCGTTCCGCAACTTCAGCACGAAGGGTTTGGGGAAATCGAGTAGCGGCTGAATGCCGCGTTCCCGAAGATTTCCCGCCGATTCCAACTCCTCATTCCCTCTCAAGTCGGACAGGCCGGTGTCTTCCTACGACAACCGGGCTCGATTTATTTTCCGGACCAGGATTCGGTGCTTCCGACACTTAAGCATTTCCCTACTGCGGCGATCTGCATTACAACCGGCGAAGTCGATCAGTAGAGACGCTTTTGCCGGAGGCGGTTGTCGTGGTTGCGAGTATTCTTGCTGGCCGTTCCAGCTCCAAAATCCTGTACGACCCTTTTCCCCATCTGATCGTCACCGATGCGCTCGAGCCAAGCTATTACGCGGAACTCTCGGAGTGCTATCCGGATTTCGAGACGATCCGCAAAGAGCGAGCGCTCGAGAGCAACAAGGCCTATCTGCTGAACGCCGTCGAGGTGGTGCAGAATCCTCGGATGCCGTCGATCTGGAGAGATTTCTTCACCTACCACGCCTCGGACGATTTCTTCCGGGAATGCCTGGCTTTCTGGCAGCCTGCGATTCGCCGTGTCTATCCGGACATCGAGCAGGTCCTTGGAAGGCCGCTCGACGCCGTGACCACGGCGATCCGGCCGGACAAGGCTGGCTTGGCAGCCTCTGGCAAGGAAGCGGCCAACATTCTGTTGGATGTACAGTTCGGGGTCAACAGCCCGGTCACCGCGGAAAGCAGCGTGCGCGGCCCCCATGTCGACAAGCCCTGCAAGCTGTTTGCCGGGCTGCTCTATTTCCGGCATCCACAGGACGAGGCGCCTGGCGGTGACCTCGGATTCTATCGTTACCGGGGCAATCGCCGGGTCTTCGATCGCCACTACAATATTAAGGATCGCTGCGTCGAACGGGTGGCCGAAATCCCCTACCGCGCGAACACTCTCGTCATGTGGCTGAATACGCCCGACAGCCTACACGGCGTTTCACCGCGCAGTTCGACCCGCTTTCCACGGCGCTACGTCAATTTTCTTGCCGAGTGCTACCAACTGAGCGGCGAGGGTTTCTTTCCCGTCCGACGCTCTTTTGCGGACCGGATCACCGGTGCCGTTGCCGGCAAGCTAGCTCGCCGTCTCGGCAGCAACCGTGGTGGCGGTCCCAGCCCGACCGCGTGATCGGGACCGGGAGTCCTTCAGCTGTTCCGCCTCAGTGATCCGGCAGCTCCCAAGGCTCGATCTTGGCGGCTTCGACCCAAACCTGCATCGGCGGCCAAGCGAACAGGGCCTCGACGTAAGCCTGGCAGGTCGCATCGAGCGGTACGCCGTAGGTCCTGAAGCGCGAGGCGACCGGCGCATAAATGCAGTCGGCGATCGATGGCCGGCCGAACAGAAACGGCCCGCCGTCTCCGAAGCCGACACGGCATTCCTGCCAGATCTGAGCGATGCGGTCGATGTCGGCCTGGCAAGCGCGACTCGGTGTTCTCGGCTTGCTGGCCCGTATGTCCATCGACATCTCCTGCCGCAAAGTGGCGAACCCGCTGTGCATTTCGGCACTGACCGCGCGGGCGAAAGCCCTCGCCTGGCGCTCGGCAGGCCAAAGTCCGGCAGCGGGGAAGATCTCGTGCAGGTACTCGGCGATCGCCAGCGAGTCCCAGACGAGAAGCTCCCCATGAAGCAGGACCGGCACCAGGCCGCTGGGCGAATGGGCGAGAAGCTGGGAGCGTGTCTCCGGCTGATCCAGCGGAATCAGGATTTCCTTCGCTTGAGCGGGCGTCATCGCCAGGACGAGGGCCGCCCGCATGGACCAGGAGGAGTAGTTCCTGTTGCCGATCACCAGGGTCATTGCGCCGGGAGTCCCGCTGCTTCCAGCTTCCGGCTTTGGGGAGGTGATTTCCGTCTGCGCCTCTGACATTCTCTGCCCTCTTTTTTCGGCTTTGCCCACGGTCGCGCGCGCCGGGTAGGTGTGGCGATTTCTGGCTTGCCGGACGGTCATCCGCAACCGCAGGAATTCTTGGTCGATCATGAGCGAGTCTTATACCGTTATCGTCAACCCGACAGCTTCGGATCATTTGATCGAAACGGCCGATGCGCCTGTCGAAGTTGTGGCGCTGACGAAAGCAGAGCTGGAGAGCTGGCTGACAAAAGCGGAACCGGTCGAATCCGCCTGGGTTGAAGCGCTCGGTTTTTCGGCGGACCCCGGTAAACAAGCTCTGTTGCCGGCGGCCGACGGCAAACTGACGCGGGTGCTGCTCGGGGTCGAGGAGCCTGTCGATCTCTGGGCCTTCGCGGGTCTGCCCGAAGCCTTGCCGGAGGGTGATTATCATCTCGCCGCGCAAAGCCCGCGGGCACTTGCCGAAGCGGCGGCTTTGGGGTGGGCGGTCGGAGGCTACCGCTTCCGGAGATACAAGACCAAGGACAAGGCGCCGGTCGCGCGCCTCGTCTGGCCGGAAGGCGTCGATCGGGCGGCCGTCACCCGCTTGGCCGCCGGTGTCGGCTGGGTGCGCGACCTCGTCACGACACCGGCGGAAGACATGGGGCCGGGCGATCTCGAGCGCAGCGCGCGCAGTTTGGCGACAAGCTACGGTGCCCAGATCTCCGTGATCTCGGGTGCGCAGTTGCTCGAGAGCGACTATCCGGCAATCCACACGGTCGGACGTGCCGCCGGCGACGGCCGCGAGGCGAGGCTGATCGATCTGACCTGGACCGGCAGCCAGACCGGTCCGCAGGTTACCCTGATCGGCAAGGGCGTCTGCTTCGACAGCGGCGGGCTCGATCTCAAAAGCCCGGCCAACATGAAGCTGATGAAAAAGGATATGGGCGGTGCCGCCCATGCGCTGGGCCTTGCCTACCTCATCATGGATGCCGGTCTGCCGCTCCGCCTGCGGGTTCTGGTCCCCGCGGTCGAGAATGCCGTGTCGGGTGAGGCCTTTCGACCGCTCGACGTGCTGCGCACCCGCCAGGGCTTGACGGTCGAGGTCGGCGATACCGATGCGGAGGGGCGCTTGATTCTCTGCGACGCCTTGGCCGAGGCGGGTCGCGACCGTCCCGATCTGTTGCTGGACATGGCGACCCTGACCGGCGCGGCGCGGGTTGCCCTGGGCACGGACCTGCCGGCGCTCTTCAGCAACAACGACGATCTCGCCGCCGCCGCGCTCGCCGCCGCGGCGCGGGAGGCCGACCCTCTTTGGCGCTTGCCCTTACACCAGCCGTACCAGCGCTTTCTCGAAAGCAAGGTCGCGGATCTCTCGAGCACCGGTAGCAGTGGCTTCGGCGGAGCGATCACGGCGGCCCTTTTCCTCGAACGTTTCGTGCCGGAAGGGGCGCCTTGGATTCACGTCGACCTGATGGCCTGGAACACGGCGGGACGGCCGGGGCGGCCCGAAGGCGGCGAGGCCCAGGGCCTGCGCGCGCTCTATGCTCTTGTGCAGACGACCGTCGAGCGCGGGAGCTGGCGCTGAGACCGCCGAGACGTCGCAAGCGGATGACAGACCGCCGCCTCCGGCGAAACTCCAGTCGGGCGGTTGCCTATGCTAAGCTCTCATTTCGGATGAGAAGGGAGCCGGCGAGGTCTGGGGGGAGCGATGTTTCAGAACATTTTGTGTTGTGTCGACGGATCGAAGCATGCTTTGCGCGCGGCCGAACATGCCTGTGCCCTGGCTCAGAAGTTCGGTAGCGCCTTGACCTTGATGACCGTCGCCAAGGAACTGAAGCCTAGCGAACAGGTGAAGCGTTTCATTGAGTTGGAGCATCTTTCGGGTGAGCCGCAGTACGTGCTCGACGAGTACACCGAAACGATTATGGACAAGGCCAAGGATGTGGCGGAGTCCTGCGGACTGAAAGGGGTCAAGACGGAGATCAAGACCGGAAATCCGGCGCGCGGAATCATGGAGTATGCCGAGCGCCGGAAGGTCGACACCATCGTCCTTGGCCGGCGTGGAATGGGGGATGTCGAGGGGGTGCTGCTCGGCAGTGTCTCGCACAAGGTGGCGAGCCTGGCGAAATGCACGGTCGTCACCACCCGTTGAGCGGACCGCCATGGAGATGACGCCGCAACAGGCCTTGGCGCTCTACCGAGCCACGGGATCTGCCGTTTTGGTACGCGACTGGCCCGATCTCACACAGCGCCAACTCGCGATTCTACTCGACGTCTATCTCTCCGCCCCGCCGCACACGGTGCGCGGTCTGGCTGAGAAGCTGGGGATTTCGAAGCCGGCCGTGAGCCGGGCGCTCGATCGCCTGGGGCAGCTTGAGTTCGCCAAGCGCAAGATCGACGAGACCGACAAACGCTCGATCCTGGTACAGCGCACCGTCAAGGGGTCCGTCTTTTTGAGGGAATTCGGGGACCTCGTCAGCGCCGTCGCCCGCGATCTGTAACGGCGCAGGCCCTTGAAAGGTCGCAAGGCGCGCCGCTAAATCGCCGGCGCGGCCTGTCGGTCGGCACAAAGGTGCCGTTCGATCTCGACGGTCGAATGCTCGATTTCGAAACGCGCAGCCAAACGTTTCTTGATCGCTCTGATCACCTCCTCGGGCTCGGCCGTTGCCTCGATCCTGGCGTGCAGGGTGACCAGCGGCCTTTCCTGGGACAGAGACCAGGCGTGGACGTGATGGACCTCTCGAACTTCTGGCACCGCGGCGAGCAGGTCGTCCGCGATGACGTCATGCCGTAAGGTCTTCGGGGCACCCTCCAACAGGATGTGTCCAGCGTCGCGGAGCAGCAGGACGGCGCTGCGCAGGATCAAGCCCGCGACCAGGAGGGACAGCAGCGGATCGATCGGTATCCAGCCGGTCCAGAGAATGACGCAAGCCGCGATGATCGCCGCGACCGACCCGAGCAGGTCGCCGATCACGTGACTCATGGCGCCGCGGATATTGAGATTGCCGCTTTCGGCCCGATGCAGAAGCCAGAACGCGCCGATGTTGACCAGCAGACCGAGCAGGGCGATCGCCAGCATCGGCCCGCCCAGAATCGGCTGCGGATCGGCCAGCCGCTGCAGCGCTTCGATAACGATCCAGAGACAGAGCGCGACGAGTAGAACGCCATTGACGAAGGCAGCGAGCACGGGCACCCGGTCGAAACCGTAGGTGCGTGCCCGGTCGGCCGGACGGCGTGCGATCCGAAAGGCGAACCAAGCCAAGCTGAGGGCCGCGAAATCGGTCAACATGTGGCCCGCGTCGGCGAGTAGGGCCAGCGATCCGGAGAGCAGCCCGCCGACGACTTCCACCAGCATGAAACTGCCGATCACCAGAGCCGCCAGGCCGACCTGTCGTTCGTTTCTGTGCCCGTTCCCGTGCCCGTGATTATGACCCTTTGCTTGCGTCATGCGGCAGAGGTGGGCCGTGCCGCCAGACCCGTCCAGGTTATAAGGTTGCGGCGCGAGAGCGATTATCGCCGGACCAGAGTGCCGAGGCCCTTGGTGGTGAAGATTTCGAGCAGCAACGCGTGCGGAACCCGTCCGTCCAAAATGACCGAGGCCTCGACGCCACCCTGCACCGCGTCCACGCAGGTTTGCAGCTTGGGGATCATCCCGCCCGTCACCGTGCCGTCCGCTTCCAGGCGCGCGACATCTTCGACCGTCAGGTCGGTCAGCAAGTCGCCTTGCTTGTCGAGCACGCCGATCACGTCGGTCAACAACAGCAGGCGCGCTGCGCCGATCGCCGCCGCGACCGCGCCTGCCACGGTGTCGGCGTTGATGTTGTAGGTCTCACCCTCGGCACCCACACCGATCGGGGCGATCACCGGGATCATGCCCGACTGCTGCAGGGCCGCGAGGACTTGCGGGTTGACCTTGACCGGTTCGCCGACGAAGCCGAGATCGAGGATCTGCTCGATATTGCTTTCCGGATCCCGCTTGGTCCGGCGCAGCTTGCGGGCCCGGATCAGGTTCCCGTCCTTGCCGGACAGTCCGATGGCCGTGCCGCCCGCCTGATTGATCGCCGAGGCGATGGACTTATTGATCGTGCCCGCCAGAACCATCTCGACCACATCGACGGTTGCCGCGCTGGTCACACGCAGCCCGTCGATGAACTCGGTCTCGACATTCAGGCGCTCCAGCATGCGGCCGATCTGCGGGCCTCCGCCGTGCACCACGACAGGGTTGATGCCGACCTGCTTCATCAGCACCACATCGCTCGCGAAGATGTTCGCCAGCTCGGCATCGCCCATGGCGTGACCGCCGTACTTGATGACGAAGGTCTGCCCGGCGTAGCGGCGCATGAAGGGCAGCGCTTCGGTCAGGGTGCGCGCCGTGCGCAGCCAGTGCTTCGTCTCGGCGATGTTCTTGCGGATCTGGGTCATGGCGCCGCGGACTTTAACTAAGCGGCTCCCGCAATGCCAGTTCGCCCAATCCGGCACGCAACTCGGCGATGCCGCTCTGCTTGACGGCCGAGGTGACGGCGATCTCGGGATGGGCGGCGACGTGGCTTGCCAGCTCCTCCCGGCAACGTGCCAGCAGCGCTTCCAGCTCCGCCGGCTTCACTTTGTCGGCCTTTGTCAGTACCACCTCATAGACCACCGCGGTGGTATCGAGTTCCGCCATTACCTGGCGGTCGTTGGGTTTGAGGCCGTGGCGGGCGTCGATCAGCAAGAGCACGCGGCGTAACTGGGCCCGGCCGCGGAGGTAGTCGCGGGTCAGCCTCGTCCACTGAGTGATGTCGCTTTTGGCCGCCTGCGCGTAACCATAGCCCGGCAGATCCACCAGCATCAGCCGGCCGCCGAGATCGAAGAAGTTGAGCTGTTGGGTGCGGCCCGGTGTGTTGGAGGTGCGGGCCAGCGTCTTACGGCCCGTCAGCGCATTCACCAGTGACGACTTACCGACGTTGGAGCGACCCGCGAAGGCAATTTCCGGCAGGTCGCTGGCCGGGAGTTGGGCCATCTGCGCGACCGAGAGAAGGAAGCCGCAGGGGGCGGCGAAGAGCCGCCGGCCCGCCTCTTGCAGTGCCTCCCGTTCGGCAGGATCGCCGGGCTCCGCTCCGAGATTCGCTCGGGGGGTCGCTGTGGGCGCGTCGTCCTCCGGCTCCACGGTCCGCTCCTCAGGGCTTGCGGCGTTTGCCGTTACCCTTGGCCGAGCGCTTGCGTTCGCGCTTGCTGGGACCAGGATTGCTGGGCGTGGGATTATCGGGAGCCGCATCCGCGTTTGCGGCGGTCTTCTCGCTGTTCGTCGTTTCCGCGGCGTCCTCGTCCTGGTCCGTGGTTTCGTCGTCCTGCCCCTTGTCTTTGCCCAAGCTGCGCATGTGCTTCGGCAAGATGTCTCGGCCCTTGTTGCCGAAGGGGACGCCTGCGCGCTTCATGATCACGGCTTGCTGCAATACGGACAGGGTGTTGTTCCAGGTCCAGTAAATCACCAGGCCCGCCGGGAAGGTCGAGAGCAGGAAGGTGAAGACGATCGGCATGGCCAGGAAGATCTTGGCCTGCATCGGGTCGGCCGGCTGCGGGTTCAGCTTCTGTTGAATGAACATCGAGATGCCCATCAACAGAGGCCAGATTCCGAGGTTGAGGATGTTTAGAAGGCCGAGTTCCGGAGCGTCCCAGGGCAGGAGGCCGAAGAGGTTGAGGACAGTCGTCGGGTCGGGGGCGGAAAGATCCTGAATCCAGCCGAAGAAAGGCGCATGGCGCATCTCGATGGTGACGAAAAGCACCTTGTAGAGCGCGAAGAATACCGGGATCTGAATAAGAATCGGCAGGCAGCCCGCAAGTGGATTGGCGCCTTCCTTTTTGTAGAGCGCCATCATTTCCTGGTTGAGGCGCTGCTTGTCGTCGCCGAAGCGCTCGCGCATCTCCAGCATCTGCGGTTGCAGCTTGCGCATTCTCGCCATGGCCAGATAGCTCTTGTTGGCCAGGGGAAAGAACACGAGCTTGATGCCGACCGTGAGGACCAGGATCGAGACGCCGAAGTTGCCGATCACGCCGTTCAGCCAATGCAGGGCCAGGAAGATCGGCTTGGTCAGGAAGTAGAACCAGCCGAAGTCCACCGCGAGGTCGAAGCGGTCGATGCTGTACTCTTCGGCGTAGCTGTCGAGCAGAGTGGCCTGCTTGGCACCGAGGAACATACGGGTCGTGACTTCGGCGCTGCCGCCGGCCGGCACGGCCAGCGGCTGATAGATGAAGTCGGTCTGGTACTTGGGGACACCGGCATCCTCCGAGTAGAGGAATCGGCCCTGGACCTCGGTCTGCTGGTCGGGAACCAGCGTCGTCATCCAGTACTTGTCGGTGATACCGATCCAGCCGCCGGTGGAGGCGGCCTGCACCTGCCGGTCGTCGCGGATGTCGTCGTAGGAAATCTCGAAGAGTTCCTCGCCCAACACGCCGATCATCCCTTCGTGCAGGATGAAGAAGTCGAGCGTGGCAGGCGTTCCGCTGCGCGAGATCGCGCCGTAAGGCGCCAGGGTGACTTCGTCGCCGGACTGGTTGATCACGCGTTTGGTGACGGTGAAGAGGTAGTCTTCGTCGATCGAGATTTCCTGGACGAAGGTCAGCCCGGAGTCGTTCTGCCAGGTCAGTGTCGCCGGCTGGTCCGTCGTCAGCGTTCGGACGTCGGCCTCCCAGACCGCGTCGGGGCCGGGAACCTGCAGGCCGCCGACGGACGTCCAGTCGAAGCGCGCGAAATAGGGTGTTGCGGTGCCCACCGGCTGCAGCAGTTCGATATTGGGGCTGTCGTCGTCGATCGTCTCGCGATAGCGCAGCAGGGTCAGATCGTCGAAGCGGGCACCGATCAAATTGATGGTGCCGTCGAGCGTTGGCGTTTCGATTCGCAGGCGCGGCCCTTGCTCGAGCGCCTGGGCCCGGTCGAATCCGCCTGGACCGCCCGGTTCGACTCCGGTCGTCTGGCCATCGAGGCTCGGGGCGATCTCGGCATCGGCGGACCGTTCGGCCTGCAACTCGATCTGTTGCTGCCGCTGCTGAAGCTCGGCCTCGCGCTGCGGTCCGCTGATGAAGACTTCCCAAAGCAGAATGATGCCGACCGACAGGGCGATCGCGAGGATCAGGTTCTTCTGGTCCATGGTGGGGTTATCGGCTCCTGTGGGCTGCGTGACCGCAGGTCGGACGGGGTGAACGTTCTAGCTCCGGCCGTTTTGGCCCGGGCACGGGATCGTAGCCGTCGCCACCCCAGGGATGGCAGCGGGAAATTCGACGTACGGCCAGCCAGCTTCCGCGGATCGGTCCATGCTCACCGAGGGCTTCCAAAGCATAGGCCGAGCAGGTCGGTGCAAAACGACAAGACGGCGGCAACAGCGGTGAAAGCAGCAGGCGGTAAGCCCAAATCAGGCCGGACAGAAACCAAACCAGCGGAAGTCCGAGCCAGCCGGCGAGAGACTTCCGGTTGCCCGGTGCCGCGCTCCGTCGCGTCGTCAACCCGCTCATCGCCCCTTCCCAACAGTCTTGCTACGTGGCCGAGATGGGGGCGACCGGCGGTCGTTGCGAGCCTCCGTGACGCGCTTCAAGGCGGTTTCCAGATCTACGAGCAGATCCTGGTAGGGTCGCGTCAGCGTTCCGGCGCGGGCGATCAGGACGTAATCCATTCCGGCGCTTGCCGATTGCGGCAACAGGAAATCCGCCGCGGCGCGCAGACGTCGCCGCGCACGGTTGCGTTGCACGGCCGAGCCAACCTTCCGGCTGGCCGTGAAACCGACCCTCGGCGGCCCCAGGTCCGGGTCGCCGTCGTCGCTCTTGAATCTCTTGCAGGCCTGCAAAACGAGTCCGGGGGTCGCCCATTTGCGGCCGCGTCCAGCCGTGCGTAGAAACTCGCTGCGACGCTTGAGGCGTGCGAGCTGCTTGGCCGGTCGCTTGGCGCGTAGGTTAGAGACCATTCGCTGTTGCACCGTTTCGTCCGATTCCTCGACCGACCGCGCCGTCCAAGACACCGTGGTTGGCAAGCCGGCAGAGGAAGCAGGACAAAACTCTGCGAAAAGGCGCCGTCAGGCGCCTTTTCACACGGTCGCTTAGGCCGACAGAACCTTGCGGCCCTTGGCGCGGCGGCGAGCCAGAATCTTGCGGCCGTTCTTGGTCGCCATGCGGGAACGGAACCCGTGCCGACGCTTGCGGACCAGCGCGCTCGGCTGATACGTGCGCTTCACCTTGAAGTCTCCATACCACGGAAGCTGTGCGGAATTGCCGAGGGTGTATAGAGTTGCCCCCGCGGAGTGTCAACGTTGCCGGCTGGCAGCACGACTCTTTGGGCGCATCTTCGGGCGCGGACGATCGATGGCTGTGGCCGTCGCATCTGTGATGCTCTCCACAGGCATCACCGATCGGTGATTGGCCGGTGAACGCAACGAAATTTACATCGTTGTCTGGCTAAAACATCCATGGCCTTCCGCAAAAGGCAAGGGGCTCCACAGGCGCCATGACCCAGATCGACGGCAACATCAAGAACGATGACACACCTCAGGAGTCCAAGGACGCGGAGGTGGTGGATCGCAGTGGCGGTCCCGCCTGGTTGCGTTGGTTGCCGCTGGCGGTGCTCTTCGGGGTCGGCGCCACGGCGTGGTTCGTCTTCGATCTGGGCCGCTATCTGAGCTTTGAAGCCTTGGCCGAGAACCGTGGATGGCTGCTGGACCAGGTCGAGCGCTATGAGCTGCGCACGGTCGCCGTTTTCATCTTCGCCTATGCCTTGGCGACAGCTTTCTCCATTCCTGGCGGAGCCGTGCTGACGGTTCTTGGCGGCTTTCTCTTCGGGACGCTGCTCGGCACGGTCTATGTCGTGACCGGTGCGACGCTTGGATCCGTCGCAGTCTTCCTGGCCGCCCGCACGGCCTTGGGCGACAGCCTGCGCAAGCGGGTCGGCGGCACCCTTAAGCGGATGGAGGCCGGCTTTCGCGAGCATGCCCTCAGTTACCTGTTGGTCCTCCGGTTGATTCCGATCTTTCCCTTTTGGCTGGTCAACCTGGTTCCGGCCTTCCTGGGGGTGCCCTTGCGCACCTATGTGATCGGAACGCTGCTGGGCATCGTCCCAGGGACCTTCGTCTACGCCAGCCTTGGCAACGGTGTCGGCGCCCTGTTCGATCAAGGCGAAACGCCGGATATCGGCATCATCTTCAGTCCCGACATCCTGACGCCGATTCTCGGCCTGGCGGTGCTTGCGCTGCTGCCGGTTGCCTATAAGACCTGGAAGGCCCGCCGCGCCGCCGCGAGCTAAAGCCGAAGCCCGTTCCTGTTCGAGCCCGACCTGGGAGTCAGCCATGAAATCTCTGGAACCCGATATCTGCGTGATCGGGGCCGGCTCGGCCGGTCTGTCGATCGCCGCCGGTGCCAGCCAGATGGGTGCCGAGACGGTGCTGATCGAAAAGGCGGAGATGGGCGGCGATTGCCTCAATTACGGCTGCGTGCCCTCGAAGTCCTTGCTGGTCGCCGGCCGTGCCGCGCAGGCTTGGCGGCATACAGCGGCTTTCGGCATCGACACGCCGGAGCCCAGCGTCGACTTCGCCCGCGTGCACGCCCATGTCCGCGATGTCATCGATGGCATCGCGCCGCTCGATTCGGTGGAGCGCTTCACCGGCCTCGGGGTCGACGTGATCCAAGCCGCAGCCGCCTTCGAGGACGCCCGGACCGTCGTCGCCGACGGTGCGCGCATCCGTGCCAAACGCTTCGTGATCGCGACTGGCTCCCGCCCCTCCCTTCCGCCGATCGAGGGACTGGATCGGGTCGCCTATCTGACCAACGAGACGGTATTCTCCCTGACCGAGCGGCCGGACCATCTGATCGTCATCGGCGGCGGCCCGATCGGCAGCGAGTTGGGCCAGGCCTTTCGGCACCTGGGCGCTCGAGTGTCGCTGGTCGAGATGGGCGGGATCCTGCAGAACGACGATCCCGAGCTGGTCGAGGTGGTGCGCCGGCGACTGACCCGGGACGGAGTCGAGCTCTACGAGCAGGCCAAGGTCGCGCGAGTCGATGCCGCTGGAAACGGTGTGGCCGTTACCATCGAGCGCGAGGGGCACGAGGAACGGATCGAAGGCTCTCACTTACTGCTTGCCGCCGGGCGCCAGCCCACCGTCGAGGGTCTCGGGCTGGATATGGCGGGGATCGCCTACGACCGGCGCGGCATTAAGACGGATGCCCGGCTCCGGACCAGCAACAAGCGGGTTTACGCCGCCGGCGATGTGGCGAGCGGCCCGCAATTCACCCATATGGCCGGCCACCACGCCGGGATCGTCATCAAGAATGCCTTGTTCCGCCTGCCTGCCAAGGTTGAAACCAAGGCTGTGCCCTGGGTCACCTACACCGAACCGGAGCTGGCCCACGTCGGCCTCACGGAAGCCATGGCCCGAAAGGCCGGGCAGCAGATCAACCTCCTGCGCTGGGACTTTCACGAGAACGACCGAGCCCGTGCGGAACGCCAGACCGAGGGCCTCTGTAAGGTCGTCGTCACTCCGAAGGGCAAGATTCTCGGCGCCTCCATCGCGGGGCCGCAAGCCGGCGAGTTGATCCAGCCTTGGGTCTTGGCGATTGCCAATGGGCTCAAGATCTCGGCAATGGCGCAGCTCATCGCGCCTTATCCGACTCTGGGCGAAGTCAGCAAGCGTGCCGCCGGTAGCTTCTACACGCCGAAGCTCTTCAGCGAGCGCACCAAGAAGATCGTTCGTCTGCTGCTTCGGCTGCCCTGATGCCGAACTACACGTCGCTCTCACGCGAAGGTGAAGCTCGGTGCGCCATCGTGATTCGAGCTTTCTGCCGAGTAGCTCCATTCTTGCGGCGAAGGGTTTGAGCAAGAAAACCAAGCCCTGACGATTCAGGCCGACCTGGCCTTACATGAACAGGATTGGGAGACGCTCCTCATGATCAAGAAAACGGCGAAGCAGACGGCCCTCGCACTGTCGGTCGCCAGCCTGGCGACGGTTGCCGTGGCGCTGCCCGCGGCCGTGGCGCATGCCCAAGCCGGTCCTGCCGGCCTGCAAATCGCCAGCTGCACGCCTTGCAAGCCCTGCGCGGCGGCCAATCCGTGCAATCCTTGCGCCGCCGCCAATCCCTGTGCGGCGAAGAACCCCTGTAACCCTTGTGCAGCGGCCAACCCTTGCGCTGCCGCGAACCCTTGTAACCCCTGCAATCCCTGCGCCGCGAAGAAGAACTAAGGTTTTCAGCAGAGATTGTTTGCCCGCGCGGCGCGCTCGCCGGACTGATTTTCAATCCGGCGAGCGCGCCGCGCGGCCGTTTATCCGGCCGCTGCGTGTTCCCCCGGGCCGGAAGTGTGTCTGACTGCGGTGGCTGGTGATATAAGGCTTCCATGACCGAGGCTCGTCCGTCGCGCCGCTTGTCCTTGCCGCCGCCGGCCCGCAGCCTGTCGGCGCGGTTGCTGGTGCTGACGGTGCTTTTCGTCATGCTGGCGGAAGTGCTGATCTTTGCGCCTTCGGTGGGACGCTACCGCCTGAGCTATCTCGAAGAGAAGCTGGCAACCGGACATCTCGGCATCCTGGCGCTGGAAGCCAGCCCGGTGGATATGATCGACCCCGTCTCGGAACGGGAAATCCTGAGCCATATCGGCGTCTATTCCGTCGCACTGCAGAAGCCCGGGCGCCCCGGCAAGCTGATGCTCATGATCGAGGAGCCGGTTGGTAGCGTCCAGGCCAGCTACGACCTGCGCGAGGCCGGGTTCTTCGGTTTGATCCGCGACGCCGTCGGCTGTTTGCTTCCGAAGGGCAATCGCGTGATTCGGGTTGTCGGCTGGTCGCCCAAGGGCCCCGACACCCTGGTCGAACTGGTCATGGACGAGGCCCCTCTTCAGGACGAGTTGCGCGCCTTCGGCTGGCGAATTCTGGGCCTTAGCCTCGTGATCTCGGCGATCACGGCCGGGCTCGTCTACCTCACCCTCGTCCGGGTCATGGTGGTTCCGATGCGCCGCCTGACGGAGAACATGATTTCCTTCCGCGACGATCCGGAAGATGGGGCGAGAGTCGTCCAGCCCTCCGGGCGAAGCGACGAGATCGGGGTGGCGGAACGCCAGCTTCACGACATGCAGAAGGCTCTGCGCGCCTCGCTCCATCAGAAGACGCGGCTGGCGGCTCTCGGCATCGCGGTGACCAAGATCAATCACGATCTGCGGAACATGCTGTCGACCGCCCAGCTGATCTCCGACCGTCTGGCCCAATCGAGCGATTCGGAAGTGCGCCGCGTCGTGCCCACCTTGTTCAGCGCGATCGATCGCGCGGTCGAGCTCTGCGGCCGGACGCTGGACTTTACCCGGGAAGGCCCGGCATCGCTCGATCTCTGCCGAGTCGACCTCAACGCCCTGCTGGAGGATGTCGGCAACGACCTGACAGCCGAGACCCGAGACGGCCGACAATGGGATAACCGAGTCGTGCCCGGCACAGTGGTCGAGGCCGACCGCAATCAGCTTTTCCGAGTCTTTGAAAACTTGGCCCGCAACGCCTATCAGGCCGGTGCGGAACGGGTGACGATCAGTGCCCGTCAGCAGAAAACCAAGATCGAGGTCGATCTGGAAGACAACGGTCCAGGCCTTTCCGCACGGGCGCGGGAGCGATTGTTTCAACCCTTTGCGGTTTCGACGCGTAGCGGAGGAACCGGCCTGGGGCTGGCCATCGCCAAGGAACTCCTGCGTGCCCACGGCGGCGATATCCGTTTGAAGGACAGCGACGCGAGCGGCACCCGCTTTCGCGTCCAGCTGCCTCTGCGCCAGAAGGCTCACCAAAGGCGCAACGGCCGCGGTGCCCGGACGGCAGCTTGATGTGGGTCAACGCGCAGAGCGTCGACGGAATGGCTTTATCGACCGCAGCGACAGGAGGAAACCGTTGTCATGATTTTGCGAATCATCATCTGCGTGGCTGTCGGCCTGATCGGTCTGGTCGGTCTCTTCATGGCTGCCGGCACCCATGAAAGTGCGCTCTACGAAGCCGGCTTGATCATGGCTCTCTTCTCGGTTTTCTTCATCTTCTGGCAGATCAAGCGTGGCTATGACGGCGCCGAGAGGCAAGCCGGCAGCACGACTGAAATCTCCCAGGAGCACTAGGGCTTCACGCTTTCGGCGGAAAGGTCAGGACTTCGATCTTGTTGCCGTCGAGGTCGAAGACGAAGGCGCCGAAGTAGTCCGTCATTGCGGCCTTGCGCTCGCCCGGAGGTCCGGCATCCCGTCCGCCCGCCGCGAGTGCAGCCTCGTGGAAAGCCAGGACCGCCTGGCGCGAGCGCGCACGCAGGCCGACATGGTGCCCGCTGTCCGGCGCCGCCGGCGCTAGGGCGGGGCGGGCATTCAGCCAGAACTCCGGATAGCGCTTGCCGAACGCCACCGTCCGTTCGCGCTCGACGAGCAGCGTCATACCGAGCGGTGCCAGGACCTGCTCATAGAAGGCCGTACTCGCGTCCAAATCGGCGACGGGAACGGAGATGTGGTCGATCACGACACTCTCCTCGCTCTAGACGGTCCTCATCCTAATCCAGTGCGAAGACCAGGCACTTGAGGTAGTCGCTCTCCGGAAGCTGAGGATGGACCGGGTGATCAGGAGCCGCGGAGGCGCGGTGGAGGATTCGGGCCGGGCGCTCAGCATCCGCCAGTCCTCTTGCGCACTGTTCGGCGAAAGCTTCCGCGCTGACGTGATGGGAGCAGGAACAGAGCACCAGGTAGCCGCCAGGAGCCACAAGATTGGCCGCCAGCTTGGTCAGCTTTCGATAGCCTCTCAGGGCCGGCGGCAGATCCTTCTTCGACTTGGCGAAAGCCGGCGGATCGCAAATCACCAGATTGAAGGAGTCGCCGGCAGTGGCGAGTTCCGCCAGCTTCCGGAAAACGTCGCCCCGCCGGGTCGCGATCCGATTCGCCACCTTGTTGAGCGCTGCCGTCGCCTCGACCAGCGACAGAGCGCTTTCGGAGCGGTCGAGGGCGGTGACCGACTCGGCGCCCGCCAGTGCCGCCTGGATCGCAAAGCCACCGGAATAGCAGTAAGCGTCGAGCACCCGTGCACCGGGTGCCAGCTGCGCAACCCAGCGGCGGTTGTCGCGCTGGTCGTAGAACCATCCGGTCTTCTGGCCGCGCAGCGGGTCCGCCAGGAAGCGGGCCGCATACTCCTGAACTTCAACCGGCCCCTCGGGCGGGCCGCCTGCGGTGCCGTCGAGCACCCGTGTTTCCTGTTCCAGGCCCTCGAGCGTGCGGGCCGGAGAATCGTTGCGCAAGACCAGTCTGCGGGGCTGCAGCAGCTTATCGATCGCCTCGATCAGCGGCGTCTCCAAGGCCTGCATGCCAGCCGTGTTGCACTGCAGGACGACCGTTTCCCCAAAGCGGTCGATCACCAAGCCTGGAAGTCCGTCGGCCTCGGCATGGCAGAGTCGGTAGTAGGGCCCGTCTATCAGACGCTCCCGCAGGCGCATGGCGCGCTCCAGGCGCTCCAGAAGGAAGACCTTGTCGATCTCGGCCTCGGGATCGCGCGCCAGCACGCGCGCGGCGATCAAGGTATGGCGGTTGAAGCTGGCGACGCCGAGGGCCCGGCCGTCGTGCGTTTCCAAGCGCACCAGCGTACCGAGATCGAGGGCCTTGGCCTCGGCGGTCATCTCCAGTTCGTTGGAGAAAACCCAAGGGTGACCGAGCAGCAGGCGCCGCTCCGCTTTAGACTTCAGGCGAAGACTGGGACGCCCGACCGCCGTCTTACGGTTGGACATTGGCTGGCAGGGCGATACCCTCGCGGCGTGGATCCGCGCCGCCCTCGAGGCTGCCGTCGTCCAGCACGAGGATGCCGTGCAGACCGCTGGTCATCTCGGTCTCTCGCACGACGTGACCCAAAGCCTCCAGCGCAGTCTTGGCAGCAGCGGCGGCCGTGCCGGACTCCAGGTCCGTGGGACCGTTGCGGTTGACCGCGTGAGGTAAATCGATCGCCTCCTGCACGCCCAGACCGTGGTCGAGGACACCCGTCAAAGCGCGCACCACATAGCCGATGATCCGGCTGCCCCCCGGCGAGCCGACGACGAGGCGGAGCCCCCCGCCGTCATCGAAGACGAGGGTCGGGGACATGGAACTGCGCGGGCGTTTGCCTGGCTCGACCCGGTTGGCGACGGGGCGTCCATCGACCTCCGGCACGAAGGCGAAGTCGGTCAGCTGATTGTTGAGCAGGAACCCCCGCACCATCAGCCGCGAGCCGAAGGCATTTTCGATCGAACTGGTCATCGACACGGCCCGTCCCTCGGCATCCACCACGCTCAGGTGGCTGGTCGAGGGCGGCTCGACCTGCATCCAGGTCCCGTTTCGCAGTTCGAGACCCGGCGCGGCCTCGGGCAGGGCGCGTTGTAGATCGATCAGGCTGCCTCGGGCGGCCAGGTAGTCCGGATCGAGCAGGTTATCGACCGGCACCTCGACGAAGTCCGGGTCGGCGAGAAACGCATTGCGGTCGGCGAAGGCGAGCTTTCCGGCCTCGGCAAGCAGATGCAGAGTCCGGGGGTCCGACGGCTCCGCCGTGCCCAGGTCGTGCTGCTCAAGTATGCCCAGCATCTGCAAGACCGCCACCCCCCCGGACGTGGGCGGAGGCATGCCGCAGACCTGCCAATCCCGGTAGTCGCCGCAAAGCGGCGCGCGCCTTACGGCTCGGTAGGCGGCGAGATCGGCTTGCGTCATACGGCCGGGATTCACGGACGCGCCGCGCACGGCCCGCACGATGTCAGCTGCGATTTCGCCTTCGTAGAAAGCATCCGTGCCCTCGGCTGCAATCCGCCGCAGGGTCTCGGCATAGGCTGGGTTACGCAGAATCGTACCGACGGGTCTTGGGTCGCCCCCCGGTGTGTAGAAGTAGGACGCGGCGGCCGGAGATTTCGGTAGCAACCTGTCCCGTTCGATTAAGGCGTGCAGACGCGGGGAAACCAGAAAGCCGGTCTCGGCAAGCGCGATGGCCGGTTCGAACAGGCGCGCCCAGGCGAGCCTTCCATGCTCCGTGTGAGTCAACTCGAGCATTTTCAGGACGCCCGGCACGCCGACGGAGAGGCCGCCGGGCACGGCATCCCAGAAGCCGAGAGGCGTACCATCGGCCGTTAAGAACTGATCGGCGGTGGCTGCCAGCGGAGCGGTCTCACGTCCGTCGTAGGCCCGTGTCTCCCCGGTGTCCGGATCGTGATGCAGTAGAAAGGCGCCGCCGCCGATACCGGAGGACTGCGGCTCCACCAGTCCCAGCACCAACTGCGCGGCGATCGCGGCATCGACGGCACTACCGCCGGCCTCCAGCATCGCGACCCCAGCTCGGGTCGCATGGGGGTTGGCCGCCGAAACCATGGCGCGCGCCGGCGCTTCGGCCTGGAGCTCTTCCACTTGCGGCGCCGCCGTGCTTTGCGCTGCGGTGGGCAAGGGCAGCAGCAGAGCCGAAACCAGCAGGGCACCGCCGAGCGCGCGTGCTAGCGCGCGGCGGACCAGATTGGGGAGGCGGCTGTCAGAGTTGGAACGCACAATGCAATCAGTCTAACGATCACGTGGTCTGCGGCATAGACAGGCTTTTCGAGTCCGCGCACTTTTGCATCATCGGCTTCTGCAGAGCGAAGCAATGAGGAGCATGGCCGCGATGCTCGAGCATCTCGACCAGCCACTGGCGGCGTGCCCGCTCGATGCCGTCCGGCAGAACTGTGTGGATCGCGGCGCAGCGGTGACCGGCGGCTAGACCTTCCAGCGCGCGCGCCAGCGCGTCGGCGATGCGGTCGCGCTCGAAGAAATCGAACGCGATGAAATGTTCGGCCACCAGAACCGGGCCATGCAAGAGATCGCGCTGAACCCGGTAGGCCACCAGCCCGGCGATGTAGCCGCGCTCGTCTTCGGCAATCAGTATGCCACCGGGCGCGGGCATCGAATCGGTCGCGCCGCCGAGCAGAGACTGGGCGAAAGCCTGCCACTCCTCCAGGGTGATACCCGGCGCGATCGCCTGAATCAGCGGAAAGGCTTGGTCGACTCGGTCGACCGTCAAAGACTTGACGGTGACGTTTCTCCCGGGTGGCGGATTTTCCACGGCGGTGAGGTTCTGATCGCGAGAGACGGGGTCGGGGCAGCGCATCGCCGCATCCTGAGGCGTGCCGCGTGACGACCGCCTTGATCTGCGTCAACGCGGGCGGCAGCTCAAGGTCCCGCCTCTATTGCCCAGTTTTATCAAGTGCTTAAAACTGTGGCTCTACGAATGACTTTTGGTGTATAAAGGTTTGGACGCTGGCCGGTAGCTGTTGAATTGTCCGGCCGGATGCGTCAAATTCATATGACCCTATGCGATATCGGATCGGGACGCAGCGCAGCATCATGTCGCCCTTCGACGTCACTCGTATCCGCGAACTCGGTCCAGCGACCGCCTCCGAGCAGGAGGATGTGTCGGCCGGTCCTTCGCCCTGCGGCGCCTGTTCGGTTCGCCACCTGACCTTCTGCGCGCCGATGGCCGAGGACGAACTCGGTCACGTCGCCAAGATCGTCAGCACCGTCGAGCTGCATCCCAGCGATCCTTTGTTCGACGAAGGCGAACCGGCCGAAAGCGTTTACAGCGTCACTGCGGGCGCCGTGAAGGTTTACAAGCTGCTGCCGGATGGACGTCGGCAGGTGATCGGTTTCCTCTTTTCCGGCGATTTCATGGGGCTCGCGCACAACAGCCTCTATGCCTACAGCGCCGAAGCGATCACCCATTCGGCGGTCTGCCGCTTCCCGCGCAAGAAGCTCGAGCAGTTGCTTGAGCGGTTTCCGAAGATGGAGCGCCGGCTGCTCGGTATGGCCAGTCACGAACTTGCCGTCGCACAGGAGCAGATGCTGCTTCTGGGACGCAAGACGGCGAAGGAGAAGATCGCGAGCTTTCTCCTGATGCTCTCCAAGCGCTCGGAGCAGCGCGGCCAGAGCCCCAACCCGATCGCCGTACCGATGAGCCGGACCGACATCGGCGATTACCTGGGCCTGACCACCGAGACCGTCAGCCGGACCTTCACGCAGCTCAAAACTAGCAATCTGATTTCCTTGCTCCCGGCCAACAAGGTCGAGTTGACCCGCGTCGAGGCCCTACGCGAGATCGCCGAAGGCATCTGAGCGATCGCCTTGAGTGCCCGGCTTTTCGATCGCTCGGGTTGGATACAAACTCAGCTTGCACGTTGCCTTCGCTGCTCTCGGCAAGCTATTGCTCCCGAACACCGATCGTGTCTCTAGGTCACGCCCTAACCGACTAGGTGCGATGGCGCAGTGCGGAGCCTTGCCAACCCGTGTCCACCACGCCCGCCGAACCCGAGCGAAGCAAAGCGGCCAAACGCCTGACGCCTCCCGATATCGCGGCACGCAAGGGGGCGACCCCTTTGGTCTGCCTGACGGCCTACAGCGCCCCGATGGCGCGTCTTCTCGATGCGCATGTCGATGTCCTGCTGGTCGGCGATTCTCTGGGAATGGTGATCTACGGCGCTGAGTCGACCCTCGCGGTCCGGCTTGAAACCATGATTGCCCACGGTTGTGCCGTCGCGCGCGCCAGCCGACAGGCTTGCGTCGTGGTCGATCTGCCCTTCGCCAGCTACCAGGAAAACCCACAACAGGCCTTTCGCAGCGCCGCGCGCGTTTTGGCCGAGACCGGTGCGGCGGCAGTCAAGCTGGAAGGCGGAGAGGAAATGGCCGAAACGGTTGCCTTCCTGACCGCGCGTGGCGTGCCGGTGATGGGGCATGTCGGCCTGACGCCTCAGGCAGTGAACGCCCTGGGTGGTTTCAGAGCGCGAGGGCGCGATGCGGCGGAGGCCGAGAAGGTCCTTGCCGATGCCCGGGCGGTGGCCGAAGCCGGCGCTTTCTCTCTGGTGATCGAGGGCACCTTGGAGGAGGTGGCGCAACAAGCCACCCAAGCCGTTTCCATTCCCACCATCGGCATCGGTGCGGCTTTGGAGTGCGACGGCCAGATCCTGGTGACGGAGGATCTGCTCGGCCTTTCCGGAGCCCGAGTGCCGAGATTCGTCAAGCGCTACGCCGATCTCACTCCGGTCGTCGAAGAGGCGGTGGCGCGCTATGCCGGCGAGGTACGCGACCGCACCTTCCCGGGCCCGGATCAGCTCTATCGGAAGCGCGGTGGATGAGCGCGGCCGCCGCGTTGCTGCCCATTCTGCGCCGCGTCGAGGAGTTGCGTGCGGCCACGCTACCTTGGCGCCGGGCTGGACAGACCATTGGTCTGGTGCCGACCATGGGTGCTCTTCATGCCGGCCATCTGGCCTTGCTTGGCCGGGCCGTTGCCGACTGCGACCGCGCCGTCGCGACCATCTTCGTCAATCCCAAGCAGTTCGATCGCAAGGAAGATCTCAGCCGCTACCCGCGCGACGAGACCCGCGACACCCGGCTTCTGGCGGAACATCGCTGCGACCTTCTGTTCGCGCCGCAGGTCGAGGCGATGTATCCACCGGGCTTCGCCTCGACGGTGGGTGTCACCGGGGTGAGCGACGTTCTGGAGGGGCTCTATCGTCCCGGTCATTTCAACGGTGTCACCACGGTCGTCTGCAAACTCCTGCTGCAGGCCCAGCCGGACCGCGCCTACTTCGGAGAGAAGGACTATCAGCAGCTCACGGTGGTGAAGCGGATGGTGCGCGATTTGGATATACCGGTCGAAATCGTGCCGGTGGCGACGGTGCGTGAAGCGGACGGCCTCGCTCTCTCCTCGCGCAACGTGAATCTGACGCCGGCGCAGCGCGCGGTCGCGCCGCTGCTGCATCGCGTGATGACCGAGATCGCCGAAGAGCTTGCGGACGGTCAGACCCCAGCGACGCTCCTTCTGCCCGAGGGCCAGCAACGTCTCGGTTCAGCCGGCTTCACCAAGATCGACTACTTGGCCCTGCATGCGGCCGACGATTTGACGCCGCTGTTGCGGGTCGACCGCCCTGCCCGCCTCTTCGCCGCCGCCTGGCTGGGCAAGACCCGTTTGATCGACAATATTGCCGTGGAGTCATCCTAGAGCGCTCGTTTCGGCGCCGCCTCCGGCCTATCCGCTCTAGCGGCTGCGGGCGATCGGAGGCACCTCTTGCATCTCGCTGTCCCAAGGAAAGAGGATCCAGGTATCCTGGCTCACTTCGGTGACGAAGGTGTCGACCGTCGGCCGGCCCTCGGGCTTGGCGTAGACCGTGGCGAAGTGGGCTTTGGGGAGCAGCCCGCGCACGGCGCGGGCCGTGGCTCCGGTATCCACGAGATCGTCGACGATGACCCAGCCCCTGCCGTCGCCCTCGATCGACTTCAGGACCTGGACTTGGCCCTTATCCCGGTCCTGATAGGAGGCGATGCAGAGGGTATCGACCAAACGCAGCTCCAGTTCCCGGGCGACAATGGTCGCCGGCACCATGCCGCCGCGCGCCACGGCAACGACGCCCTTGAAGGGTCCTGTCTTCTCGGACTTATCCATCAGGCGCCAGGCGAGCGCCTTGGCATCGCGATGCAGCTCCCACCAAGAAACCGGAAAGGTCTTGCCGATCATCATGCCCTCGTGTTCCCAACCCCAGTCCGCAGGGGTCTAGCCGAGGGCGCGGCTGCTGACAACGTTTAGCTGTGGCGGGTCTAGCTGTGCCGGCGCTCTGGGATGTCGGGTCGCGAGGCGCCTTAGGTGGCGGTATCGCGCAAACGCCGAAGCTGCACCCCGTCGATCTTCCAGCTCCCGTCCCGCTGCTGTTCCATGAAGTAAAGCGCGAGCGCGCCGGCGCCGTCGGGACCGATGAAGAACAGGCGTTGCACCGCACGGCCGGTTTCGATGTCCAGCCCCTGAAACTCGACGGCCCGCGGGCGATAGACCTGCGGGTAGCCGGTTTGGACCATCTGCATGAAGGTATCCGCGCTCCGAAACCTCCGTTGCACCGACGGTGACGCGTAGGAGAAGGCTTCGACTCCATCGTCCCGCCTGAAGGCATCGATTTGGTTTTCGATCACCAGACGGATATCGCTGGCAGACTCGGTTGCGGAATCCGCCTGCGCCGTCCCGGCGCCCAGAAATGCGCCGTTCCCGATGACCAAAACCGAAAGAACGGCCGCGAGGAGGTTACTGCGCATGGTCTTGGTGCCCCCAAATGGTTCTCCGATCCGTCCAGCCGCGCGGAGCGCAATGGCCGGAAGGGTTATGGAGAACGATGGGGCGTTGCGTGGCAAAGACCAGTGGTGTGCCGCAGACGACGGCTTCCGAAGGCTCGTCTGCGACGGTCACCCTGACCGCAGCCTGTCGCCCGATGCTGCGGCAAGGACGCTAGCGTAGGTAGATATGAACCTCGTTCACCGCTGCCGCCGGGTTGGTCGCCGCTGACAGCGAGACCCGATCGGCCGGAAGTCCCATGTCGGTCAGCGAACGGACCACCGCTTCGGCATTGCGCACGGAGCGTCCGCTGGCCAAGGCCACCTGACCTTGGGCGCCGGAACCGGCGGCCACCGAGACGACATCGAAGCCGGCATTCGGCCGAGCGGACAGGGCCTGATTGACGGCACCGTAGAGCGCCGGCTCGTATTCGACGCTCGGCTGATCGAAACGAATAACAACCAAAGGCTGTGTTCTGCCGACCAGGCCTGCGGCACCGCCGCTCGGCGGCGGCGCGGCTATGCCGAAGGAGCGGTTGCCGAGGCTGCCGGCAAAAAACTCACCGTTGCGGATGGCGACGGAGAGAGCGGTCAGTTCCGAACGCTCATAGGCGAGATAAGCCGTCTGCCGCTGTACGTCCTCCGTCAGCTCGGTCAGCAGGCGTTCGATCAGAACCACCGTCTGGTTGGTCTCGTCCTCCAGGATCGCAAGCTGGCGATGGTCCTCGTCGACGGCACCCTGCAGGCCATAGGTGGCGCGAACGGAGTCGAGCAGGAAAGTGGAGAGCGAGGCCGTGGCACCGGTATTGGCGGCCAGTGCATTCATGTTGTTGATCGAAGTCGCGACCTGCGACAGCTCGAGCTGTGACTGGTTCCAGAGCTGCACGAGATCGGGATTGCCGGGTGTCGTGCCGGTCTGAAGGCGCGCGTTGATCGTGCTGACCATCGTGTTGTAGTCGCGCGCCGTCTCCCGAGCGTTTCCGCGATACTGCTGAAGCAGCCGGTTTTCCTCGCCGACCTGCGTCTGCAGGCGCTGCAGGTCGCTGCGCAGAGCCTGCACCTTCTCGCCGACGGCTGTTCCGGTCGGCTGGCCTGGAGTCACGCCCGCGGGTTCGAAGACCCCGGTATTGAGCTGCAACGGCCCGCCCGCCTGGACTTGATCCTGCGTCGCCTGGGCACCGCCCGCCGGATCGGCGGCTTCGAGCGAGGGCCACAGATCCGATTCGTCGGCCGAACACCCGGTCAGAATCGCGATAGCTACGGCGACGGCGGTCAGGCCTGAAACGCGCTTCATTCGATCATCTCATGCTGTTGCAAGACTCGGTAAAGAATTGCCTGGCCGAGACCCAGGATTTCCCAACGGGTAAACAAAACCAATGCCGAGTCCCCCAAACGCGGCGCTGCGATATTACTTGAGCGGTCACAGGGGGACAAGCGGATTTGCCCGCATTTCGGTGGACTTGTCGAGCGCCCTTGCAGGTTCGCGTGAAGCGCGCGTGCTTTGGCTTCCAAGCGGCGAAAAGGCACCGATCGGCCGGATCCGGAACGTGTGGAATAGGCGTCTGACAGGCTCTTGCACCCCCAATTCGATTCGCCTATGTTCCGCGCCTTCACGGCAGAGTGCAGGCGGCAATGGTGTCGCTGCGTCTCGTCCGGCAAGCGCCCGTAGCTCAACTGGATAGAGCACCTGACTACGGATCAGGAGGTTGGGAGTTCGAATCTTCCCGGGCGCGCCATTCCTTGATAGCGCGCGAGCCAGCCGAAAAAATCGCTGTCGGCCAGAGTGCGCGCAGGTGTATCTGGCGTCACGTCACCCGCATGATGATGTCGGACGCGCCGCGACCGCTTTGCCTGTGGAGCCTACCATGGCCTGCTTCGCATAAGCGGGTATATCGGATACGATGGGACCCGGACGCGTCGTCCACCTTATCTCGGCCGCCGCGCCTGCGCCGATCGCCAAGTGACTTACCGGTCTATAATGCCGCTTAACATGTCCAGTAGTTCAAGTAATAGTCTTCCTCAGCCTGCCTTGCATGCACTCAATAGGGCTCTTCTAGACTATTGGCTCTCGAAGCGGAGGGACGATGGACTGCCGCGGGAGTCCGAGATCGATCCGACCGAGATTCCCCAGCTTCTCCCGGATCTGATCGTCTACGAACGGATCGAGCCAGATCATTTTCGCGTGCGGATCGTCGGCCAACGGGTCGTCATGCGGATCGGCGTAGATCCGACCGGTGCCAATATCTTCGAAGTCTTTTCCGAGCGCTTCAAAAGTAATGTCATGGCGGCCATGAACCGCGTCCTGGACGAGCCCTGCGCTCAGCTCACCACGGTACGCGATCGCTTTCCCTCGGGTCGCGAAGGCTTGGTCGAGGTGCTTCGCCTGCCGCTGGCGGACGACAAGGGGCAGCTTCGCTACATCATTTCTTCGACAGCGGAGCTGCAGCCGCCTCTGGCCGAGGTGTCGCCGGAGCCGCCATCGCTGCTCGCCGAGCCGGTCGAAAACCTCTTTCTGACGCTGAACGCCTTGCAAACCGGATAACGGACGCTCCGCCGTCGCGTTCGATCGAACGGTTCCATTGGACGTGCCGATAGCTGTCATTGGCGGAATCAAGTTCCCCAAAGCATCTCGTGTGCCTAGATCTCGCAGCGGTGGAGTCCCGCCGAAAGAGATATTCCGTCAGAAGCGATCAGAAGGAGGAAGACTATGGCTGCGACGCCTATCACCGTTGCCCACGGGGACGGTATCGGCCCGGAAATCATGGATGCGAGTCTGCGTATCCTGCAGGCGGCCGGCGCGGAGCTTGACATCGAGACTGTCGAGATCGGCGAGGCGGTCTACAACCGCGGCAATACGGCCGGGATCGAAGCGAGCGTCTGGGACTCCCTGCGCCGGACCCGCGTCTTCTACAAAGCCCCCATCACCACGCCTCAGGGCGGCGGCTTCAAGAGCCTGAACGTGACAGTGCGCAAGTCGCTCGGTCTGTTCGCAAACGTGCGTCCTTGCGTGTCCTATCACCCCTTCGTCGAGACCAAACACCCCAAGATGGACGTGGTCGTGGTGCGGGAGAACGAAGAGGATCTCTACGCCGGCATCGAGCATCGCCAAACCGACGAGGTCGTGCAGTGCCTGAAGCTGATTTCACGTCCAGGCTCTGAGCGCATCGCCCGCTATGCCTTCGAGTATGCACGGGCGAACGGCCGCAAGAAGGTCACCTGCTTCACCAAAGACAACATCATGAAGCTGACCGACGGCCTGTTTCATAAAGTCTTCGACGAGGTCGCGGCGGATTACCCCGAGATCGAGAACGAGCACTGGATCATCGACATCGGCGCCGCGAAGCTGGCCGACACGCCCGGCGCTTTCGACGTGGTGGTGATGCCGAACCTTTACGGCGACGTGCTGTCGGACGTCGGGGCGCAGATCGCCGGATCGGTCGGGCTGGCCGGTTCCGCCAACATCGGCGAGCACTGCGCGATGTTCGAGGCGATTCACGGGTCGGCCCCCCGCCGCGCGGGCCAGGATGTCGCCAACCCCTCCGGTCTGTTGCTGGGCGGCGTGATGATGCTGGTTCACATCGGCCAAGCCGAAGCGGCCGAGCGTGTACATAACGCTTGGCTGCGCACCCTCGAGGAGGGCATCCACACTTACGACATCTTCGCGGAGGGAGTCAGCCGCCAGAAGGTGGGTACAAGTGCCTTCGCCGACGCCGTGATCGCCCGCCTCGGGCAAAAGCCGGAGACGCTGCCGGCCGTCGTCTACAACAAGGAGGGCAAGGGTATCGCCGTCCCGCCGGCGGTGCGCTCGGCACCCAAGGTGAAGCAGACCGTTGGCGTCGATCTCTTCGTGCACTGGGCCGATGGCAGCCCGCAGCAGCTTGCCGACAAGGTGCTCCCGCTGGGCGGTAATGGCTTGAAGCTGTCGATGATCACCAACCGCGGGGTCAAGGTCTGGCCGGAGGGTTTGCCGGAGACCTTCTGCACCGACCACTGGCGCTGCCGCTTCCTGGCCGAGGCCGACGGGTCAGCCGTCGATCACGGCCAGATCGCCGCGCTGCAGGTGCGTGCTGCCGAGTCGGGTGTCGATTTCATCAAGACCGAACATCTCTGCACCTTCGACGGCGAACCCGGCTTTTCGCTCGGCCAGGGTCAGTAGGCGTCTCCAGCGAAAGAAAAAGGGCGAAAGAACAACGGGCGGCGCGGGAGGGCGCCGCCCGTTTTTCAGTACGTCCGCCGCTTTACCAGTTGCCGGTGTTCTGCATGGAGCTCCAGGGTTCCTGGGCCGGCAGCGACTCGCCGCGCTGTAGCAACTCGATCGAGATGCCGTCCGGCGAACGGACGAAGGCCATGCGGCCATCGCGCGGCGGACGGTTGATGGTGACGCCGCCGTTCAGCAGGCGCTGACAGACCGCATAGATGTCATCCACGCGGTAAGCGAGATGCCCGAAGTTGCGACCGCCGTCGTAGTCTTCCGGGTCCCAATTGTGGGTCAGCTCGACCATGGGCGCGCGCTGGGGCGACTTGGCGCGCTCCACGTCTTCGGGCGCGGCCAGGAAAATCAGGGTGAAGCGCCCCTTCTCGTTGTCCATCCGCTCGACCTCGACCAGGCCGAGCTTGTTGCAGAAGAAGTCCAGGGACGCCTCGACGTCGCTGACTCGGACCATGGAGTGCAGGTACTGCATACGCGATCTCTCCGTCGTTCTCGCTTATCGGTGTTCGTTATCTGCCATCAGGTGGAAGAAAATGCGGCGACGATCAAGCCGTGCCCTTTTCGGCGAACCGCTGCCCTGGATCGCGGGCCGGCAGCTCGGCTGCGACGCCGCGCTTTTCCTCTGCGGTCAGCAGGCACCAGTCGGTGATCTCGCCGACCGAGCGGCTGCAGCCGAGGCAGAGGTTCGTCGTCTTGTCGATCTTGCAGATCGACACGCAGGGACTGGCGACGGAGTCGTCCATCAGGCTGCGGCCTTCGCTACGCAGCGAGAAGCGCCGCCGGCGTCGCTCTTCGGTCGTCAGTGCAAGCGGCATGGGTCCGGGTCCGTCACGAAAGGCGCAGCACCATATAGGCGCGTTTCGCGTCGCACAAAGATCCCGCAGCGCTTATGATCCGGCCGCTTCCAGCTGATCGCAGGCCCGCGACAGCACGACCCGACGCGAGACCAGTCACCCGGCATGCAGAGCCTCCATGTGATCCGTCGTGCCCGCTTGATTTCGGGTTTGATCCTCTTCGCCTATGTGCTGACGCACCTGATCAATCACATGGCCGGCCTGGTCTCGCTGACCGCGATGCAGGACGTCTTGATCCTGCAGGGTTTTATCTGGAACGGCCTGGTCGGGCTGTTTTTGCTCTACGGCGCCTTCAGCGTGCACGCGGGGCTGGCGGTCTGGGCGCTCTACGCCCGACGCGACTTCCGGATGCGGCCGGGCGAGACCTGGCAGCTTTTGCTGGGCCTCGCCATCCCGCCGCTTCTGGTCCTGCATATCGCCGGCACCCGGGGGATCGAGACTTTCCTGGGCGCGGAGGTCGGCTATCCCCCGATCCTCCTGATCTACTTCGAGCTTTCACAGATGAGCGGCCTTCGGCAGCTGCTGGTCACGCTGATCGTCTGGATGCACGGTTGCCTCGGCCTTTACCTCTGGCTTCGCTTCAAACCCTGGTTCCCGCGTTGGCGCAGCTGGCTGTTCGCCGCCGCTTTACTGGTGCCGACACTCTCTCTGACCGGAACCTGGATGGCCGGCCAGTGGGCTCAGTATCGCTACGAGCAGCGGGAGCCGCCCTTCACCGAGGCGTTGGTCTCGCAGATTGCCGATCCCCGGAAGGGCGCCTTCATCGGTTCGGTGGAACGCAATGTCTGGTTGGGCTACGGCGCCTTGCTTTTGGTGGCCCTTGCCGCGCGCCGCGCGCGTCGTTTCCTCGAGCATCGGCGCGGTGTTGTGATCCTGACCTACCCCGACGGACGGCGGGTCAGGGTGCCGCAGGGCACGACGATCCTCGAGGCGAGCCGGAGCGCCGGCATCCCGCACGCTGCGCTCTGCGGCGGGCGCGGGCGCTGTTCGACCTGTCGGGTTCGGATCGGATTCGGACTTTCGTCCCTGCCGCCGGCCGACTCAGCGGAGGCGAAGGTCCTCCATCGCGTCGGCGCCGCGCCCACCGTCCGCCTTGCCTGCCAAACCCGTCCGACCGACGATTTGGAGGTTCAGCCGCTGCTGCCGCCCAACGTCACGACCCGCGAAGCCCGTGCCCGGCCAGGCTATCTGCAGGGCGAGGAACGCGAGATCGTGGTGCTCTTCGCCGATCTGCGCGGCTTCACGCGCCTGTCCGAATCCCGTCTGCCCTTCGATGTGGTTTTTCTGCTGAACCGCTATTTTCGGACGACGGGCGAAGCGGTGGAGCGCGCCGGTGGCCGGGTGGACAAGTTCATCGGCGACGGTGTGATGGCGCTGTTCGGTGTCGGACCTGCGCTGTCGGACGACGGTCGTCAGGCCGCGCGCAATGCTTTGCAAGCGGCTCAACTGATGGCCGAGGGCCTGCAGGAGGTCGAGCGCGTGCTCGCCGGCGACCAGCCCGAGCCCCTGCGCATCGGCATCGGGATCCACATCGGTCCGGCGATCGTCGGGGAGATGGGCTGGGGTGAGGCCGTTTCTCTGACCGCCGTCGGGGACACGGTTAACACCGCCAGCCGCCTGGAACAGGCCACCAAGGACTTCGGCGCCCAACTGGTGATTTCGGCGGCCCTGGCAGAGCGCGCCGGCGTGCCGCAGGCAGGTGCCGAACGGCGTCACCTCGAACTGCGCGGCCGCAGCGAGCCGCTGGAGGTGCTGGTCTTCTCCGACGCGCGGCAGCTCCAGCTGGCGGCGGTCGAGGCGTGACCTAGCGCCGCTCGGCCGTGAGATGCCAATGCCAGTGGCCGGCCTTGCCGTGGTCGTCCTGGTGGAGGGTCAGCAGCTCGAAATCGGTGAAGAGCGCACAAAGTTCGGTTGCATCGCAGAAGAAGTGCGGGTGTGCCTTGTCGCCCTCCCCGGCTTCGTCGACCCAGGTGTCCGGGGCGATCTCGTGGCCTTGGCGGAAGTGTCTGTTGCGTTTGCTCAGCATCGTGCCCTGGAAGATGCCACCGGGCCTGAGGACCCGGGCAATCTCGGCGATTGCGCCGTGTACGACGGTCGGGTCGCCGTGGTAGATCACGTTCCAGGAGAGCAGCAGGTCGAAGCGCGCGTCGCTGCAGGGCAGGCCGGTCATGGACGCCCGGTGCGCGGCGATCTCCAGCCCTTCCCGTGCCGCAGCGCCAGTCAGTTCCGCCAAGCCGGAGGGACTGGCATCCAGCGCCTCGACCCGAAACCCGAGCCGGGCCAGTGCCAGGGCATGACGCCCCACGCCGCAGCCGAGATCCAAGGCTCGCGCGGCGCCGGCCTGGCGCAGACGGGCCCCAAGCTGCACGACCTCCGGTTCTGGCACCAGCCAATCGGCGCGGCCGGCCTCGCTTTGCCAAGCGGCTTCCCAGGCCAGGTGGGCAGTATCGGTTGTCTGGAGGGTCATCGTCTCGCCGTCCTTGTGCCGTCCCAACTACATAACCTTTGTGCGTGCCCAACTGCTGACTCGCTCGACAGCGAGGATCAGCACGAAGATGCAGAGAATGATCGTCGCCGCCTGGTCGAACTCGAAAAAATCCATCGCGACCTTCAGCTCGATGCCGATGCCTCCAGCTCCGACCAGTCCCAGAACGACGGAGGAGCGCACGGCTTTCTCCAGAGCGAAGAGGCTGGTGTTGATGAAGCTTGGCAGAGCCGCTGGCAGAACGGCACAGGCGACGACGCCGCTGCGGCTGGCACCGATGGCGTCGAGCGCCTTCTGTGGCCCCTCGTCCACCTCTTCCATGGTTTCGGCAAAGAAGCGCCCGCAAAAGCCGATGGTGTCGACAGCCAAGGCCAAGGTTCCGGCAAAGGGACCTAGCCCTACCGTCACCACGAAAATCAAAGCCCAGACCAGGTCCGGAACCACCCGGAACAGGGCGATCAGGCCACGAGCGGCGACATAGGTCGCTTTGGCCGGGCTGTGTTTTCGGCTGGCGAGCACCGCGAGAGGCAGGCTGATCAGGACGCCGACCACCATGCCCACCAGTGCCATCTGGAAGGTCTCGAGCAGAGCCCATAGGACGGCATCGATCCGTTCGAGGTCCGGTGGGAAGGCCTTGGACAGGAAGCGCCCGAGCGCCGGAACGCCCTCGGCGAGATCCGTGAAGGACCAGTTCGTGCCCTCCAGGCTGACGATAAAGAAAGCCGCCAGGATCACCCAGGCGAGCCAAGTCAAGGGATGCGGTCGCGAGAAGCGCGGTGGCAGCCGGGTCTCCCGACGGCCGTTGGGCAGCTCCTCGGCCCGGCTAGGCATAGAGATCCCCAAGATCTTCGGTTCGCAGCGTTCCAGTCTGGGCGTCGAGTGCGAGTCGTCCCTGTTTCAGCGCCAGAACGCGCTCCGCGAAGTCGAGCGCGTGTTCGAGATTGTGAGTGGTGAAGAAGAGGGTCAAACCGCGCGCCCGGGCCAGCTCTGCGAAGAGAGCCATGACCTCCTGTCCCGCTCTGGGATCGAGGCTGGCAACCGGCTCGTCGGCCATCAGCAACTCGGGGCGCTGCATCAGGGCGCGTGCAATGGCCACCCGCTGAGACTGCCCGCCGGACAGCCGATCGGCGCGACGCGCGGCCAGATCGGCCAGACCGACCTGCTCCAGGCAGTGCAGCGCTTCCTTACGCGCGGCTCTTGTGGCAAAGGCTTGGCACCAGCTGCGCGGACCCGATTGGCGGGCCTGCGCACCGTGAAGCACGTTGGTCAGCACCGAGAGGCGTCCGACGAGGTTGTGCTTCTGAAACACCAAACCGACACGAGCGCGCAGCCGCCGTAGACGCCGGCGCGGCAGGCGCGTGACCGTGTCGCCCAGAAGACTGATGCGACCGCCGCTGGGTTCGACCAGGCGCGTGCAGCAATGCAGAAGTGTGGACTTGCCGCTTCCGTTGGCGCCGATCAGGGCGACGGTCTCGCCCACCCCGAAGGCGAAGTCGATGCCGTTCAAGACGGGCTCGCCGGTTTCGAAGCGTTTTGTGAGGCCTTCGACGGTCAGGACGGCCCTACCTGTCGAACCGTTAGCCGCAATCCGGGACGTGACATTCGGCGCGGCCGCCTCCCGAAGTGCCGCGCCGAACGTCTCGGCTAAAGCGCGAGCGGCCTCACTCGCCAACGAACTCGCCGAACTGCGGGTGCCCGATGGCGGCGTAGGCACGCCGGACATAGTCGTAGTCGCTGTCCGTCACCTCCGGCACGAAGGCCATGCCTTCGTACTTCGTATTCTCGCCCCCCGGTGCGATGACGGCGGCGACCAGGTCGTCGGAGTTCTCGACAAAGGCTTTACGCAAAGCCTCGACGATCTCCCGATCCACATGGGGGCCGGCCATCAGCACGTCGTTGGGCAGGTCGGGCCCGCGGGCGACGACCTTGAAGGCGCCCGGCGGCAGTTCCGTCTCTTGGTCGCGAAGGGCGATGAAGTCGCTCATATAGTTCATGCCGACCGCGTCCACGTCGCCGCGTTTCAGCGCCTCCCACTGGATCGCCTCGCTGGTGTGAATCACCTCCATGTCGCTGCGAGGGTCGAGACCGTAGTCGGCGAGAAGCTGCGAGGGGGCGAGGTGGGAGGAGGTCGAGCCGATGTCGCCGAGTGCGATCTTTCTGCCCCGAAGATCCTGCACGCCGGCGATGCCGCTGCTGGCCAGCACGATGACGCCGGAGAAATAGTCGGGCCGTCCGAAACCGACGATTGGATAAGCGCCGGTCAGCTTGTTCATGACCACGTACTCGGCCGGGCCGGTCAGCACGAAATCCAATCGCTCGGCGCCCAGCGCCTCGACAGCTGCCGTGCGGCTGCTGACAGGGAAGAACTCGATTTCGTAGCCGGTCACGGCCTGCAGTTTGTCGCGCAGCGGTCTCCAGTCGCGCTGGAGCTGCTCCAGACCCTCCACGTCGGTGACGGCCAGGCTGACGGTCTGTGCCGCCGCGGTGCCGGGAAACAGGCCGCCGGCCAGTGCGGCGCAGGCGATGCCCGCGGCCGTGAGCAAAGATTTGAGCATGCCAGGATTCTCCCTCTCGCAAGGCGGCGACCGGAACAGTGCGGCCCAAGTGGACCGCATCGCGCGGAGACCGAACGACGAAGGAGACAGGCTAGACCGTTAGCGTGTCGGGCTCATGTAACCGCCGCGTCACTTGCGCAAAGCGACGATGACGCTTTGGCGACAGGGCCTGTGTATAAAATTTCTAGGCCGTACCGCCCACAGTGATGGCGGAGACCAGCAGAGACGGTTGTCCGACGCCCACCGGCACGCCCTGGCCGTCCTTGCCGCAAGTGCCGATACCCGGGTCGAGTGCCATGTCGTTGCCGATCATGGTCACCTTCTTCATGGTCTCCGGGCCGTTGCCGATCAGGGTCGCGCCCTTGACGGCGGGTCCGATCTTACCGTCCTCGATCAGGTAGGCCTCGGTGCAGGAGAAGGTGAACTTTCCGCTGGTGATGTCGACCTGACCGCCGCCGAAGGAGACGGCGAAGAGGCCCTTCTTCACACCGGCCAGCATCTCGGACGGATCGGCTTCGCCGCCCAGCATCACAGTGTTGGTCATGCGCGGCATGGGGATATGGGCGTAGGATTGGCGCCGTCCGTTGCCGGTCGGCTTCATGCCCATCAGCCGCGCATTCTGCCTGTCCTGCATGTAGCCGACCAGCTTGCCGTCCTCGATAAGGACCGTGCGTTCGGTCGGCGTGCCCTCGTCGTCGACGGTCAGGGACCCGCGCCGGTCGGGCAGGGTGCCGTCGTCGATCACCGTCACGCCGGGCGCCGCCACCTGCTCGCCCATCAGGCCGGCGAAGGCGCTGGTTTTCTTGCGATTGAAGTCGCCCTCCAAGCCGTGTCCGACGGCTTCGTGCAGCAGAATTCCGGGCCAGCCCGGCCCGAGCAGGACGGGCATCTCGCCGGCCGGCGTGTCGACCGAGCCGAGGTTGATCTCGGCCTGGCGCAGGGCCTCGTCGGCCGCAGCCTGCCAGCTCGCCGGCTCGATCAGGCCGTCGTAGCCGACGCGCCCGCCGGTCCCGTAGGAACCGGTCTCCATGCGGCCGTCTTTCTCCAGAACCACCGAGACGTTGAGGCGCACCAGCGGGCGAATATCGGCCCGGCGCTCACCGCCGGCGCGCAGAATCTGCACCGCTTGCCAGGAACCTGCGAGCGAGACCGTGGCCTGACGCACGCGCGCATCCCTGCTGCGGACATAAGCGTCGATTTCGCTCAAGAGCTTCACCTTGGCCTCGAAAGCCAGCGCGTTCAGCGGATTGTCCGGCGTATAGAGCTGGCGGTTGGTGTTGCTGGGCGCGTCGGCCATGGTGCCGCCGTGACCCGTCTGCACCGCCTTGACGGTTTCGCCGGCGCGCTGCACCGCCGCCTCGCTCAATTCGCTGGCATGGGCGTAGCCGGCCGCCTCGCCGGCCACCGCGCGCAAGCCGAAGCCCTGATCGGTGTCGAAGCTGGCCGACTTGAGCCGCCCGTCGTCGAAGGCCAGGGCCTCCGACTGGCGGTATTCCAGGAAAAGCTCACCGTCGTCGGCCTTGGCCAGGGCATCGTCGACGATGCCCTCCAGCTTCGGCCGATCCAGGCCGGCGCGCGCATAGAACAGTTCGTCGGTTTCGGCGAGGTGGGTCATGGCGAACTCTTCTCCACTGCGATCTAGATAGGCTGCGATCGGGATAGGGCGTTTCAGTTCCCGTCACGATAATGTAGAGGCTAGAACGCGCGAATGCAGGGGGCAGGCCGCCGGGGCAGTTCTCTTCCGCGCGCAGCGAGGGGATTTACGGCGCATGCCCTTGGGCCTGACCGAACACGAACTGCGCCAGGAGCTGACGCGCGAGGTGCATGCGCGCCCCTTTGCGCATCTGCGGCCGAGCGAGCGCGTGACGCATATCGCTCTGCACAGCGGCGAGAGCGGAGTGGCGGAGGAGCGGGCGCTGGTGGCCGAGCTCTGCCGCCGTTACGGCAAGCCGCCGCCGGGCGATACGGCCAACTTTCACATGGTCGATCTCGGACCCTTCCGGCTGCGTTGGGAACGCCATACCGAGTTTTCGACCTATGCCTTCTACGCGCGCGAAGCGGCACCGCTGCGGGACGACGGCAAGGTCGAGCGCTTTGCGCATCCGGTGATCGAGCGGGTGCCGCGCGACTGGCTGGAGCAGATGCAGAGCCGGCTTCTGGTCGGGCTGCACGTCGAACTGGAGGCGCGTGACGCCCCACCGCTTGAGGAGGATCCCGATCGGATCGGGGTCCTGATGGGGGTCGACAACTACGCCGGCTCCTCGATGTCAGGCGGCGCGGCCAAGACCTGGATGAACTTCTGGGTCGGGGACGATGGCTTCGGGCGGGTGCTGGTGCGCGACGTCAACCTGGGTCCGCGTCAGGCTGGCCGTCTGGTTCAGCGTCTTTGCGAGATCGAGACCTACCGCATGATGGCCTTGCTCGCCTTGCCTCTGGCGCGGCAGCATGGCGGCGAGCTATCGCGTCTGGGGGAACGGCTGCAGGGTAGCCTGGGGGAGATGACCGACTGCGACCGGCTCGAGGACGAGCAACGGCTGCTCCGTGACCTGACGGAGATTTCGGCCGGAATCGAGCGGATCGCCGCGGCGACTAGCTATCGCTTTTCCGCCGCGCGGGCATACCACGCACTGGTTTTGCGCCGTATTCAGGAGCTTCGAGAGGAACGCATAGAAGGAGTCCAGACGGTCCAGGAATTCATGGACCGGCGCCTGACACCGGCGATTCGTACCTGCGAGTCGACTCAGGATCGCCTGGACGTCCTGTCGCGCCGCGTCGCGCGAGCCGGCCAGCTCCTGCGCACGCGCGTCGATGTGACCCTGGAGGCGCAGAACCGCGATCTGCTGGAGTCCATGAATCGCCGTGCGAAGCTGCAGCTTCGCTTGCAGGAGACGGTCGAGGGTCTCTCCATTGCGGCGGTCAGCTATTATCTCGTCAGTCTTGTCGGCTACCTGGCCAAAGGCAGTAAGTCCTTCGGCCTTCCGCTCGCACCGGATCAGATCACCGCCCTGTCGATTCCGGTCATCGTCCTGTTGATCTGGCTGGGCGTGCGCCGGGTCAAGCGTTCGATCCGTGGCGAGCGCCAGGAGGAGCGCAGGGATGACCGCGTCGGCAAGTAGCGGAGAATCTGTCAGTCATCCCAAGGCTTTGCGTCAAATTGCCGCAAGCGAATATGTTATCGGATTCCGATGCCGTGGCGCGACCGTGCGTACACGGGCGAGTCGCCGGGGCGGTTCGCCGATCCTGGCGGTACTATGCCGCAGAGGTGCTGACTTGTTGCGTTAAGATCCCTGGTTTAGGTTCACATCCGTCATATGCGGCCTCCGTCCGTGGTCATCTGCGGGCGCATTGGCCAAAACATCGCAGGACAGGCCCGGACGAATGACTGCAAAGCAGGCTTCGGACCGATGAAGAATAAGGGTCGAGACACCAAAGATGATGAAGCTGATGAGCAAGACCGGCGCATTCTTCGCCTTGCTGGCGAGTCTATTGGCCAGCGGCGGCGCTTGGGCCCAGGAAACGCTTTTGGGTCAGCCGGTTCCGGGCGGACTCGGCTTGCAGGCCGGAGCGACGCCGATCAAGGAGCAGATCCACGACTTCCACAATCTGCTGCTGGTGATCATCACGCTGATCTGTCTCTTCGTGCTGGCCTTGCTGGTCTACGTCATGCGGCGCTTCCGCGCCTCCGCGAACCCGACGCCCTCGAAAACCTCCCACAACACCATGGTCGAGGTGATCTGGACGGCCGTGCCGGTCATGATTCTGGTGATCATCGCGATCCCCTCCATGAAGCTGCTCTACGCGCAGGATGTGATCCCCGAGGCCGACATGACCATCAAGGCGATCGGCAAGCAGTGGTACTGGACCTACGAGTATCCCGACCACGGCAACTTCGTCTTCGACGCCTTCATGCTGCAAGACGATGAAGCCGCCGAACAGGGGTTGCCCCGTCTGCTGGCGACCGACCGCTCGGTGGTCATTCCGGTCGATACGACCGTGCGCATCCTGGTGACCGCCGGCGACGTGCTGCACTCCTTCGCCGTGCCGTCCTTCGGGGTGAAGGTCGATGCCGTTCCCGGCCGTTTGAATGAGACCTGGGTCCACGTCACCCAGGAGGGCACCTACTACGGTCAGTGCTCAGAGCTCTGCGGCACGGCCCACGCTTACATGCCGATCATGGTCGAGGTGGTCTCGCAGGAGGCTTTCGAGGCTTGGATTACCGAGCAGCAGGCCGCGCTGCTGCCGGAGCCGGGCGACAAGCAGGTGGCCGATGCCCTTCAGGCCGCCCGCTAACCAGCGCCCGTCTAACGCATAAGAACAACTGGCTCGTCAGCAACCGACGGCTCGAGGAAAGATCATGGCTTACAGCGACACGCACGCCCACGGCGATCATCACGATCACAAGCCGGGTTTCTTCGTTCGGTGGTTCTTCTCCACCAACCACAAGGACATCGGCACGCTCTATCTGATTTTCTCCGTGATCGCCGGCCTGATCGGCGGCGCCTTCTCCGTGCTCATGCGCATGGAGCTGCAGGAGCCGGGCATGCAGATCTTCACGTTCCTGTCGGCCGACCCCGGTCAGATGTGGAACGTGGTCATCACCGCTCACGGCCTGATCATGGTTTTCTTCGTGGTCATGCCGGCGCTGATCGGCGGGTTCGGCAACTGGTTCGTGCCCTTGATGATCGGCGCGCCGGACATGGCCTTTCCGCGCATGAACAACATCAGCTTCTGGCTGATCGTGCCGGCCTTCTTCCTGCTGCTCGGCTCGGCCTTCGTCGGCACGGGTGCCGGCACCGGCTGGACGATCTATCCGCCGCTGTCCTCCTCGCTCGGCCATTCCGGACCGTCGGTAGACATGGCGATCTTCGCGCTGCATCTGGCGGGCGCCAGCTCGATCCTGGGCGCGATCAATTTCATCACCACGATCTTCAACATGCGCGCGCCGGGCATGACCCTGCACCGCATGCCGCTGTTCGTCTGGGCGATGCTGGTGACGGCTTTCCTGCTGCTGCTGGCGGTGCCTGTCCTGGGTGGCGCCATCACCATGCTGCTGACCGACCGCAACTTCGGGACCAACTTCTTCAATCCGGAGGGCGGCGGCGATCCGATCCTGTTCCAGCACCTCTTCTGGTTCTTCGGACACCCCGAGGTCTACATCATGATCCTGCCGGCCTTCGGCATCATCAGCCATGTGGTCTCGACCTTCTCGAAGAAGCCGGTGTTCGGGTACCTGGGCATGGCCTACGCCATGGTGGCGATCGGCGTGGTCGGTTTCGTCGTCTGGGCGCACCACATGTTCACCGTGGGACTGGATGTGAACACCAAGGCCTACTTCACCATCGCGACGCTGATCATCGCGGTGCCCACGGGCATCAAGATCTTCAGTTGGATCGCGACCATGTGGGGCGGCTCGATCGAGTTCAAGACGCCGATGCTCTGGGCGATCGGCTTCATCTTCCTCTTCACGCTGGGCGGCGTGACCGGTGTCGTCCTGGCCAACGCCGGTATCGATACCGTGTTGCACGACACCTACTACGTGGTGGCGCATTTCCACTATGTACTTAGCCTGGGCGCCGTGTTCGGCATCTTCTGCGGCATCTACTACTGGCTCGGCAAGATGAGCGGCCGGACCTATCCGGAGTGGGCCGGCAAGCTGCACTTCTGGACCACCTTCGTCGGTGTGAACCTGGCCTTCTTCCCGCAGCACTTCCTGGGGCTGCAGGGCATGCCGCGCCGCTATATCGACTATCCCGACGCCTTCGCGCTCTGGAACTATGTCTCCTCGATCGGCGCCTACATCGCCTTCGCGTCGACGCTGTTCTTCGTCGGCCTGATGATCTGGGTGCTGACGAGCGGCCGCAAGGTCGGCGAGAACTACTGGGGCGAAGGTGCGACGACGCTGGAGTGGACCGTGTCCTCGCCGCCGCCGTTCCACACCTTCGAGACCTTGCCGCGCATCAAGTAGAGGCGCCGGCCTCGGCACCATCTTTCGCCGCCCGCCACCGAGACCGACGGTGGCGGGCGGCGATTGCAAAACAGAGTGAGTTGGACGGGCGAGTGCAGAGTTTCAGGTCGTGAGCGACAGCGTCTACCAGCGGAGCGTTACGGCGGCGTCCGGGTCCGGACAGCCGGTGCGCGAGCAGGTCCAGGATTACTGGGACCTGCTGAAGCCGCGGGTCATGACCCTGGTGGTTTTCAGCGGGATCGCCGGACTGATCGTGGCGCCGGGCAGTCTGCACCCGGTTCTGGCCGCCGTCGCGATCCTCTGCATCGCGGTTTCGGCCGGTGCGGCCGGTGCCATCAACATGTGGTACGACCGCGACATCGACGCGGTGATGGCCCGAACCAAACGCCGCCCGATCCCGACCGGTCGTGTCGAGCCGTCCGAGGCGCTGGCCTTCGGCATCGTGCTGACGATCTTCTCGGTCATGGTGATGGGGCTGGCGGTCAACTGGACCGCGGCGGCCCTCTTGGCGCTCGCCACGCTTTTCTACGTCTTCGTCTACACGATCTGGCTGAAGCGCCGCACTCCGCAGAACATCGTGATAGGTGGGGCCGCCGGCGCCTTTCCGCCGATGATCGGCTGGGCCGCGGTGACCGGGACCGTCGATCCGGGCTCCATCCTGCTCTTCGGCTTGATTTTCATGTGGACGCCGCCGCACTTTTGGGCGCTGTCGCTCTATCGCTGCGAGGACTACGCCAAGGTGGGCGTTCCGATGCTACCGGTCGTGGCCGGCAAGGCGGCGACCAAGCGGCAGATGTTGCTTTACACCTTGCTGCTGCTGCCCTTGGCGCCCTTGCCCGCGGTCATGGGTCTGACCGGTTGGCTTTACGGCGTTGCGGCCCTGCTCCTGGGATTGGCCTTTGTCGGTCATGCGCTGAGAGTGCTGCGGTCGCCGGAGGCGGACGGTGAGGACCACAAGCCCGCCAAGGCAATGTTCAAGTTCTCGCTCACCTATCTCTTCGGCCTCTTCGGGTTGATGATGCTGGACAAGGCGCCGGGTCTGGTCGCCTTCGTCGGGCTGGGAGGGTGAGCACCGTGACGGAAGAGCGCCGCCGGTCCGGCGACAGCGACATCCACCGCCAGAAGCGCGGCAAGAATCTGGCCCTGCTGGGGGCCCTGTTAGCTTTCATCGTCCTCGTCTACATTGTGGCAATCGTCCGGATGGGCGCCTAGGAGGCTCGAATGAGCGAGACACGCAGAGCGGGATCGAAAAACGCCAAGGTGGCCGTCGCTTTGGTCAGCGTGGTCTTTGGCATGGTGGGCCTGTCCTTTGCGGCGGTCCCGCTTTACGACCTCTTCTGCCGAGTGACGGGTTTCGGCGGCACGACCCAGGTGGCGGAAGCGATGCCTGAGCATATGGGCGCGCGGCAGGTTACGGTCCGCTTCGACGCCCTGGTCGACGAGAAGCTACCCTGGGATTTCGGACCGGAAGAGCGCTCGGTCACGCTGGTGCCGGGCGAACCCGGCCTGGTCTTCTACACCGCCGAAAATACGGCGGAGATACCGACGGTCGGAACGGCGGTCTTCAACGTCACGCCGGCCAAGGCCGGTCGTTACTTCCATAAGGTCCAGTGCTTCTGTTTCGAAGAGCAGGAGTTGGCCGAGGGCGAGGCGACCCGTATGGGCGTCAGCTTCTACGTCGACCCCGAGATCGAGGAAGATCCGGCGACGGCCGACGTCACCACCATTACGCTTTCCTACACCTTCTTTCGCGACCTGGAGGACTGGGAGCGGCAGTTGGAGCAGGAAGAGCAGTTGAGCGACAAGGCGGCACCGGGCTCCGATCCGGCTGCCGCGCCGCAAAGTGCGGCCTTGCCGCGCCAGTAGCTGCGCGGGCGGACAAGGTTAGAGCGCGAGCAGACCTGCGGCTGATCCAGCCGCGACGACAGAGCAAGCCGGCCAAAAGCCGGCAGTAAGCCGAGAGGCGGAAGAATGAGCGATCACGCGAAGCCGAACCATCCCTACCACCTGGTCGATCCCAGCCCCTGGCCGCTGATCGGTGCCCTGTCGGGCGGCGTTCTGGCCGTCGGGCTGGTCCTCTTCATGCACGACATCACGTTCTGGCTCCTGCCGATCGGCTTCATCATGGTGATCATCACCATGATCGGCTGGTGGCGAGAGGTGGTCGACGAGGCGACCTTCCAGAAGGTGCATACGCCTGTCGTGCAGCTCGGCCTGCGGTACGGGATGCTGCTGTTCATCGCCTCCGAGGTGATGTTCTTTGCCGCTTTCTTCTGGGCCTACTTCGATCCGGCTCTCTTCCCCGACGAAGCCAAGCAGGTGGCGCGGACCGAGGCCTTGGGCGGTGTCTGGCCGCCGGAAGGGACCGTCACCTTCAACCCCTTCACCTTGCCCTTCATGAACACCCTGGTGCTGCTGTTGTCGGGCTGCACGGTGACCTGGGCGCACCATGCGCTGCGCGAGGGCGACCGCCGCGGCATGCTGCAGGGCCTAGGTCTCACCGTCGTCCTGGGTCTGCTCTTCACTGGCTTGCAGGCCTACGAGTACAGCCACGCGCCCTTCGGTTTCGCCGACGACGTCTATACCAGCGCCTTCTTCATGGCGACCGGCTTCCACGGGTTTCACGTGATCGTCGGCACGCTGTTCCTGGCCGTCTGCTGGTTCCGCGCCTACAAGGGGCACTTCACCAAGGACCATCATTTCGGCTTCGAGGCGGCGGCCTGGTATTGGCACTTCGTCGACGTGGTCTGGCTGTTCCTGTTCGTCGCCATCTACTGGTGGGGCGCGGGACCCGAGCTGCTTTAGGGCTCCTGCCCCAAGGCCGGCCCGGCCGCTTGCGCGCCTCGGGTTCGCAAGCGGCAACAGCAGGACCTCCGCGCGCCACGGAAGGCGGGCCGTCCGTTGAGCGTTATAGGGAACTTGCCCTCTTGCGGACAGTTCCGGCTCTTGCGGTAAGGAGCGGCAGGCCGCCGATGCCAAGCGATCGGGACCCTCGAATCCGTCGTTCGCCACCCCGTCCGGCATCACCCTGGACCGCCGGGCTCTCCTGCAGCTGCCCGCGCTGCGGTCGCGGTCGGTTGTTCCGCGGTTTCCTGACAGTGGCCGAACGCTGTGCGGTCTGCGGCGAAGACCTGCAGAAGGCCGAGAGCGGCGACGGCCCGGCGGTTTTCATTATCTTCGCCTTAGGCGCAGTGATCGTGCCGCTGGCCTGGTGGGTCGAGGTGGTCTTCGCTCCACCCTACTGGCTGCATGCCGTGCTTTGGCCCCTTGCCATCCTGGCTCTGACGCTCGCCCTGTTGCGGCCCTTCAAGGCGACGCTGATCGCCTTGCAGTTTCGCAACAAGGCCAGCGACAGCGGTACCATTCACTACGACTGAACGAGATGTCCGAAGACTCCCAACCCCTGCGCGACGGCCGGCTTCTGTTCCGGCCCAAGCTGCTGCCGAGCCTGCTGACCCTGCTGATGGTCGCGGTGTTGATCGGCCTGGGTAGCTGGCAGCTCCAGCGCCTGGAGTGGAAGATCGCGCTGCTTGCCGATATGGAGCAGCGCACCGCTGCGGCGCCGATCACTCTCGGCGAGGCGCTGGCGAGCCCCGGCACGGCGGAATACCGTCCGATCCGTGTCACCGGGCGTTGGCTGCATGACCGCGAAATGCGCTTGCTGGCGCGGACTTATCGTGGGGAGCCCGGACTGCACATCGTCACGCCCCTCGCCTTGTCCGACGGTCAGCGGCTGCTGGTCGACCGTGGCTGGGTATCGCTCTCCGCCGAAGATCCGGCTCTGCGCGCGGATGGACAACCCGAGGGCATCGTGACTCTGGTCGGCTTGGCTCGGCTCGGCGGTTGGCAGGGGCGGGACTTCCTGCGGCCCGAAAACGATCCAGCCGCGAATGCCTGGCTCTGGATGGATCTGCCCGAGATGGCGGAGGCCGCAGGGCTGTCCCAACCGGTCACCCAACTCTACCTGGCGGCCATTGCCGACCAGCACTCCGGCCGCTACCCGATCGGTGGGCAGACGCGGGTGGAGCTGAAGAACGACCACCTACAGTACGCTATCACCTGGTTCACGCTGGCTGCCGCTGCCGCCGTGATTTTCGTGCTGTCGCAACGCCGCCGGCGCGATGAGGCGAGCGCCTGAGGGTATCGCCCCGCCGCAGGTCGGCGTGAATCGCCTTTTGCCTCAGTAGGTCGGCATGCCGCTCATGCGGCAGCCACCGGTGGTGTGGGCATCGCGGTAGGTGCACATGTTGCTCACGCTCACCACCAGGTAGCCGTCGCAGGACGCAAGCCGGGTCCACGCCTGGTATCCCCGCACGCGACTGCCGGCGCCAGCGCTCGCGTTTCGTGTCGTGGTGACCTCGATGCTGCGGATGTCGCTCTCGGCCACGCCCATTTCAGCCAGTTTTTCGGTGAAAACGTCCATGCAAGCCGCCGAGACCGGCGTGGCGGCCACGATCAAGCCGATGAATGCGATTGGCGCCAGGACCGTCCGTGCCATGGCGGCGATACGCCTTGTCTTCAACATCTGCCCGTCTCCCGATAGAAATTTCACCGATTTCCACGAATGATAGAATAGCGACAACCGAAGTCAGCGGTGTGATCTTGGTCACGACTCCCGCAGCCCGATGTCATCGATCGCCGATTCAGCGGTCACTCCTGGAATCGAAAAAGGCCCGGGAGGAACGCCTCCCGGGCCTTTCCCGTTCAACCGCTTGAGCGTTGGACCTAATCGCCGCGCAGTATGGCCAGAATATTCAGAATGTGGATGAACATGACGACGAAGGCGCCGTAGAGCATGAAGGCACCGAAGATCGACTTGCGGGTCTGCACCTCGGCTCCGTCGGCTTCGTAGTACATGTTCTTGATCATCTGCGTCTCATAGGCGGTCAGGCCGGAGAAGACCAAGACCACACCGATCGAGAGGATCAGCTCGAAGCCGCTCGACTGAAGGAAGAACACGTTGACCAGCATCGCGATCAACAGACCGATGGTGGCCATCGCGAGGAAGGCGCCCATCGGGCCGAGGTTCTTCTTCGTGGTGTATCCTAGGAGGCTCATGCCCGCGAAGGTGCCGGCCGTGATGAAGAAGGCCTGCGGGATCAGCATCGGGTCGACGGCCAGGTAGGCGTAGAACATCGGACCGAGCAAGGCGCCCCAGAGCGCGGCATAGGCCCAGAAACAGGCCTGCGCGGCGGCGACCGATTTGGTCATCATGACCTTAGGCGCGAACCAGCCGAGACCCAGGATGCCGATGAAGAGCACCCAGAACAGACCGCCGGACAGCGCCTGAACCATGGCCGGGTTCATCGCGACCATCATGGCGATGGCGCCCGTGAAGGCAACGCCGAGGGACATGTAGTTGTAAACACGCAGCATATAGCTGCGCAGACCCTCATCGATCTGCGCTACTTCAGCCTGGTTGCGCGTCATATAGCGACGATCAGGGCTTGCCATCTGCATTTCTCTCCAGATCACGTGGCTTGACGTATATCGCCCATACATATTGGGAATCGGGACGTGCGAATCAACCGATTCTCGCATGAACTCTGCGAAAATCCCCCGATATTTGACGCGGAGTCTACTCGTTCCGCAACAGTGGGGCGGCCTTGACCGAAAGCGCCCGGAAGGTTCCGGCGAAGCCGAACAGCAGCGTCACGCCAACCGCCAAGGCCATGGTGACAGCGACCGAAAGCGGCAGGAACCCGAACTCCAGCTCCATCACTTGGGTAACGATCACCCAGCCGGCGATCGTTCCGATCACGGCTGCGATGACTGCCGTGACGAGACCCATCAGGCCATACTCCAGCAGGAAGGCCTTTCCGATCGTGCTTCGGGTCGCACCCAGCACTTTCAACACGACAGAATCGTAGATTCGTCGATGGTGTCCTGCCGCCACCGCGCCGGCCAGAACAAGCACGCCGGCCAAGACCGTGACGCTGGCGGTGGCACTGACGGCGGTCGCGATGTCGCGCAGGGTCTCGGCGAAACCGGCCAATGCTTCCTTGACCCGGATCGCCGAAACGTTCGGGAAGGCGTCGGTGACGGCCCGCTCAAGCGCCGACTCCTGAGCCGCGTCCAGATGCACCGTGGCGATCGAGGTCTGCGGGGCGGCCTCCAACAGGCCGGGCGAGAAGATCATCACGAAGTTGATGGTCAGCTCCGACCAGTCGATGGTGCGCACGTTGGCAATCTCGACTTCGACGTCGCGGCCCAGGATGTTGATGGTCAGACGGTCGCCGAGCTGCAGGCCGAGCGCTTCCTGGATGTCCTCGTAGAGCGAGACCAGCGGCGGCCCATCGTAGTCGGCCGGCCACCATTCGCCCTGGATCACCGTTTCGCGCGCCGGCTGCTCGCGTGCCCAGGTCAGGCCTCGGTCGCCCTGGAAGACCCAGCGGATATCCTCCGGCAGCTCCATGTCCTCCGGTCGCTGGCCGTTGACGCCGACGATGCGCCCGCGCAGCATCGGCACGGATTCCACTTCTTCCACGCCGTCGAACCCGCGCACCAATTCCTTGAAAGGTTCGATCTGCTCCGGCTGGATATCGATGAAGTAGAAGCCGGGCGCTTCCTCCGGCATCTCCTCGACGACCTGGCTCCGCAAGTTGCCTTCCACCAGGGCGATGGCGACCAGCACCGTCAGGCCGAGGCCCAGCGACATCACCACGTTGCTGGTCGGGGCGCCGGGGCGATGCAGGTTGGCGATCGCCAGCCTGAGGCCCGGGTAGCGCACGCGCGGCAGGCGCCTGGCCAACCAGATCACGCCCAGCGCGGCCAGGCGGAAGGCGATCAGGGCACCGACGGCGCCGACCACGAAGCCCGCCGCGAAGCGCCGTTCGTCGGACCCGAGGATCGCCAGGGCTGCCAGAGCCGCCGACGCCACCGCCAGAGTGGCGAGGGCCCACGTCGGCGGCAGAGCGCTGGCGCGCTGGATCATGTCCCGGAACAGGCTGCCGGCAGGGATCTGCTGCGCGCGGGCCAAGGGCCAGAGCGAGAAGACCAGCGTGGTCAGCACGCCGAAGGCGGCGGCTTCGATCAAGGGGGCCGCATAGACGCCGCCGGCGAAATCGAAGCCCATCCGCGCCTCCAGAAGCGGCGCGGCGGCCAGCGGCACGGCGGCACCCAGTGCCAGTCCGGCGAGGATTCCCAGGCACGCCAGGGCCAGAACCTGGAGCAGATAGGTCTGAAAGATCAGGAACGCGGGCGCGCCGAGACACTTCAGCGTCGCGATGGTGGCGCGTTTTTCGTCCAAGAAGGCGCGGACCGCATTGGCGATGCCGACACCGCCGACCAGCAAGGCAGTCAGCCCGACCAGGGTCATGAAAAGCGCCACGCGCTCTACCGAGTCGGCGAGACCGGGTGCCGCGTTCTGCAGGTCGCGGACCCGCCAGCCTGCGCCCGGCAGCTCGTCGCCCAGGCGTTGGCGCCACTCGGGCAAACTCTCGCCGGCCGGCAGATCGAGCCTGTAATGGTAGTAGATCAGGGCGCCGGGCTGTTCCAAGCCGGTCTCGGCCAAGGAATCGAGCGCGACCATGGCGCGCGGCCCGAGCGTGAAGGCGCGGGCGGCCCGGTCCGGCTCCCGCGCAACCGTTCCGCGGATCTCGTACTCGACCTCGCCGATGCCGATCCGGTCGCCGATCTCGCGGTCGAGGCGGAACAACAGCCCTTCGTCGACCAGTACGCCCCAGACGCCGTCGCGCCGCTCCAGGGCGGCTTCCAGAGCAATACCTTCGTTGTTGGTCGCTTCGCCGTAGAGCGGGTAAAGACCGTCAACGCCCTTCAGCTCGACAAGGCGGCGCGTGTCCGGTGCCTCGACATTGCGGGCCATACCGCGCATTTCGGCGGTTCGCGACAGCCGTTCGGAGTTGTCCTGCAGCCAGGCGACTTCCAAATCGGTCGCCTTTCGGTGGATCAATCGCAGTTCCACCTCACCGCCCAAGAGCGCGCGGCCATTCTGGGCCAGACCGTCGAGCATGGCCGACGACAGCGAGCCGACACCGGCGATGGCGGCGACGCCCAGCAGCAAACAGGCCAGAAAAATGCGAAACCCCTTGAGGCCGCCACGCAGTTCGCGCCGCGCCAGACGAAGGGCGAGCGGACCGTTGGGACTTGCGCGTCGCGCGCCGCGCGACGCGGGAAGGATCGCTTCGGCCATATTCGCCTCAGGCTCCTGTTGCCAACTGGGGTTCCGGAGGCTCGCCGGCCGCCGCCGAGATCGTGCCGTCGTCGACGATCTGTCCGTCGGCCAGGCGCACCGTGCGACTGCAGCGTTGCGCGAGCGAGGGGTCGTGGGTGATGAGCACCAGGGTCGTGCCCTGGTGCGTGACGAGATCGAACAACAGTTCGATGACCTTCTCGCCGGTATTGCCGTCCAGGTTGCCGGTCGGTTCGTCGGCCAGGAGCAAACGCGGCTGTACCGCGAAGGCGCGGGCGAGAGCTACGCGCTGCTGTTCGCCACCGGACAGTTGGCCGGGGTAGTGGGTGAGGCGGTGGTCGAGGCCGACTTGCTGGAGCGTCTCGGCCGCTTGCTCGAAGGCGTCGCGCCGTCCCGCAAGTTCCAGCGGTACGGCCACGTTCTCCAGGGCCGACATGGTCGGGATCAAGTGGAAGTCCTGAAAGACGATTCCGATCCGCTCGCCGCGAAAACGCGCCAAGGCGTCCTCATCCAGACCGCCGAGGTCCGTCCCGTCGATCCCGACGGTCCCGGAGGTGGCGCGCTCCAGGCCTGCCATGACCATCATCATCGAAGACTTGCCCGAACCCGACGGGCCCACGACCGAGACCGTTTCGCCGCGCCTCACATCGAGCTCGATCCGGCGCAGCACCTCGACCGGTCCCGCTTCGTTGCTGTAAGTCAGGACGAGATCGTTCAAACGGATCATCGGCTCGGTCATGGAGTCTCCTTGGCGGGCCGGCTCAGGCGAAGTTAAGGCAAGGGATATGGGCGGATATGGGCGGTTGTCGCTGGATTGGAAGTCACAGATGACTCTACGTAAGCGGGACCCAGGCCGATCAGTCGGCCGAAAGGTCGCTTGATCGTCGGCGCGGGACGCTTAACTCTTGGGGCGCTATGCGCATTCTCGCTCCCCTACTGCTGGCTCTCGCCTTCGCCGTCCCGGCCCAGGCGGAGCCTCTCAAGATCATGGCCTTCGGCGACTCGCTGGTTCACGGCTACGGCCTGCCCGCCGGCGAACCCTTTCCGGCGCAGCTGGAAGCGCGTTTGCAGGACGAAGGCTACGGCGAGGTCACCGTGCTCAACGCCGGCAACTCGGGTGACACCACCGCAGCCGGACTGGCCCGGATCGGCTGGGCCCTGGCCGACGATCCCGATGCGGTGATCGTCGTGTTGGGCGCCAACGACGGTTTGCGCGGGATCGAGCCCGCCAACACGATGCAGAATCTCGATGGGCTGCTGGAGGAGTTGGAGCGCGCCGGTATTCCCGTGCTGCTCGCCGGTATGCTGGCGCCGCGCAATCTCGGCAGCGACTACGCCGAGGCCTTCGACGCCGTGTTTCCGAACCTGCAAGCGAAATACGACCCGATTTACTATCCCTTCTTTCTCGAGGGCGTTGCGACCGTGCCGGAGCTCAACCAGGCGGACGGCATCCATCCGAACGCCGAGGGTGTTGCGACGATCGTCGAGAACATCTTCCCCAAGGTCGAAGAGCTGATCTTGCGAGTCCGCGAGCGGAGCGCGGCGGCCGAGGGATGAACGACGGTCTCTCCGTCGCCGCAACCGGCTTCCGCGACGCCTACGGTCTTGGCGATACGCCGGAGCAAGCGATCGAAGCTGCGATGGCACGGCTCGGCCAGCCGGCCGAGGCCGGCGGACTCGGCATCGTCTATGTCAACGAAGCGATGTGGCCGCTGCAGGGCCGACTCGTCCCGCTGCTGCGGCAGCGGACCGGCGTGTCGCGCTGGATCGGCACGGTCGGCGGCGGGATCATCGCCGGACCGCGCGAGTTCTACGACCGTCCCGCCGTCGCTTTGATGGTCGCGGATCTGACCGACGATCTCGTGCAGGTCATCGAACCCGACAGGCCGCCGCCGCGGTCCCCCGGGCTCGGGATCGTGCACGGCGACCCGCGCAGTCTGGAGGTGACCGAGGGCTTGATGGCCCTGGCCGGAGCCGAATCCTATCTTGTCGGCGGCCTGGCGGGCGGTTCGGATCGCTTCGTCACCTTCGGCGAACGGCTCCACGACGCCCCGCAGGGTCACGGCCTGTCGGGCGCGATCCTGGATCGCGCCCTGCCCGTCGCCGTCGGTCTCAGCCAAGGCTGTTCGCCGGTTGGGCCGGTGCGTCGAATCACCTCGGCCGAGCGCAATGTCGTCGCGACCCTCGACGAACGTCCGGCGCTGGAGGTCCTGAAGGAAGATGTCGGCGAACTGCTGGCGCGCGACCTGCGCCGCGCGGCTGGCTACATTCATGTGGCTTTTCCGCTGCAGAACTCCGACCGCTCCGACTATCTGGTTCGCAATCTTGTGGGGATCGATGCGGAGCGCGGTCTGATCGCGGTCGGCGAGCCGGTCGAACCGGGCCGGGCCATGGTCTTCGTCCGCCGCGATCCGGCCAGTGCCCGGAAGGACCTGGAGCGCATGCTGAGCGAAACGCTGGCGCGTGCCGACAGCGTACCGAGGGCCGCACTTTATTTCTCCTGCGTGGCGCGCGGACGCAGCCTCTTCGGCCAAGAGGGGTTGGAGGCAACGCTCGTGCAGGAGGCGCTGGCACGCGCCGGCGGCGGAGCCGAGGTACCGATGATCGGTTTCTTCGGCAACGGCGAGATTTGTCACGACCGCCTCTACGGCTACACCGGCGTTCTGACGCTGTTTCTTTAGAGGTACCTTTCGACATCGGGGGAAGAGACCATGGACTACCGTCCGCTTGGGCGCAGCGGTATCGAGGTGAGCGCGATCTGCCTCGGCACCATGACCTGGGGCACCCAGAACACCGAGCAAGAGGGCTTTGCTCAAATGGATCTCGCGCGGGAGCGCGGGGTGACCTTCTTCGACGCCGCCGAGATGTATCCTGTACCGCCGTCGGCCGAGACCTACGGCCGGACGGAGGAGATCGTCGGCAACTGGCTGCAGAGCCGGGCCTGCCGCGACGAGATCGTAGTGGCAACGAAGGTGACGGGGCCCGGTTCGCGCTTTCCCTACATTCGCGACGGAGCCTGCCGGCTGGACCGCAAGAACATCGAAGCGGCGATCGACACCAGCCTGCAACGGCTGAAAACCGACTACGTCGATCTCTACCAGCTGCATTGGCCGGACCGCTCGACCAACATCTTCGGCCAGCTCGGTTATCACCCTGACCCCGACGACCAGTCGGTGCCCCTCGCGGAAACGCTGGCCGTGCTGGACGATCTGGTCAAGGCCGGAAAGGTGCGGACGGTGGGTCTGTCCAACGAGACGCCCTGGGGCACGATGAGCTTCCTGAAACTCGCCGAGCTGGGCAAGGGTCCGCGCATGGTGTCGGTCCAGAACCCTTACAGCCTCCTGAATCGCAGTTTCGAAGTCGGCCAAGCCGAAGTGGCGATTCGCGAGGACTGCCGTCTGCTGGCCTATGCGCCCATCGCGGCCGGCGTGCTGAGCGGGAAGTATTTGGACGGGGCTCAGCCGGCCGGCGCGCGCCTGACCCTCTACCCGCAGAACAGCCGCTATCGGACAGCGACGTCCGAGCCGGCCGTGCGCAAGTATGTGGATCTGGCGCGGCGGCACGATCTGAGGCCCGAGGTCATGGCCAACGCTTTCGTCGTTTCGCGGCCTTTCGCGACCGCCTCCATCGTCGGCGCCACCTCGCTGGAGCAGCTGGAAATCCAGCTTTCCGCTGCCGAGGTGCAGCTTTCGCAAGAGGTTTTGGAGGGGATCGAAGCGATCCACGCCGAACATACGATTCCCTGCCCCTGACCCCGACTCTTTGGCCGCAACTCCTGAGCCGCGAAGTCTCGCCCCGGTGTTACGACCCGTTGCGGAGGGACTGCAGGCCTTGTTCCACGGCCTGGCGACGCGGGTCGTCGCTTGCCAGATTTTCAATCAGGGGCTGCGCCCGCTCCAAGGCATCGACAGCCTCGTCGCGCTGGCCGAGCACGGCGTAGGCGCGCGCGAGTCTCAGCCAACCGTCGAGGTCGTCGGGGGTTTCCTCCAAGCGGCTCGCCAGACCCTCCACCATGCCCTGCACCATCGCCTGGCGCTCTTCCGGGCTCATCTCCTGCGCGGCGTCCATCTGCTCGCGCGTCGGGCCCGGTTGGCTTCCGGACTGGTTTCCAGCTTGGCCAGGTGGCGCGGATCCAGGGGGTAGGGCCCCGAGCGGCGGTGCGCCGACCGGGGGCAGCCGAGACGCGGTATCGAAGTCGGCGGGCTCGAGGCCGGCGGAGCGGGCGACTTCGGTCAACCGCGCCATCACCTGTCCGCGTCCGGCGATGTCGGGCGGAAGTTCGCGCAGCAGCCTGGCCCAGGTTTCGACGGCTTGGCGTGGTTGGGCCGCCTGCTCGTGCATCACGCCGACATAGTAGATGGCGAGAGGTTCGTTGGGGTTTTGCCGCAAGGCCGCTTCGATCTCCCGACGCGCCTCCGGCGTCACCATGCCGTCGGAGGCGGCGATCAGCGTTTCCGCCCGGTTGGCGCGCAGGTCGGACCGATCGAAGCCTCGAGCGATGGCCTCTCCGTAGGCCTCCGCTGCCTGAAGATAGCGGCCGATTGCCGCGTAGTTGCGCGCCAGGATCTCCCAACCCCGAGGATCGCTCGGGTCTTCGCGCATGCGGTCCGCCAACTCGGCGATCAGGCGTTCGCGTTCGTTCGACTGTTGCCGCTCCGCTGCGCGCTCGGCGAAGGGCATCGACGGCACGCCGGGAGAACCGAGGCTGTAAAGGTAGAGGCCGAGAGTCCCGAGCGGCAGCAGAGCTGTCAGTACCATCGCCAAGACTTTGGCCGGCTGACCGGCACCGGCCCGGTCCTGGCGCTGCTCGGCTTCGGCCGCCTTCAACAGGCGCCGCTCGATCTCCGCTTGAGCCGCGTGAGCCTCGGAGGGGGTGAGGTTGCCGCGCTCCAGTTCACTCGCAACCTCGGCCAGTTGATCCTTGTAGACCTGCAGGTCGTAGGCGGCGCTGGAAGCCTGACGCTGCGGCCGGCGCAGCAGCGGTCGTAACAACAGGGCAACGACCGAAGCGGAGAGCGCGGCCGCGGCGGTCCAGAAGATCCAACCGGTCATGCGTCGTCTTTGTTGAGCAGGCGGTTCAGCCGCGCGCGTTCGGCCGCCGTCAGGGGCTCCGCCACCTCCGCCGCCTTGGGCCGGCGCAGAAGGTAGACGCCGGCGCCGATGGCGCCCAGGACCAGAACGACGGCGGGGCCGTACCAGAGCAGATAGGTCTCCGGCTTGATCGGCGGTTTCATCAGCACGTAGTCGCCGTAGCGCGCCTGCAGGTAGCTCAAGACCTGACCGTCGCCGTCGCCGGCGACCAGCCTTTCGCGTACCACAAGACGCATCTGTCGCGCGATCTCGGCGTTCGAGGAATCGATCGACTCGTTCTGGCAGACAACACAGCGCAGATCCTTGGAAAGCGCGCGGGCGCGTGCCTCCAGGGCCGGATCGTTGAGGATTTCGTCCGGCATCAGCGCCGAGACCGGCGACACCAGCAGCAGGGCGACGACGGCGGCGGCGAGTCCTCCGACGGTCCGCCCGAAGATCTCCCGGAGAGTTCCGGCGATGTCTCGTCCGGCGTTTCGGACGGCAAACAGTTCGCGCATCATTTTCGTGCCTCCTCGACCGCCGGCAGGATCATCGACTCGACTTCCGAGGGGTGGATCGGGCCCACATGGCGGTAGCGGATCCGCCCCGTGCCGTCGATCACGAAGGTCTCCGGAACGCCGGTCAGCCCCCAGTCCAGACTGGTGCGGCCCTCTGGGTCGGCGCCAATCCGGCTATAGGGGTTGGTCAAGTCGTCCAGAAAGCGGACGGCATCCTCGGGCTTGTCCTGATAATTGATGCCGACCAGCCGGATACCCTCCTCCTGGTTCAGGCGGACCAGGATCGGGTGCTCGGCCCGGCAGGGCACGCACCAGGACGCGAAGACGTTGACCAGCGTCACTTCGCCTGTCGCAAGGTCGCCGCTCGAGAGGCCCGGTGTGTCGATCCCGGCAATCGGCGGCAACGCGAACTCGGGTGCCGGCCGGTCGATCAAGGCCGAAGGCAACCTACTCGGGTCACGACCGCTATCCAGTGCCCACCAGAAGGCGACGCCGGCGCCGCAGAAGATGACCAGCGGCAGAAGATACAGGAGGTAGCGCATAAAGACCCTTGTTGCTCTGCCGGGACTACTCTGCCGGCTGCATGACCGGGCCGGCGGGGACCTTGGTCCGGCGTGGCGCCCCGACCCGCAGACGCCGGTCGCTGAGAGACACGATCCCGCCCAGCATCATCACCAGCGAGCCGAGCCAGAGGAAGGGCACCAGCGGTTCGTAGTAGATCCGCACGGTCCAGCCTTCGCCCTGCTCTTCCTTGTCCCCGATCACGGCATAGAGATCCGCCAGCCATCGGGTGTGGATCGCCGCCTCGGTCGTCGGCATGTTGGCGACCGGATAGATTCGCTTCTCCGGCGTCATGAGGGCGATGACTTCACCGTTGCCGTCGCGCACCGTGAAGCTTGCCGTTTCCGACAGGAAGTTCGGTCCCGGCAGGCGTTCCACGCCTTCGAAGGTGAAGCTGTAGCCGGCGACATCCTTGCTCTCGCCGGGCTGCATGACGGAGATGCTCTCCACCTTCCAGGCGGTCGAGCCGATCATGCCGGCGATGGCGATGGCAAGGCCCCCATGGGCCAGCGCCGTACCGTACTGTGAGCGTGGCAAGCCCCGCGCCCGCGACCAGGAATCCCTAAAGGGCGCGCGGAACAGCTTGGTCTTGGCCGCCAGATCGGTAAAGGCGGCGACGAAGAGCCAGGCCGCGAGGCCGAGTGCCAGGGCCGCAAGCAGAGGCCCGCCGTTTTGCAGGTAGAGCGTGCCCAACCCGACGACGAGCGCGACGGCCGCCGCGACCTTCAGCCGGCTCAGCACGCCGGCCATGTCGGTGCGTTTCCAGGCCATCATCGGCCCGAAACCCATGACGAAGACCAGTGGCAGCATCAGCGGCACGAAGGTCATGTTGAAGAAGGGCGGACCCACGGTAACCAAACCGCCGCCGACCGCGTCGAGAATCAGCGGGTAGAGCGTTCCGATCAGAATCGTCGCCGTGGCGGTCGCGAGCAGCAGGTTGTTCATGACCAGCCCACCCTCGCGACTGATCGGCGCGAAGAGACCGCCGGGTTTGAGGGTCGGCGCCCGGATCGCGAAAAGGGTCAGCGAGCCGCCGATCACGATGATCAGCATCATCAGAATATAGAGACCGCGCTCGGGATCGCTGGCGAAGGCATGAACCGAGGTCAGCAGTCCGGAGCGCACGATGAAGGTGCCGAGCAACGACAGCGAGAAGGTCAGAATTGCCAAGAGGATGGTCCAGACCTTCAGGGCGTCGCGCTTCTCCACCACCACAGCCGAATGCAGCAGTGCGGTGCCCAAGAGCCAAGGCATGAAGGAGACGTTCTCGACCGGATCCCAGAACCACCAGCCGCCCCAGCCAAGCTCGTAGTAGGCCCACCAGCTGCCCAGCGCGATGCCGCCGGTCAGGAAGACCCAGGCGGCCAGGGTCCAGGGTCGCACCCAGCGCGCCCAGGCGGCATCGACCTTGCCTTCCAGCAGCGCCGCGATGGCGAAGGCGAAGGCGATCGAGAAGCCGACGTAGCCGAGGTAGAGCATTGGCGGATGGAACGCGAGGCCCGGATCCTGCAGGAGCGGATTCAGGTCCTGGCCGTCGAGCGGCGGCGGAAAGACCCGCTCGAAGGGATTGGAGGTGAAGAGGGTGAAGGAGATGAAGCCGATTCCGATCAGCCCCTGAACGCCGATCACCCGTGCCTTGAGGCTTGGCGGGAGGTTGCCGCCGAACAACGCGACGGCGCCGCCGAAGACCGCCAGGATCAGGATCCACAGCAGCATCGAGCCTTCGTGATTCCCCCAGACGCCGGTGATCTTGTAGAGCATTGGCTTAGCGGAATGGGAGTTGGCGACGACGTTCATCACGGTGAAGTCGCTGACCACGTAGGCGTAGGTCAGGGCGGCGAAGGAGACCGCCGTGAGAAAGAGCTGGGCGACGGCTGCCGGGCTGGCCGTCGCCATCCAGGCGGCACTGCCGCGCTGTGCGCCCCACAGCGGCACGACCGTCTGCACGCTGGCGACGAGCAATGCCAGGATCAGGGCGAAATGGCCGAGTTCGGGGATCATGCCTGCAACGTCCTTCCTGCCTGGGCTAGAGCAACCCGCCTGGGGCGGAGGCGGAGTGCTCCAAGCTCTGTAATCGATCAATTTCCTGCTGCCGGATGCGGTCACCCGACGGCGCGTCGATCTTGACTGTCGCTACCTTGGCGGTGCCTCGCCGCTTTCCGGACGCCACTGGCCCGAGGCCTGCAGAGCTTCCGCCACTTCGGTCGGCATGTAGTTCTCGTCATGGCGCGCCAGCACTTCGCGGGCGACGAACGTTGTTCCGTCGTCGCCGATCGAGCCTTGTGCGACCACGCCCTGCCCCTCGCGGAAGAGGTCCGGCAGGATGCCGTCGTAGGTGACGGGGATCGCATTGGCCAAGTCGGTCACGCGGAAAGAGACATGATTGTCTGCGAGCTGCTGCACCGACCCTTCCTCAACCAGACCGCCGATCCGCACGTATTGATCGGGCGACAGGCCTTTTTCGGTGATATCGGTCGGCGAGTAGAAGAAAACGAGATTGTCCTGGAAGGCGGTCAGCACGAGTGCGGTCGCCGTGCCCAGCGACAGCATGCCAAGGATCGCGATCTGGAGTCGGCGACGCTTGCGGGTCACGAGGGGGCCTCCTGGCCTATGGTGTCTCGGCGGCGGCGCGGACTGGCTGCCCGCAGAACCTCCAGGCGCTGCTCGCGTTGACGGAGTTCCCGCCGCGAGGCGACGAAGAAGTAGAGCATCACCGCCGCGGCCAGTCCGAAGCAGGGCCAGACGAAGGGCGCGTAACCGCCCATGTCGAGATAGGTCAGCAAAGCCTCCATGGCCCTAGCGCGCCTCCGTCCCGGCGGCGCCGAGCGCGCGCAGGCGCGCAGCCAGCAGCTCGCTCTTCGTTCGCAGGATAAGAACCACCACGAAGTAGAGCGTGAAGGCCAGGGCCATGAGGCCCAGCGGCCAGAGCATGGATTCGTGGACCGCCGGCGTGCCGATGCGCGAGACGCTGGCGGGCTGGTGCAGGGTATTCCACCAATCGACCGAAAACTTGATGATCGGCAGGTTGACCACGCCGACGAGGCAAAGCAGCGATGCGGACTTCTGTCCGCGCTCCGCATTCTCGAAAGCGTTCATCAGGGCCATGTAGCCGAGATAGAGAAAGAACAGGATCAGCACAGAGGTCAGGCGGGCATCCCAGACCCACCAGGTGCCCCACATCGGCTTGCCCCAGAGACTGCCCGTCGCCAGCGCCAAGAACGTAAAGGCCGCTCCGATCGGCGCCGCCGCCTTGGCGGTGATCACGCCGAGCGGGTGTCGCCAGATCAGGTAGCTGGCCGAGCCGGCGGCCATGCTGGCGTACACGAACAGCGCCATCCAGGCGGCCGGCACATGGACATACATGATCCGTACCGTCTCGCCCTGCTGATAGTCGGCTGGCGAGGCGAAGAGAGCCAGGTAAAGCCCGGCGGCCAGACTGATCACCAAGCCGCCAAGTGCCCAGGGATAGACGATGTCCGCCGCACGCATAAAGCGCGCCGGATTGGCGAAACGGTGCAGCGAACGACTTTCGCTGGCGGTCGTAGCTGCGCGACTCACGGGGTCAGGTCCACCAAAGGAGGTTCGATCCGTTTCCGTCCTGCTTCGCGCCGCTTGCCACTGCTTATTCTGCGCAGCGCGATGCGATTTTCTTTTTGCCGCCATAACATGACCAGCGAAACACCACAGGTCTAGAGCAGCAGGGTCAATTCTGTGCGAACAAATCGCTGGAGGCCAGCCTTATCGCGCTGGAATCCGGCACAAATCCGGCTATTTTGTACCGCCGGCCCGCTACTCGACAGATTGCCGCAGGGCCGCCGCGCCGGCAAAGGCCGCGAGCGGCAAGGTCGCTGCCAGGATCGCGCCCAGCAGCAGCAGATGCGGTTCGGGCGCGAAGCCCTGAAGTCTGGCATCCACGGCCGAAACTCCGAAGATCAGAACGGGAACATAGAGTGGTAGCACCAGCAATGGCACCAGGACCCCGCCGCGCCGGGCGCCCAAGGCCATGGCGGCACCGATCGCGCCGATCAGGCTGAGGCTGGGCGTTCCCAGTGCCATCGCCGCCATCAGCACCGTGTAGCCCTCGGGTGGCAGGCCGTAGAGCAAGCCGATCAGTGGCGTCGCCGCCAGCAACGGCAAGCCGGTGGTCAGCCAATGGGCCAGGACCTTTGCCAGCACGACGATCTCCAGCGGCAACGGTGCCTGAGCCAGGAGCTCTAGATTGCCATCCTCGTAGTCGGCCAGGAACAGCCGCTCCAGCGACAGCAGCACGGCGAGCAGGGCCGTCACCCAGACGATGCCGGGCGCGATCCGCGCCAGCAGATTCGGCTCCGGTCCCAAGCCGAAGGGGAAGAGCGCCGCCGTTAGCACGAAGAACAGAACCACCGTAAGGGCGTCGCCGCGCTGACGCAGGGCGAGGCGCAGGTCGCGGGCGATCACCGCGGTCAGCGGGCCGCCTACCAAAGTTCGTCCTCCGGGTCGGGCAGAGCCGGCGGGAATTCGTCGACCGCCAGCACGTGAGGGGTCTCGCCTGGAAAGCCGATATGTGTGGCGATGGCCGCCATCCCGCCTGCGGCGCGGTGTTCCGCGACGGCTCGCGCCAACCGCTCGACCGAGGTGTGGTCCAGGCCCACGGTGGGTTCGTCCAGCAGCCAGAGCGGCGCGCTGCCGAGGGTCATGCGTGCGAGCGCCAGTCGCCGCTTCTGCCCGGCGGACAGGAGGCGTCCCGGCCGGTCTGCCAGATCGGCCAAATCGAAACGGGCGAGCGCCCGGTCGATGTCGGCGGCCTGCAGGCCGCGTAAAGCGGCCCAAAACCGAAGGTCCTCGACCGCGCTAAGCGCTGGCTTCACCGCCTCTCCATGACCGAGGTAGCGCAAGCGCTCGTGATGGCTGCCGAGATCGTCCCAAACCTCCTGTCCGTTCCAGGCAAGCCGCCCGACGGCAGGGCGGAGCAGCCCCGCCAGCACCCGCAACAGACTGGACTTGCCGGCGCCGTTCGGGCCGATCAGGAGCATCAAACCGCCGGCTTCCAACGAGAAGCCGAGCCCCGCGAAGATCGCCCGGTCGCCGCGAATGCAGCCGAGATCTGAGGCTTCGAACAGAGGCATGGGATGGCAGGCAGGCTCTCAAAGGTGATGCGGGAGAGAGCCTTACGCCCAGCCTGCGCGCCGGGCAAGGCTCAGGTCGAAGAGGAGTCCGCGGCCGGCGGTACCGTCATCCGCAGGAAGCAGAGCTTGGCTTTGCCGTATCTGCGCTCGTCGAGCACTGTAAAGTCGGATGGCAAGTCCAGAGGTTCGCTCTTCAGCAACTCCAGGCAGACCAGAGTGCCCGACCCGACCCAGCCGGCCTTCGTCAGGGCCTCCAGAGCCGGCCGCGCCAAACCCTGATTGTAGGGAGGGTCCATGAAAACGAGATCCGCCGGAGCCTCCGCTTTCGGCGGATGCAGCACGTCGCGATCATGCACGCGGCAGGTCTCCGCGACGCCCAGGGCGGCGACGTTGGCGCGCAAGACGCTCAAGGCTGGGGCGTAGCGTTCCAGGAAGTCCACCCGGGCGCCGCCGCGGGACAGGGCCTCCAACCCCAACGCGCCGGTGCCGGCAAAGGCATCCAGAACACGGGCCGCAGGCAGAGGCGAGACGCCGCCGGTCAGGCGGCCGCCCTCCAGAATCCCGAACAAGGCCTCACGGGTGCGGTCGGCCGTCGGCCGGACACCTTCACCGTCGGGAGCGACCAGACGCTTGCCGCGCAGGCTACCGGCGACGATGCGCATCGCTGGTCACTCCCAGCTCGACGGCCAGCTTGGTGCCGAGCTGCTCCTTCATGACTTTGGGCGGGACCTCTTCGACTTCGCCCGGCTTCAAGGCACCCAATTGAAAGGGCCCGAACGCCAGTCGGATCAACCGGTTGACCCTGAGGCCGAGCGCCTCGCAGACACGCCGGATCTCCCGGTTCTTACCTTCGCGCAGCGTCATGGTCAGCCAGGCATTGGCGCCCCCGGTGCGCTCCGTCGGCTTGTTATCCAGTTGCGCTTCGATCGGACCGTAGCTGACGCCATCCACCTCGATGCCGTCGCGCAAGCGCTCCAAGGCCTTCGGCGCGACCATCCCGAACACCCGCACCCGGTAGCGGCGGCGCCAGCCGGTGGCCGGAAGTTCCAGTTGACGCTTCAGCCCGCCGTCGTTGGTCAGCAGCAGCAGCCCTTCGGAACTGAGATCGAGCCGACCGACCGGCATGACCCGCGGCAGCCCTGCCGGAAGACGGTCGAAAACGGTCGGGCGGCCCTCCGGGTCGCGTTCCGTGGTCAGCAGCCCCGTCGGCTTGTGATAGCGCCAGAGCCGGGGCGGTTCGCGTCGCGGCAGCGGCTCTCCGTCGACGGTAATGGCCTGGCTTGGCGTCACGTTGACGGCCGGGCTCGCGACCGGCGCTCCATCCAGTTCGACACGGCCCTGGGCAATCAGCGCCTCGGCTTCGCGGCGCGAGCAGAGTCCGGAGCGGGCGATCGCCTTTGCAATGCGCTCGCCCGCCGTGCCGTCGGTTTCGCTGGGCCCGGTGGTGTCCTGTGGCATCGCGGGTTTGCCCAAAGGTCCTGCTCTTAGAGCCGGCTCTCGTCGAAGTCGACGCAGGAGAGATCGAAGGCCGCCAGACCTTCTTCGAGATAGTCCGGCAAAAGCGGAATGCCGATCAGGTACTCGGCCGTTCGGCTATTGTGGCGTTCGCTCGCCGTCTCGGTCGCTTCGCTCCACTGGTCGACTTCGTAGTCGCCACGGCCGAGCCACGTGAGTGCCACCAGTTCGACCTGTTCCTCTTCGTCGAGGTTGCGGATGAAGGTGGTCAACTCCTCCAGAATGCCGTCCTCGCTGGCGGTCTCCAACGGCTCCTCGTCGTCTTCGTCGACGTCCTCGCCGTCCAGGCCTCCAGAGGACTCCAGCTCCTCTTCGGCGTCCTCATCCAGTTCGACCTCGTCGTCCTCGGTCTCCGCCCGAATGAGGCCTTCCTCTTCATACTCGCGCATCTTCACGACGACGAAACAGACCTTGTCGACGTCCATCTCCAGCATGGAGAACTCCTTGGGGATTGGGCAGGTTGGCGAATTGTGCCCGCGCACTTAACGCGAAGCTTGACCCAGGGCAAGGCCCGTGGTGTTGAGCGGACCATGGCACGGCAGGAAGAGCAGACGGAACCGCGGAGGCCCGACCTCATGAGCATGGCGCTGGAAGAGGCCCGTGCCGCCGCTCTTGCCGGCGAGGTGCCGGTCGGCGCAGTGCTGGCGGATGCCCGGGGACAGGTCCTGGCGCGCGCACACAATCTGGTCGAGCGCCTCCAGGATCCCACCGCTCATGCCGAGCTGCTGGCGATCCGGGATGCCGCTCAGCGTCTCGGTAGCAAGCGGCTGGAGGACGCGGAGCTCTACGTGACTCTGGAACCCTGCGCGATGTGTGCACAGGCGATCGCCTTCGCCCGCCTGCGTCGGGTCGTTTTCGGCGCCTACGACCCCAAGGGAGGCGGCGTCGACCACGGCGCGCGCATCTTCGAACAGCCGACCACCAACCATCGGCCCGAGGTGGTCGGCGGGTTTCGCGAAAGCGACTGCGCCGCGCTGCTGACGACCTTCTTTCGCCTACGCCGCTGATCGCGCAGTCCTACGCGCTGGTCCAACCCGACCTCGCGATCCGTCCCGGCGCTGCTCAGCCCGCCAGGGCTAACGGTGCGTCCGCTCCGCCGCTGCGGAGTCCGCGAAAGAACCGACCGGTTGGCCGGTCGCTCCTCATCAGCTCCTCGGGTTTGCCGCTCTCGATCAGCCGGCCGCCCTCCAGATACCAGATTCGATCCATCTGGGCCGCAACCGACCGGCTGTGGGTTGCCACCAGCACCGTTGCACCGCTGTTGCGCAGCAGATCCGCGACCTGCGCCTCGCCGCCGCCATCCAAGCCGGATTCCGGTTCGTCGAGCAGCAGCAGCCCCGCCTTGGAGAGCGCCGCGCGGGCCAGGACCACGCGGCGGGCCTCGCCGATGGAGAGGTTGCGGCCGCCTTCGGCAAGCGTACCGCCCAGGCCGCCGATCCGCTCGATCACGCCGGCCAGTCCGAAGGTCTCCGCCGTGCCCAGGATTTCGGCGTCGTCCGGCCGGGCGCCCAGGCCCATGGTCAGGGCGCGGCGCAAACTGCCGGCCAGGATCGGGGCACGCGAACTGACCAGGGAAATCGCCCGGCGGCGTGCGCTTGCGCTCAGGTTCGACAGCAGCCAGTCGCCGAGACGCACCTTGCCCTTGTTGCAGTCTTCAAGGCCGGCGGCGAGCTGCAGCAGGGTGGACTTGCCGGAGCCGTTGCCGCCGACGATGGCAATCTTCTCGCCGGCCGCCGCCGTGGCGGTGAAGTCCTCGAGGACGCCCGCCGAGACTTTCGAGAAGCGGAGGGCATGCGGTCCCGCCAAGTCCTCGCGCGATACCGTGCGCGGCTTGCGGCGCAGGCGCGGACGCGCCAACAGTGCCTCGCACTTATCCCGTGCGGCGACCCAGGCCCTGCGGCGATCCCAAACGCCGGCCAGATCGCGCATCGGCTGGAGCATCAGCCCGACGGCTGCCAGTCCGGCGGCGGCTTCGGCCGGTGCCATGCCTCTGGTCAGTGCGACCAGCAAGATACTTGCGGCGGTAAAGCCGGCGACGGCGTCGGGGATCGCCCGCAACAGCTCGGCGACCCGGGTTCGCGCGACGGAGGATTCGATCAACTTCTCGCTGCGGCGCTGCAGGTGATCCCGTTCGATATCCATACGGCCCAGCAGGCGAAGCTCGGGCGCGTGCGGGATGCGTTCGCTCATATCGGCGGCCAGACGCGCGCGGCGCGCGCGCAGCCGGCGATGCATGCGGCCCAGCGGCAGCCCCGCGAGCGCCATCAGGAGCAGCCCGACACCGACCGGAATCGCGGCTGCGTAGGCTAGGGTGGGGTTCAGCAGATACAGAATGGCACCTCCGGCGGGCAAGACGATACCGGCAGAGATCAAACGTCCGATCCCTCGGCTGACCCAGTTGCGAACCGCGGCAAGGTCGCCGACGAAGCGCATGGAGAGGGCGCCGATGCGGCGTTGCGCCACGTCCTTCGACGACATCCGGGTCAGATGCTCGAACAGCTTGATCCGCAGAGCCAGGGCGTAGTCCTGCCCCAGCCGTTCGGCGACCACCCGCTCCGCCACGCGCAGGAGCGCAATGGCGCAGCCGGCGCCCGCGATCAATAGCAACGGCTGGAGCGGAAAGACCTCCGACGAGGCCCGGAAGGCGGCAAAGACATCGCGCGTCGAGAAGGCGGCGATGCCCGCCGCGGTGGCCTGGCCCAAGGCCAGGGCCGCGACGAGCAGAATCCTGAGCCGGCGACCGCCCGCTAGGAGTGGCGGGAGCCTATTCATGCCGCCGCCTCGCAGAGCGGTGCGGCCGATGCTGCACTGGCGAGCAGCGCATTGGCCTTGGCCGGGTCGCAGAGAGCGTCGCGCGTCCAGATGGGCAGGCCGGTCATGGCTTCGGCCTCGGCCGACGCCAGCGGCGATTGGCTGACGACGCCGGTGATGGCCAGCGGCTCGATACCGATCTCGCTCAGAGTCGTGCTGCCGCCGACCGCCGACAGGGCGTCGGGAACAGCGAAGAGGAAGCTCGGAACCTCACTGCGCACGTAGTCGCTGCGCAGCAGTGCTGCCGTCTCGCTCTGCAGGATGCCGTCCGCGAACTCGACGATCACCACATCGCAATGGGCCTGTCCGGCCAGCCCGAGTAAAAGCTCCAGCGCCGTTTCGATCTGCTTCACCGGCTGCCGGTACGTCGAGACCATGCCCGCATCGACGAAGTCGCAGACGAAGTGCGCGCCGGAGTCGATATAGGCGTTGTAGTCTCCGAAGGCTGCCGTGCCGGTGATTTTGATGACGCCAACCCGGTGGCCGGCCCGCCGCAATCCATTGGCCAAAGCCGCTGCTGCTGTGGTTTTGCCGGAGTTCATCGAGGCGCCGACGAGGCCGATCGTTGTCGGCCGCCTGCTGGGTCGGGCAGATGCTTCGGCGTAGGATGACAGGTTGACGATCTGACCGTTGGCATCCGTCAGCAGGCCGATCGGAACGACGCTCGTGGGCTGGCCGATTCGGCCGTTTTTCTGCCGCATCTGACCGAGCACGCCGCCGCTGGCGAGCAAGTCCGAGGACTGCCGGTTGAGCCGGGCGATGCCTTCGAATTGGTCCGGCGCGTAACGGTCGCCGCAGGCGACGACCACCAGGTCGTCCGGGTAGAGCTCCGAACCGCGTCCGGAGGTCAGCTGCAGGCGCTTGTGAGAGCCGATCTGCTCGACTCGGCCAAGGACCAGGTCGCCGGACCTCGCCTCTTCGATCCGGTCATTGATGCCGACGATATCGCTCTGCTGCACGCGGCGGGTCGAGAAGGCCCATTTGGCGCCGGCGAGGGAGGCTGTGAAAGGGGTGCGGTAGCTGGTCATGGGAAAAACTCCTTTGGTGCGGCGCTCAGGCCTTGGCGATTTTGCTGTTTGCGGTGCCGATATCGTCGGAATCGGGCAGCACCAGATGGGTCAGCTCGCTCCGCGTGATGCAGTCGCTGAAGTGATGGGTACAGCCGGGCAGAACCTGCAGGCTGACGTCTGGACGAAGGCCTCGTGCCTTGGCCGCTTCTTGAATGGCGCGGCTCCAGCGCTTGGCCCGAGTCAGACGATCCAGCCCTTGTTGCCGATCGATCTCCGGGCCGCTGCGCGTGTTGTCGTCCGGTTGGCTATCGTGTTCGCCGACGTAGATCCGAATCGGCAGACGCAGGAAGCGCTCCAAGCCAGCCTCCATCCGAGGGCCCCAGTCGTCACGCTTGTCCTGACGCGCGGCTAAGCCGAGAGGAAACTCGGTCGCATCGGGGAAGGTGTACCAACCCGCCGCGCCCACGATCAGACGCTTGACAAGATGGGGGTAGAGCATCGCGAAGCGGTGTGAGAACTGTGCGCCGCCGGAATGCCCGAAAAGGTCGAACTGCGAGGTCTGCCAGATGCCTTCCATCCGCAGCTCTTCCAGGAGTGCCAGGAGTGCCAGGTCCGCGCGTCCCTTGCGGACAAGCTGCTGATAATGCGGCCAGGTCTCCCGGTCGAAAAGCGGTGCGATCAGCGGTCGGCCCAGGGCTTCGGCCCGCCGGCGCAACCTCGAGGCTTTTTCGTAGGCGCCGCGTTGGATGCCGTGGACGGCGATCAGCGGCACGGCGTCCGGCGCGACGGAGTTGGGCAGGACCATCCAGCAGGACAGGCCGCGGCGGCCGCGTGCCGGTCTGTGAACCAGTGCCGACTTTTTGCTTCGCATTGGAACCTCCAGGTGGTGCAGCAGCGCAGTCATGACTGAGCTTTCTGCGCGGCTTTGGCGCCGCCGATCTCGGCTTCGAGGTGGCGCGGCAGGAGGTCGAAGATCATGTGGATGCGATCTTCGTCGCTGTCGTTGACGGCCTCGTGCTCTTGCTTGTTGTCGAACCACCAGAGTTCGCCTTCGCGCATGCGCACGGACTCGTCGCCGGCACGGAGGAAAGAGCCCTGGGTCGAACGCAGCACCAGGTGGTAGCGGTCGCGCAGCAGGTAGTAGAGACCGCGGTCGATGTGCGGGTAGACCTTGTGGCCCGACGGCAGGCAGACCAGTTTGGCGCGGCTGAGCAGGGCTTTACGTTCCTTTGCGAAATCCTTGATGAAGCTGCAGGCCAGCGGATAGTGGCGCGAAGACGTTGTCCAACGGCTCTCATGCACGTCGCGTCTGTCACGGTCTCCGATTGCCGACTTGCGCAGGCCGCGCAGCGGGATCGAGAGTGCCTCGCGCTGAACCTTGATCTTGGATTGGCGCCCCGTCGAGGCGTCCCAGGCATTGTCGATCCGGTCGATCTCCTGGAGGAACGGAAGCGGGTCGATTTCCGCCTTGATTCGCTGGAAGTACTTCATGGTCGCGGTCCTTCTTTTTTACTTGGTAGATTCAGTCTTTGCGGATCCAGGACTCTTCGAGGCCCCGGCTGTCGGAGACTTGCGTGAAGGCGACCGGGCCTTCGCCGGGCGCGTACCAGGTCGTGCGGACCCGCTTGCTGTCGTCGCATTTGACGACGTAGGCGGGCGTGTCGGGCAGACCCGGACGGATGACATCGACCGCGCCGGTCACCTTGCAGACCGTTTCACGCGTACGGCTGCGACCCGTATGGGATGTCGCTTCGCGCCGGTATCGGCCTTCACTGCCGACCCGCAGGGGGTAGAGCGAGTCCAGCTGGCGCACTTGCGCCTGGCCGGCATTCCAGTTCTTCGAGGTGCCGCAGTTGGCCCAGCTGTCGGACGGCGAAAACCAGTCGTTGTTCCGGGTCCAGACGCAGCCATCGTCCTGGCGCACGCGGACGCCGTTCCCGTAGGACTGGACATCGTAGCTGCGGTTGCGGCCGTCGATCAGGCTGGTCGTCTGGAAATCGCCGAAGCTCTCCGGACCCTGCACGATCGGCAGCTCGGAGGAGACCTGGGCCGTTTGCGGCCGGTTGGTTTCAAACACCGAACCGATCGAGTTCAGGATTTGCGTGCCGTCGGAAACGCAACCGGTCAGCAGTACGACGACGCCTACGGAAAGATATTTCATGTGTCGGTTCCTCGTTGTGAGCGCAGGGTCCATTCGGACATCTCACGGCGAGAACGGGGCGACCGACGCGTTTATTCCAAGCAGCCGAAAAAAAGTTTGTTTTCCCGGGAAAGCACCGGACAAGGCGGGGTGTGGGGTATCGCGACTTGTTGCCCTTGGCTGCCGGCGGTAGCTTCAGCGCTGTGACGTTCGAAAGCAGATAGCCATCAGCGCGAAAGGTGAGGGACCCTTATGAACGAAGACGAGTTCAACATGCAGGTGCGCAAGTTCCTCAAGGAAGTCGGCGTCACGTCCCAGCGCGAGATCGAAAAGGCGGTGCGCGAGGCTCTAGAGGCGGGCAAGCTGGACCCGAACGGCAGCGTCAAGGCCAGCGTTCTGCTGAAGCTCGAAGACCTCGGTGTCGAACACACGGTCGAGCACAGCATCAAGCTGAGCTAGCTTGTTGCCGGCCGTCCGGGTTCCTGCCCAGCTGCGGCTGCCGCCTGCCTGACGGCGCGGTAGCTTCGCGGCGTGCTGCCGCTGGCCTTACGGAACCGCGTTGCGAAGTGCTCCGCCGAGGAGAAGCCGCAAGCCACGGCGATCTCCACGTTCGTCATGCGCGTGGTGCTCAGCAACCGTTTGGCACGGTTGATCCGGAGCTTGAGCAGAGTTGCGCCGGCCGAAAGTCCGAAGCGCTCGCGGCAGTGACGGTTGAGCGTGGACGGAGCCGTGCTCAGACTCGCGGCCATGTCCGCGATGGTCAGGCCCCGATCGATCGAGGCGTAGGCCAGTTCCAGGAAAGCCGCCAGCAGATGATCTTCCGCATCGGACACGAAGAGGAAGTCGTCCTGGCGCTGCGCCCCCGGTCCGGCGAGATCGTAGAGAAACCAGGCTTTTAGCTGCGATTCGTAGGGCTCGCCGTGATAGTGGCGGATCAGCTCGAGACTGAGATCGAAGGCGCTGGCGCCGCCGTGGCAGGAAAAGAACGGCGGATCGAGACAGATCAGATCGCGGCTCAGGCGGACCGCCGGAGAGGACTCCTGGAGCAGATCGGCATACTGCCAGTGAATGGCGATCTGGCGACCGTCCAGCAGGTTCGCCGCTGCCAGTAGCAGAGGCGCGTCGGCGACCGTGACGAAGGCGACGCCGCGGCGGGCCTCTTCCTGCAGGCGTCCGACAAGTTGAGGCGAGGCGAGAGCCGTCGCATTGCCGCCTGTACAGAGCGCGAGCAGGTCGGGCGGCCGCCGCAGTGATTCGAACCGGCCGCTCACCGCGATCTCCAGCCCACTCGACGAGGTCACCCGGTCGGTCTGGAAGCCCAGCAGGGACCAGGAAAAGCGCTGGCCGCCCGAAAGGCTGTTGAAGACCCTGAGAGGCTCGGTGAGGCAGGCGAGTGCCATCGCGGGGAAGGCGTCGAACAGCAGGATCCCGATCTGGACTGGATCCGATTTGGCCGCTGTCGAGGCCGTTGGCGTGGTCAAACTCGGGCTCATGCAGCGAGATCTCTGGATGATGGTCCGATTATGCAGTTTCACGCTTCATTCGTGAAGTCATCGATGTTCGTCTTCTGCCAAACTCCAACGAAATAGAAACTCGGGCCAAAAAACGAACTGGGGAGGAGAGAGGCATGTCCAGCGATCTCTATTGGAAGCGCGAGCTCGAGAGGGTTCATCCGGCGCTGCCGTCGCTGCAGTCGCAGGTCGCGCGGGGCGAGGTCTCGCGGCGGGAGTTTCTGCGCAGCGCGACCCTGTTGGGCCTAGGCGCCACCGCAGCTTACGCCATGACCGGTTTGCCGCGACCCGCCTCGGCCGCCGCGAGAAGCGCCGAGGCCAAGGCGGGCGGCACCCTGCGGGTCGCCATGCGTGTGCGGGAAATCGCCGATCCCGCCCTTCTCAATTCGGTAACGCAGTCGAACCAGGCCCGCCATATCCTGGAGTATCTGACCAAGACCGGGACCGACAACGTGACGCGGCCCTACCTGGCGGAGAACTGGTCGACCAGTGAGGATTTGAAGACCTGGACCTTCAACCTGCGCCGGGGTGTACGTTGGTCCAACGGCGATGCCTTCACTGCGGAGGATGTCGCCTTCAACGTGCGGCGCTGGCTGAATCCCGAAATCGGTTCGGCCAACATCGGCCTTTTCAGCGCCATGACCGAGGAGGTGCGGACCGGTGGGACGGACGAGAGCGGCAAGCCGCTGACGCGCACCGGCATGACGGAAGGCGCGATCGAAGTCCTCGATGAACACACGATCCGGTTTCATCTCAACCGCGCCGAACTGGCGTTGCCGGAGAACTTCTACAACTACGGCTGCTGCCTGGCTCACCGCGGCCTTGAGGAGATGGGGGGCAACCTCGCCGCTGCGCCGGTCGGAACGGGTCCCTTCGAGCTGGTCGAACTGGCGCCTTCCGCAAAGCAGGTCATGCGCCGCCGGGACGACTACTGGGGTCAGGCGCCGCTGCTCGAGGAAGTGCACTACATAGACGTGGGCGACGACCCGGCGGCGACGCTCTCGGCTCTTGTCTCCGATCAGGTCGATCTTTCCTACGAGAACGACGTCAACCAGCTGGAGATTCTGGAGCGGCAGTCGAGTCTGCAGATCTTCGAGGCGCTGACGGCGCAAACCGGAGTCGCGCGGATGCAGATGACGCAAGCGCCCTTCGACGACCGGCGCGTGCGCCAGGCGGTCACGGCCTGCATGGACCACGAGGCGCTACTGAGGATCGCGTTGCGCGGTCGCGGCGCACCTGCGGAGAACCATCACGTCTGCCCGATTCATCCCGAGTACTATCAGCTCCCGCCCCTGAAGCAAGATCACGACAGGGCGCGCGCGCTTCTGGCCGAGGCCGGTCACGGCGACGGCCTGCGTGTGTCGATCGACGTCGCCAGCTCCACCGGACAGTGGGAACTCAACGCCGTGCTCGCCCTCAAGCAGCAGCTTGCGCCGGCTGGAATCGTGCTCGAGCCGAACCCGCTGCCGGCCGCGAAGTTCTGGGACGTCTGGCTGAAAACGCCCTTCGGCTTCACGCCTTGGACCCATCGGCCTCTGGGGGTGATGGTGTTGAACCTCGCTTATCGCTCCGGCGTCCCCTGGAACGAGAGCAAGTACAGCAATCCGGATTTCGATGCGGCGCTCACCGAGGCCAGCGGCCTGCTGGACCCGACGGCACGGCGAAGCGCCATGGAACAGGTTCAGCGCATTCTCCAGGAAGACGCGGTGATTGCGCAGCCGCTGTGGCGTTCCGTGCTGTCCGCCGGAAACCGAAGGGTGCAGGGCTACGAGATGCATCCGACGCAGTATCACGACTTCGGCGACACCTGGTTGAGCTAACATCCGGTCCGCCGTCGGGCGGATGGGCGAGCGCGCAGGTTCGCGGTCTCATTTAAGGAAGGACCCCTTCGGCTATGAGCGATCACCGTCGCCACCCCACCTTGCGCGAAGTTCCGGACTTGGGGGATTTCGAACCCATCGAGGCGAAGCCGGCAAACCGTTCCACTTCGCCGATGGACAGTTTGCCGATGGACTTCGATCCAGTCGCCTTGCGGCGGGGTCGCCTGGATCGGGTTCGCGCGATGATGCGTGAAGAAGATCTCGCGGCCGTCGTCCTCTTCGATCCCTACAATCAGCGCTACGCCACCGGCTCGCGCAACATGTTCGGCTACTTTCTGCGCAACTCGAGCCGCTACCTCTATATCCCGCAGGAAGGCGACGTCATTCTCTTCGAATATCCCGGCAGCGCCCATGTTTCCACCTGGCTGGAGACGATCCAGGAGGCGCGCGGATCCAAGCTGGTCTTCGCCTCCGTGAATGGCCGTGATCGCATCATGGCTAAACCCTTCGCCGCCGAAATCGCCGAACTCCTGCGCCGGGACGGCGGCGGCAACCGGCGTGTCGCGATGGACCGCTGCGCTTTCGGATTGGCATTGGCGTTGCAGGACGAAGGCCTGGAAGTCGAAGACTGCATGCAGATGCTGCTGCATGTTCGCCGTCTCAAAACACCGGAGGAAGTCGCCTGTCTGACGCTCAGTCTGTCGGCGGCGGAGGCGGCAGTCTGGAGCGTCGAGGAGTCTCTAGCTCCCGGTGTCAGCGAGAATGAGCTTTTCGCCGAGCTCTATCACAAGGTACTGCTCGGCGGTGGCGAGTTCATTGAAACCCGCCTTTTGAGTTCCGGCGCCAAGACCAATCCCTGGTTCAACGAGGCGGGCGACCGACGCCTCAGGCCCGGCGAGCTTCTGGCGCTGGACACCGACACCGTAGGCGTCAACGGCTACTATGCCGACATCTCGCGAACCTTCTTCTCCGGTCCCGGCAAGCCGACCGGCTATCAGCGCTCGCTCTACCGGATGGCTTGGGAACAGGTTCACCACAACGCCTCGATCCTGCGCCCCGGCATGAGCTTCCGCGAGATTGCAGAGAAGGCCTGGCCGATTCCCGAGCGCTTCTTCGACTTGCGGTATCCCTCGATCATTCACGGTGTCGGGATGCATGGCGAGAAACCGATTGTCGCCCACGCCTGCGACCTCGACCGCTTCACCGGAGAAGGCATGCTGGAGCCCGGCATGGTCGTCAGCGTGGAGAGCTACATCGGGGAGCCGGGCGGACCCGAAGGCGTCAAGCTGGAAGACCAGTTTCTGGTCACCGAGACAGGCGTCCAACGGATGTCGCATTATCCCTTCGACGAGCGTCTCTTGGAACGGGCGCTGTGATCGTCTCGCAGCCTCTCACGGCTGGTTCGCGACGACCGACGGGGGCAGGTCCATGCCTGCCTCCATCATCACGGCGCGCAAGCGGTCTGGGTAGTCCGTGATGATACCGTCGACGCCGTCTTCGATCAGACGGGTCATGTCCGCCGTCTCATTGACCGTCCAGACGATCACTGCAAGACCGTGGCTTTTCGCCTCCGCGATATCGCCGCTGCGCAGGTCGCGGAAATAGGGCGACCAGACCTGCCCGCCGGCCTGTGCGACGGCAGCCGGGACCGAACCATTGAAGGAGTCGAGATCCAGTCCCGCGGTCCAGGGCGAGGGGCCCGGCCGGCCGCGCTCCAAGTTATTCAGCCATCTTCGCTCGGCGGTCAGGTAGATCGTCGGGATGTCCGGTGCCTGCAGCTCGACCAGGTCGAGACTGCGCCAGTCGAACGATTGAATGGCCGTGCGCTCCGCGACACCGGCTGCTGCGATGTCCCGCAACAACGCGGTGACGATGGCCTCCGGCGCGGGCGAAGCCAAGTCGCCCGGTGCGATCTTGGTTTCCAGGTTGTAGCGAATCGTTTCCCCGGAGAGAGCTTCGGCTAAGTCGAAGACCTCGACCAAAGACGGAATAGGAGCACCTTCGACCGGCATCTGTTCCGGGAAGCGCTTGGCCGTCCCGCTGCCCGGCTTCAGGCGTCCGACCTCGTAAGCGGAAAGCTCGGCACGCGTCAGGCTCCGGACCGCCGGGCCCGCCTCGGCCAGCCAGTCGCCGCCCGGCCCGCGGGTGAGATCCGGGTGGAGGCGACGGTCGTGCAGGACGACCACGATCCCGTCGGCGGTGAGGCCGAGGTCCAGCTCCAGAGTGGTGACGCCGATCTCCAGGGCATGACGGACGGCGGCGAGCGTGTTCTCCGGCATCAGGCCGCGCCCGGCGCGGTGCGCCTGCAGATCGAAGGACCGGTTCCAGATATCGGTCGCGGGGCCGTCGGGCGCCTCGCCGACGAAGAGTGTCGCCACGGCGACCACCGCCAGCAGCCCGGTCAGGATCAGCAGGCTGCGCGAGTGGCGTGACAGCCCGGGCTTGCCTTCGGGTAGCGGTCTATCGTCCGGCGGAATCGTCATCTTTGTAGCCTAGCTTCAGCCCGATCGTCTTTCAGCCTTACAGATCGGTCAGGCGCCGCATCCAGCCGGCGGTGTCCCGTGACTCCGCGCGCTCTTCCGCCTCGAGAGCGGAAACCACCCCGGCCCGGTCGCCGGCCGACTTGTTCTGGCTCAGCTTCGCCTTTGCCTCCAGTCGGTCGAGCGGCAACTCGAAGCCGTAGATGCCGCGCAGCAGTTTCTCCAGAAGATCAGGGGTCACCGAGTCCATGGTCCAGACGGCGGGGTCCTCGTAGCGGGCTGCGAGGCGCTGCTGCTGTGTATAGAGGCGCTCCCGGTCGGCGATGGCACGGGGCCGGCCGTAGATATGGAGCGCGAGGTAGTTCCAGGTCGGCACCGACGCCGGCGTCTCGTACCAGGGGGCGAGACGTAGGCATGCGGCCCTTGGACGATCAGCAGTGCCTGTCCACCCTCCTTCGCCAGCTTTTCAAGGCTGCGCCATTGGGCGTTGCCGCGCGAGAGATGCGCTTCGATCAGACGGCGTTCCCGGTCATAGACGAAGGGCAGATGCGTTGCCTCGGGTCCTTCCCGACCGGCGGTCACCAGCAAACCGAAGTCGTGCTTGTCCAGCAGCGCTTCGACTGCAGACGGATCGTCGAGCCGGAACTCGGGCGGAACGTACATATCGACTTCCCCGTCGAAGTGCTGCGGGCCTCCAGGTTACCTGCGGGCGTGCCGTCGGAGAGCCGTCATCGGCTGCATGGTAGGCCTGCGCCAAGCGTGGGCCGAAAGGCAAAACGGCCACCCCATCGGGCGGCCGTTTTCTTCAGACCACAGAAGGTTGGCTAGCCCTTGCGCTCGACCATCAGCTTCTTGATCTCGGCAATGGCCTTGGCCGGGTTGAGACCCTTCGGACAGGTTCGGGTGCAGTTCATAATGGTGTGGCAGCGATAGAGCCGGAAGGGATCTTCCAGCTCGTCGAGCCGCTCGCCGGTCGCTTCGTCGCGGCTGTCGGCGATCCAACGATAGGCCTGCAACAGGATCGCCGGGCCCAGGTAGCGATCTCCATTCCACCAGTAGCTCGGACAGGAGGTGGTGCAGCAGAAGCAGAGGATGCACTCCCACAGCCCGTCCAGTTCGGCCCGCTCTTCAGGGCTTTGCAGACGCTCGCGCTCGGGCGCCGGTGTCGTGCTCTTCAGCCAGGGTTCGATCGAGGAATATTGGGTGATCGCATGGGTCAGGTCGGGAACCAGATCCTTGACCACCGGCATGTGCGGTAGGGGGTAGATCTTCACGTCGTCCTGCATGTCGGAGATGTATTTGGTGCAGGCCAAGGTGTTGGTGCCGTCGATGTTCATGGCGCAGGAGCCGCATACGCCCTCCCGGCAGGACCGGCGGAAGGTCAAGGTCGGGTCGACCTCGTTCTTGATCTTGATCAGCGCGTCCAAAACCATCGGACCGCAGCTATCGAGGTCGACCTCGTAGCTGTCGATGCTTGGGGTCCGACCGTCCTCGGGCTGCCAACGATAGACCTTGAAGGTCTTGACATTCTTGGCGCCCTCGGGCTTCGGCCAAGCCTTGCCCTTGCCGATCTTGGAGTTTGCGGGAAGCGCGAACTCGGCCATAGGTATCCTCTGCCTTTTCTCTCGTGCAAATCGCTGAGGAGGGCGACTGGGATCAGTAAACCCGGGCTTTCGGCGGGAAGGCCTGGACCTCGTTGGTCATCGGGTTCATGTGCACCGGGCGGGTGTCGAACCTAACATTGCCCGTCTCTTCGACCCAAACGACCGAATGCTTCATCCACTTGGCGTCGTCGCGCTCCGTGAAATCCTCGCGGGCATGTGCGCCGCGGCTTTCGGTCCGGTTCAGCGCCGAGTGCACGGTCGCGACCGCCTGATAGATCAGGTTGTCAAACTCCAAGGTCTCGACCAGATCGGAGTTCCAGATCATGGAGCGGTCGGAGACGGAGACGTCGTCCCGCAGCTTCCAGGCCTCTTCCAGCTTATCGGCGCCTTCCTTCAGGACGTCGCCGGTGCGGAAGACCGCGGCGTGGTTCTGCATGATCTTCTGCATCTCGAGACGCTGTGCCGAGGTCGCGGTCTCGCCGTCGGCATGGCGCAGACGGTCCAGACGCTCCAGCGCCAGATCGGCCGAATCCTGGGGCAGCGGCTTGTGCGACTCGCCGGGCAGCAGGGTTTCGGCGCAGCGCTTGCCGGCGGCCCGACCGAAGACCACCAGGTCGAGCAGAGAGTTGGAGCCCAGGCGGTTGGCGCCATGAACCGAGACGCAGCCGGCCTCGCCCACCGCCATCAGGCCGGGCACCACCTTGTCCGGATCGCCGTCGACCGTGGTCAGCACCTCGCCGTGATAGTTCGTCGGAATGCCACCCATGTTGTAGTGGCAGGTCGGGATGACCGGGATCGGCTCCTTGGTGACGTCGACGCCGGCGAAAATTCTCGCCGTCTCTGAAATGCCGGGCAGGCGTTCGTGCAGCACGTTGGGGTCCAGGTGCTCCAGGTGCAGGAAGATGTGATCGCCGTTCTCGCCCACGCCGCGGCCGTCGCGGATCTCCATGGTCATGGAACGGCTGACCACGTCACGGCTGGCCAAGTCCTTGGCGCTGGGGGCGTAGCGCTCCATAAAGCGCTCGCCCTCGCTGTTGGTCAGATAGCCGCCCTCGCCGCGCGAACCCTCGGTGATCAGGCAGCCGGCGCCATAGATTCCGGTCGGATGGAACTGGATGAACTCCATGTCCTGAAGCGGCAGGCCGGCGCGCAGCACCATGGCGTTGCCGTCGCCCGTGCAGGTATGCGCCGAGGTGCAGGAGAAGTAGGCGCGGCCGTAGCCGCCCGTTGCCAGGATCACCTTGTGCGCGCGGAAGCGATGGAGCGTGCCGTCGTCCAGATTCCAGGCCATGACGCCGCGGCAGACCCCATCCTCCATCATGAGGTCGAGGGCGAAGTACTCGATGAAGAACTCCGCGTTGTTGCGCAGCGACTGCTGATAGAGCGTGTGGAGAATGGCATGGCCGGTGCGGTCGGCCGCCGCGCAGGTGCGCTGGGCGGTGCCTTCGCCGAAGTTGGTGGTCATGCCGCCGAAGGGACGCTGGTAGATCTTGCCGTCGGGCGTGCGCGAGAAGGGCACGCCGTAGTGCTCCAGCTCGATGATCGCCGGGATCGCCTCCTTGGTCATGTACTCGATGGCATCCTGGTCACCGAGCCAGTCGGACCCCTTCACCGTGTCGTACATATGCCAGCGCCAGTCGTCGGCGCCCATGTTGCCGAGCGCGGCCGAGATGCCGCCCTGGGCGGCGACCGTATGGCTGCGGGTCGGGAAGACCTTGGAGATGCAGGCCGTCTTCAGCCCCGACTGCGCCAACTCCAGCGTGGCGCGCAGTCCGGCGCCGCCGGCACCGACCACCACAACGTCGTAACTGTGGTCGACGATATCGTAGCTGGAGGTGACTTTCTTAGCTGACGTCTTCGGCGACTTCGACTTCTCGGCCATGGCGTCTTTTGCCCTCTTGCTTCGAGCTTGCGCCCTTCAGATCAATCCGCAGCCGGTTAAAGGCAGAAAGATTGATCGATCCCAAAAATCCGGAGCTTCATACGACCGCGAACCTGCGAGCGGTTTCGCGCACGAACCCCTAGGCGAACAGGATCGACAGAACCGCCAAGGCCGTTGCCAATCCTAAAACAACGAAGGTCGCTTTCATCAACAGCAACGCGACCAGCTTAATCCACTCATTGTGAAGATAGTCTTCAATCACGACCTGCACACCGAGCGTGGCGTGATAGAAGGTCGCGCCTATGAGCAGCAGAAACAGCCCGGCCGTTACCGGATGGCCGATCCAGGCCAGCAGCTCGCCGTGATCCGCACCGACGTTGCCGATCACGCCGGCGACAAACCAAAGCGTTAAGGGAACCAGGGCGAGTGCGGTGAGGCGCTGCGCCCACCAATGTCCGGTACCGTCCTTGGCCGATCCCAGGCCGCGGACGCGTCCAAGTGGGCTGCGCAGGTTCATCGACATGGATTTTTGCTCCTTTACCAGATCACCAGGCCGATGATCCAGGCCAGGGCGGTGAGCGCGATGGTTGCGATCACGACGGCCCAGCCGGACCTGTAGACGGTTTCCAGCTCGAAGCCGTAGCCCGCGTCCCAGACCAGATGCCGGATGCCGTTGGCGAGATGATAGAAGAGCGCGGCAGACCAGCCCAGCAGCATGAAAAGGCCGAGCCACGAGCCGATGAACCCGGTGGCGCTCGCGTAGGCCTCCGGTCCCACTGCGGCCGCCACCAACCACCAAACCAGCAGCAGCGTGCCACCGGCGAGCGCCAGGCCGGTGATTCGATGCAGGATCGAAAGGACCGACGTCAGCTGCGGGCGATAGACCTGCAGATGCGGCGAAAGTGGCCGTTTCACGGCCTGCTCCTCAGCGGGCATGTATCGCTCCTTGGCTCGCCGCCGCCTGCGGCTTCTTCACCGATTGCGGTGATCGTTAAGGCGAGACTCCGGCTGTCGCTGCAGGGCTCGCAGGCACTCTGCAGAACGAAGCGGTCAGACCTGAGACTCACGATTTTGACTTGGATATCCTACTTAAGTGTTTAGTGCGCTGCGGCAAACGAGTCAATTCACCGCCATAATTCTGCGAATTGCCGCGACTGCGAACGATAGTCCGGTCTCTACAGGGTTTCGCGCGCCCTGGACGCCGATGCCACGAAAACTTTGACGGAAGCAGAAAGAGGCTGCATTAGACGCGCTATATCTTGATCTGTGGATCGATTTGTGGGTAGCATGTGCAATATTTGTGTGCAGTTTTGCCTTTTTTACACAGAAAACAACTTCGAGTCCTTGTACTTCATCTTGCGCACGCTGGCGGTTCAGGCAAAATCGAACGTCAGCACGTAGGCGGTTACCGGATGGTCCCGAGCGGTCTCGTCGGCGCGTCCTTAGCTTTTTCGGAGGATAGCAGCCGGCCGGTTCGAAAGCGGGCTCCGTGCGCCGGCCAGGCGGGACTCGATGGAGGCGACTTCGGGGAGTCCGTTGGGCCGGTGCCGATCCAAGTCGCGATCGCTGCAGCTTTTGGAGGGCCCACCCTGTCTGCGGGCCTTCGAGCTGCGGCGAAGCGCCGCGGACCGTAACCGTCGCAAGCGTTGCCGGCCCGTTGCGCGGCGTCCGGCTGCGGTCGACGAGAGCGCCAGGTTCGTCGGCGGCGGTCACGGGGGCGTCGCGACCATCCGCGGGTCGAGGAGCGCTTGCGTCCCAGGCTTACGGCTGCAGCGGACGATGCGGTGGGGCAGTCCGCCGGTGTCGTCCGACGATCGGGGCGTCGCGAGCTTAGGAGGCTCGCGGCGCCCTTCGTTTTCAAGTGCTGGGTTTACGGATTGCCGGGCGACCTCTCCAGCCGAATCACGCGCAGCGAAAGCAAAGGAGCACCGCCCGGAAAAGGCGCCTCCAGCGTTTCGACCGGAGGGTTCGGGGGCAGATCGCCGCCCCAGGCGGCCGCAGCCAACGCGGCGAGCGGTGTCGGAAGCTGCTCGCCGTCTCGTGCTTGCCAGACCAGAAGGATCGGACCGGCAGCCGGCGGATCCAGGGCGGCTCTGTACTCCGGTGTGATGGCTGCGAGTCCGGGGCGGTGCAGGCGCAGATTGCCTGCCACCCAATTGGAGGTGCTCAGCAGCGTGCCCGTGCTCGGCAGGTCCCTGGCCAGGGCGTCGAAGGGGGCTTCCATGTTGGGCGGCCTGGCCCAGTCCGGCGGCACGAACTGGCGCAGCCACAAGACCGCCATGCTGCCCAATGCGATGACCATCGCTGCCGCGGCGGCCAATCTCAGGTGCCTGCGGTCGAGGCGCGGTGCCATCCAGGCCAGTGCGACAGGGACTGCCGGGAACAGCAGCGGGGTGAGCCAGCGGTCCTTCAGGGTGTCGGCCGACGCGGCCAGCACCAGCAGCAGTACCATTAGCGCCGCCAGCGCCAGGCCCAGGGTGAGCAGCCGTCTGACGCCTGCCGCGACCTGTCTCCTGGGCGACGTTCCAGCGGTCGGCAGGAGAGCGAGGAGGGCGAGCAGGACTGCCGGAAGCAGGGCGAAGTTGAGCAGCGCACGGCCCATCGCAAAGAGACTGTCGAGTGGGCCGGTGGTTGGCTCGAGGTCGAGCTTCACGCTTCGGGCGAGCACCGCCTCACTGTTCAGCGCCATCCAGATCGCATTGGGCAGGAGCAGAAGCGCCGTCAGTCCCGAGGCCAGCAGCAGGCGCCTGTCCAGCAGGGCCGGCCGTGTCGCCGGCAGCAGAAGAGCGGCTGTCAGCAGGCCCAGCGGCAGCAAGACCGCGTTATGCTTGGATAGGGCGCAGGCGGCAAGCGCCACCGCAAAGAGCCAGTAGTCCCGGCTTCGCCTTTTGCTCACCAAGTCGACGAAGAGCGTGCAGGTCACGGCTACGGCCGCCAAGGCAATGACCGAGTGTGTCAGCGCGCGCTGGGATTCCCAGGCGACCTGCGGGAGATAGAAGACACTGAGCGCCGCCACTGCCGCGACCAGAGGATCGCCGAAAAGCTGCCGGCAGAGGCGATAGGTGGCAAGCAGCGTCACCGCCAGCAGCCCGAACTTGAGCAGGGCGAGGGTTAGAACGCCCTGGCCGGTGAGCGGCTGTAGCGCCAGGAAGAGCCAAGTATAGAGCGGCGGCTGCGGTCCGTAGCCGGCCTCGAGGCTCTGGGCCATCACCAGCTGCTCGGCTTCGTCCAATCCCAGATTGCCGGACGAGAGCACCCGGAAGACGACCTGCAAGGCGAAATAGCCCAGGACAACGAGCGAAAAGATCAGAGGAACCAGGCGGTGAATCGCAGCCTGCGGCTGCGCAGAAGGCCGGTCGCTCACCGCATCCCGCGGTGGAACGCCGATAACCGACGCATTGTCTCCCCGGTCCTGTAGAGGCGGCTCCATCACCTCCGTCTCCTAGGCCAGCCCGGTCCGGGGCGCAAGCCGGGAAGCGTTTCGCCTGGCGCAGCTCCCGTCATAAGCCGGCCATCGGGTTACGACGCTGTGATATCTGCGGCGACAGCGCCGCTCGAAGGCGAGGACTGCTTTGCGAGACTCCACGGCACTGCTAGGTTCTCCGCCATGCCTTTCATGATCGATCATTCAGCCTGCTTAGCCAGCGCCGTCGGCAAGGGCGGGCTCGACGAAGCAACCTTCGCGCGATCTCTCGGCGCGCTGGCGCCCGCGGTGGCGCAGCTTGCTCAGCAGAGACAGGATGGCAGTCTGCCGCTCCTGCAGGTTCCCGATCAGAGCGACGATCTAGGACCGTTGCGCGATGTGGCCGCGACCCTGATGGAGACCTGCAGTCACGTGGCGGTGCTCGGCACCGGGGGCTCCTCGCTCGGCGGTCAGACTCTGAACGCGCTTGTCGATCGCGGGTTCGGACCTCCGGCCGGGCGACCGAAGCTGATCTTCCTGGACAATGTCGATCCGGACAGTTTTTCGGCGCTTTTCACCTCGGTGGATCTGTCACGTCTGGGGGTGATCGCCATCTCCAAATCCGGCGGCACGGCGGAGACCCTCTGCCAATTCGCGATCCTGTTGCATGCGCTGTTGCGCGAGGTGGACGAATCGCGTCTGGCCGCGCGCGTTGCGGTGATCACGGAGCCCAGGGAGTCTTCGCTCAAGGCACTGGCCGAGCGGTTCCGGCTGCCGGTCCTCGACCACAACACCGGGGTCGGCGGACGCTTTTCGGTGCTGACCAACGTCGGGCTCTTGCCGGCCAGCCTTGCCGGCCTCGACCTGGAAGCCTTGCGGGCGGGCGCCGCAGCAGTTTTGGACGGCACGCTCTCGGCGACGACGACCGAGGGGGCGGCGCCGGCACTGGGCGCGGCGGTTTCGATCGGTCTGCAGCGCGCCAACGGCATCACGCAGACCGTGCTGATGCCCTACCTGGACCGCCTGGCTCACTTCGGCCTCTGGTATCGGCAGCTTTGGGCGGAGAGTCTTGGCAAGGACGGCAAGGGGACGACCCCGATCCGGGCTATGGGCACCGTCGATCAGCACAGCCAGCTTCAGCTCTATCTTGCCGGTCCCTGGGACAAGATGTTTTCCGTGCTGCGCATGGACACGCAAGGCGAGGGGCGACGGGTCGATCCGGAACTGCTCGACGATCCGCGGTTGGATTATCTGGCGGGCCGGCGGATGGGCGATCTCCTGGATGCCGAAGCACGGGCCACGGCCGACACTCTGATCCGCAACGGCCGCCCGACCCGCCAGATCCTGATCGACGCTGTGGACGAGGAAACGCTCGGCGGCCTCTTCATGCACTTCATGCTGGAGACGATCCTGGCCGCGCATCTGCTCGAGGTGGATCCCTTCGATCAGCCGGCGGTGGAGGAAGGCAAAGTGCTGGCACGCGCGTACCTGGAGCGCATCTCACCGTGACACTCTCGGAGTCCTCAGCCCCAACGCGTGCCCTGCGCCGATTGCCGGAGACCTTGGTCAACAGGATCGCTGCGGGTGAGGTCATCGAGCGGCCGGCGGCGGCGGTCAAGGAATTGGTGGAGAACGCTCTCGACGCCGGCGCCGGACGGATCGAGGTGCTGCTGCGCGACGGCGGGCGGGCGCTGATCGCAGTCACCGACGACGGCTGCGGCATGAGTCGCGACGAACTGGAGGTCGCCGTCGAGCGGCACGTCACCTCGAAACTGCCCGACGACGATCTGGTGCATATCCGCAGTCTCGGCTTTCGGGGTGAGGCGCTACCCTCCATCGGTGCGGTGGCGCGCGTGACATTGACCAGTCGTCCTAGAGAGGCGACCGAAGCCTGGTCTCTGACCGTCGAGGGCGGGCGCCAGGGACAGCCCAAGCCGGCGGCACAGCCGCCGGGCACGCGGGTCGAGGTGCGCGACCTCTTCTATGCGACGCCGGCGCGGCTCAAGTTCCTGAAGTCGCCGCGGGCGGAATTGCAGGCCTGTCGCGACACGCTCATGCGCTTGGCGATGGCGAACCCTCAGGTGGGTTTCACGCTCGGCGATGGCGAAAAGACGCTGCTGCGGCTGGAATCGGCTCACCCGGACTTGGGCGCGGACCTCGATCTGACTGGCAACGGTCTTTTGGAGGCTCGGTTGCGGCGGCTCGGCGCTCTTCTCGGCAAGGACTTCGCGGAGAACGCCTTGGCCGTGGAGGCCGAGCGCGAAGGCTTTCGTCTGACCGGTCTGATCGGCGTTCCGACCTTCAACCGGGCCACGGCGCAGCATCAGTATCTTTTCGTCAACGGCCGGCCGGTGCGCGATCGCCTGTTGTTGGGCGCGCTGCGCGGTGCCTTCGCCGACTTCCTGGCGCGCGACCGTCATCCGGTGGCGGCGCTGTTCCTGGAGGCTCCGGCCGAAGCGGTCGATGTCAATGTACATCCGGCCAAGGCGGAGGTGCGGTTCCGCGAGGCTGGCCTGGTGCGGGGGCTGATTGTCGGTGCCTGCCGCCATGCCCTTGCCGAGGCCGGGCATCGCGCCTCGACCAGCGTCGCCCAAGCGGCGCTTGGCGCCTTCCGGCCGCAAGAAGGCCCCGCACCGGCATCTTTCACCGGCGGCGGTGCTTGGCGGCCGTCGCAGGCTGTCTCCGGACAGCCGGCTTACGGCGAATCCTACGGTGCCGGGCTCGGTGGCGGTTTGCGCGAGGCGGCTGCGACCTACCATGCCCCGCTACCGGATCTGAACGACGCGCCGGCGGCGCGCAGCGAAGTTCTCTCCGAGTCCGTGACGCCGGCGTTGGACTATCCGCTCGGCGCGGCGCGCGCGCAGTTACACGGCACCTACGTCGTCGCGCAAACCCAGGACGGCATCGTGATCGTAGATCAGCATGCCGCGCATGAGCGCCTCGTGCACGAACGCATGAAGCGACAGTTGGCCGAAGGCGGTGTGAAGACCCAGCTCCTGTTGATCCCCGAAGTGGTCGAACTGGAAGAGCCGGCAGTGGAGCGTCTGCTGGCGCGCTCCGGGGAACTGGCCGAGTTGGGCCTGGTATTCGAGGCCTTCGGCGCCGGCGCCGTCGCCGTGCGCGAAGTGCCCGCGCTGCTCGGCCAACCGAACCTTCAAGGCCTGTTGCGCGATCTGGCCGACGAGCTGTCCGAATGGGATCAGGCCTTGAGCCTCAAGGAGCGGCTTGAGGAGGTCTGCGGCACCTTGGCGTGTCACGGGTCCGTGCGGGCCGGCCGGCAGCTCAACGCCGAGGAGATGAACGCTTTGCTGCGCCAGATGGAGGCCACGCCCCACAGTGGCCAATGCAACCATGGCCGGCCGACTTACGTTGAGCTGAAGCTGGCCGATATCGAAAAGCTGTTCGGCCGGCGCTGAAACCGCAGATCACTTGCAGGGCTTGTCGTTTGCGGGGCTTGGTTCCGTCCCGCAGCCGTGTCACTCTTTTGAAAGCTGGTAGAGGATCTAAAGGCGCTATGCACGAAGGCGGAATCTACGAAAAAACGACCTGGGGATCCGTGTGACCGTGCGGCCCATCTATCTCGACGATCAGTCGTCCCCGACCGACGACCGTTTCGTCTGGGCTTATCAGGTGAACATCGAGAATCGGGGCGAGGAAACGGTGCAACTCGTCAGCCGCTACTGGCATATCACCGATGCGCGCGGTCGCATTCAGGAGGTGCGGGGTGCCGGCGTGGTGGGGGAGCAGCCCACGCTCTCACCGGGGCAGCGCTTCGAGTATACCAGCGGCTGCCCGCTTCCGACGCCCTCGGGCATGATGGTGGGACGCTATCAACTGGTTCGCTGCGACGGCCCCGAGGCCGGCCAGAACTTCGAAATCGATATCCCCGCCTTTTCCCTCGACTCGCCCTATGAGGTGATGCAGCCGAATTGAACCGGCTTCGGGCGCTGGCGCAGACTGCTTGACTTCCGCTGGTTT